>CAYOQB010000081.1:21395-23837 GCA_964406035.1 uncultured Solibacteraceae bacterium | reverse complement strand
GGCGCGCGGCATCACGGTGAACATTTCGTTCCGCGGATCGCCCAGCAAGGTGGACGTCACCTACCGCTCGGACCCGCCGCTGCAGACCAGCGAGATCATCGCGCTGCTGGCGGTGGGGCGCGATCCGAACGTGACCGGGAATCGCATTGCCACGCCGGTGGGCGGCGGCGCGCCGAATCAACTGGGCGCGGTTTCGGTGTTGAGCGAAGCGCTCGCGTCGCAGGTCAGCGGGCGGCTGGAGCGGTTCTTCGGGGTCAGCCGCGTGAAGATCGACCCGCAGATGACCGGCGTGGAAACACTGCCGCAGGCGCGCCTGACCGTGGAGCAGCAGGTTTCCAAGGACATCACCATCACTTACATCACCAACCTGACGCGGACGCAAGAGCAGAATATTCGCGTGCAATGGGACCTGAATCGCGAATGGAGCGTCCTGGCGGTGCGCGAGGAAACCGGCGCGATTGGGTTATTCTTCCAGTACCGCAAGCGGTTCAAGTAGAGCGCCATGAAACTGCGCAAGGTGCAAGGCAAGCTGAAGGTGGAGCACAGCATCATCGACGGCGTGCGGGATCTGCTGCAGCGCCTGCTGGAGGAGAATCCGCGGTCGATACGCTCCGTGATTCCCGGCGTGATCCGGCCGGTGCGGGACGCCAAGGGCGAGGTCCGCGTGCGCGTCACGGTGCCCACCACGAACGGCTGGAAAGCGATCGCGCTGAGTGCGGGCGCACGCCAGGAGCTGTTCATCAGCACTACACTCAACAAGGAAGAGCTGGAAGCGGCGCTGGACGGCGCGGCGTCGCACTGACACAAACATGGCCCTGCTGGAACTTTCGCGCGAGCAGATGCGCGCCTTCGGATATCGTGTGGTGGATCTGCTGGTGGATCACTGGGCGGGGCTGCGGGACAAGGCGGCGGGTTACAAGGGCTCGCCGGCGGAACTCCGGCGCATCCACAGCGATCCCGCGCCGCTCGAGGGCTCGGAACCGGGCGAATTGATCGAGCGGCTGTCGCGCGACGTGTTCTCCAGCCAGTTGTACCTGCAGCATCCGCGATTTTTCGCCTTCGTGCCCGGTCCGGCGAACTTCGCCAGCGTGATGGGAGACGCACTGGCGGCGGGGTTCAACACCTTCTCCGGCTCCTGGATGGGAGGCTCCGCGCCCGCGGCTCTGGAGCTGAACGTGATCGACTGGATCCGCGGCTGGTGTGGATTCCCGGAGAAGGCAGGCGGGTTGTTTGTTTCCGGCGGATCGATGGCGAACCTCACCGCGCTGGCGGTGGCGCGCCACGCCAAGCTCGGCGACCGGATCTCCGGCGCGGCTGTGTACCTTTCGGACCAGACCCATTCTTCGGTCGGCAAAGGCTTGCGGATTCTCGGCTTCGGCGCGGACCAGATCCGCGTGATCCCGAGTGGCGCGGACTTCCGGATTTTCGTGGAGGCCCTGTGGCGGCAGGTGATGGCGGATCGCGAAGCGGGCCTTCGGCCGTTCGCTCTGATTGCGAACGCGGGCACTACCAACACCGGCGCGATCGACCCGCTGCGGGACTTGGCGGCATTCTGCCGGGAGCACGGCTTGTGGATGCACGTGGACGGGGCTTACGGCGCGGCCGCGGTGATCTCGGATCGCGGCCGCGCGCTGCTGGACGGCATCGGCGAGGCGGATTCGCTGTCGCTAGACCCCCATAAATGGCTGTTCCAGACGATTGAGTGCGGCTGCGTGCTGGTTCGCGATGCGGCGCTGCTGCGCGCCGCCTTCGATCAGCGAGCCGAGTATCTGAAGCTGATCCACCGCGACGAGGAGGAAGTGAACTTCTGCGATCGCGGCATCCAGTTGACGCGCGGCTTCCGCGCGCTGAAGCTGTGGCTCTCGGTGCAGACGTTCGGGTTGAACGCGTTCCGCCAGGCCGTGGACCGCGGGTTTCAGATCGCCGAGGAATTCGAACGCAGGCTGCGCGAACTGCCGGAATGGGAGATCGTGCTGCCGGCGCAAATGGCGATCCTTTGTTTTCGCTTTCGCCAAGGCGATGACGCGCTGCATGTGCGCGTGGCGGATCGCATGCTGGCCGATGGCTTCGCGCTGGTGATCACGACCGTTTTGAACGGGCGCACGGTGCTGCGCGTGTGCACCATCCATCCGAACACCACGGACGAGGACATCGCAGGTACGGTGGGGCGGCTAACGCGGTTCGCGCGGGAGGAAGCTCACTTATAGCCGAGGTGCAGCGCGACGCTGCCTCCCGTCATGCGCTCGAACTCGACGCGAGCGAAGCCGGCGTCCTTCATCTCGGCTGCCAGCGCCTCCGCGCCGGGAAATTTGCGGATGGATTCCGGCAGATACGAATACGCCTGCCGCGATCCGGAGATCAGCCCGCCGACAAACGGAAGCACGCGTCGCGAGAACAGGTTGTACATCGCGGCGAACGGACGGTTGGTGGGTTGCGAGAACT
>CAYOQB010000081.1:11700-21295 GCA_964406035.1 uncultured Solibacteraceae bacterium | reverse complement strand
CCGTGCCGGTAGTTGGCGAAATTGCGGAACCCGAAGGCTACCGTGATCAGATCGAGCGAGGCATCGCGCAGGGGCAGGCGCAGCGCGTCGGCCTCGAAGAGAGGCGACCGGAAGCGGCGCGCATCCAGCTTTTTTCGCGCTTCGGTCAGCATCGGATGGCAGAAATCGCTGCCGAGCACCGGCGCGTTGCGGCGCTGCTCCAGGGCGATCATCACGTCGCCGGTGCCGCAGCAGAGGTCGAGCACCAGGGCGTCCGGGCGGTCCAGGATGGGGGTGACGCGGCGCACGGCGCGAGCCCGCCAGCGCTTGTCCATGTTGAACGAAAGCAGGTGGTTCAGCAGGTCATAACGTTCCGCGATGCCGCCGAACATGCTCCGCACCCAGCGCGCGGCCTGCTGTTCGTCGGTGATCCCTTCGGGGACCGTGCCCTTCACTGCCATGCATCCGCCTGCAGCGCGAATCGCGCGGCGCTCAGAATCTGATCCTCCGGCAAGCCGGACGCCACGGTGGTTTCGCCGATGTGCACCGGCAGTACGAAATGCACCTTGCCCTGGATAGTTTTCTTGTCGTGCAGGATGCGCGCCGCGAGCGATTCCGCGGAGATCCCGTCGAGCGGCGGGATCGGGCCGTAGTGCCGGATCGCCTGCGCAATGCGCTCAAACAAGTTTTCGGGCAGATGCCCGGTGAGCACCGCGAGGCGCGACGCCGCCAGCATTCCGAACCACACGGCCTCGCCGTGCAGGAAGCGGACGTAACCGGTTTCGGCTTCCAGCGCATGACCCAGCGTGTGCCCAAAATTCAGAACTCGCCGTAACCCGCTTTCCCGCTCGTCGGCGCTGACCACTTCGCATTTGATGCGCACGGCGGCGGCGATGATGCTTTCCGTCAGGTGCGGATGCTGCCGGGAAAGCACATCCACGAAGCCTTCGGACATGGTTTCGAAGAGCGCGGCATCGCGAATCACGCCGCACTTCAACACCTCGGCGAGCCCGGCGCGGTACTCGCGGTCGCTCAGCGTGTCCAGCACGGTGGGATCGATTAGCACGGCAACTGGTTGATGGAAGCTGCCGGCAAGATTCTTGCCTGAATCGAGGTTGACGCCGGTTTTGCCGCCCACGGCGGCGTCCACCTGCGCCAGCAGCGTGGTCGGAATCTGCAGCACGGGAATGCCGCGCATGAAGATGGCGGCGGTGAAGCCGGCGAGATCAGTGACGATACCGCCGCCGAAGGCGATCACCAGGCTGGAGCGGTCGCCGCCGCGGCGGGCCATCTCCTCGCAGAATGTTTCCACTTCGCGCAGGCGCTTGTTGGATTCGCCACCCGGAAAATACAGAACCTGATACTCGCGTCCTTCCAGCGCGCCCGCGAGCTTTCCCCCGTGCAAATGCCACACATCCCGCGTTGTGATCACGAAGATGCGGCCGTGCGACGCCGGCAGGAAATCCGCGGCGCGGCGCAGGATTCCATGCTCCACAATGGCTTCGTAGCGGTGCCGTGCGGTGTCCACGGCGAAGGAAGGCATATCATTTTTTGTACCATGCGTTGTAATGCCAGCATCGTTGGTCCTGTACCATGAGGCGTTGTGACCCCTGATTTTCTGGTGGTGGGAGCGGGTGTCGCCGGGCTGCGGGCCGCGATCGAGCTGGCCGAGGCCGGAACCGTGATGGTGGTCGCGAAGGACCGCCTGCGGGAGAGCTCGTCGGAATACGCGCAGGGCGGCATCGCGGCCGCGTTGAACGATGACGACGAAGTGGAACTGCATGAGCAGGACACTCTGGACGCGGGCGACGGGTTGTGCGATCCGGCGGCCGTGCGGGTGCTGGTGGAGGAAGGCACGCACGCCATTCAGGAGCTGATCGAGTGGGGCGCGGCTTTCGATCGCGAAGACGGCCGCCTGATGTTCGGCCGGGAAGGGGCGCACAGCCGCAGCCGCATCCTGCACGCGCGCGGCGATTCCACGGGGCAGGAGATCGCGCGAACGCTCCTGGAGCAGGCTCGCACGTACGCCAACATCGAGTTTCACAGTTTCTCCTCCATCACGGATCTGTTGCTGGCGGACGGCGAAGCCGCGGGCGCAGTGGCCTATGACGAGCGGTCGCGTGGCGAGGTGCATATCCGCGCTCGCGCGGTGCTGCTGGCTACGGGAGGGTTGGGCCGCGTGTATCTGGACACGACGAACCCCGATGTCGCGACCGGCGATGGCGTGGCGACCGCGTACCGTGCCGGCGCGGAGATCAGCGACATCGAGTTCGTGCAGTTTCATCCGACGGCGCTGCACGTGGAAGGCGCGCCGCGATTCCTGCTTTCGGAGGCGCTGCGCGGCGAGGGCGCGTACCTGCGCAACGCGGCTGGGGAACGCTTTGTCCAGCGCTACCATCCGCAGGCCGAACTGGCGCCGCGCGATGTGGTGTCGCGCGCCATCATGAGCGAGCTGCGCGGCGTCGCCGTGCCGCACGTGTTCCTGGATCTGCGGCACCTGGATGCGGATCGCGTGCACAGCCATTTCCCGCGGATCAGCGAAACCTGCGGCCGCTTCGGCGTGGACATCGCGCGGGACCTGATTCCGGTGCTGCCGGCGGCGCACTACGCGATGGGCGGCGTGTGGACGGATTTGCAGGGCCGCACCAGCGTGCCGCGGCTGTTTGCCGCGGGCGAAGTGGCGTGCACCGGAGTTCACGGCGCGAACCGGCTGGCCAGCAATTCGCTGCTGGAGGGCGTGGTTTTCGGCAGGCGCGCGGGACGCGCGATGCGGGAGGCGGCGGATCGCGCGGCGAGTGACGCTTCGCCGCCCGGCGAAGCCTGCTTCCCGTCGATGCGCGAGGAAGAGCTGCGCCGCCTGGCATGGGATCACGCCGGGTTGTTGCGCTCCGCGGAATCACTGCGGACGGCGATCGCCGCGCTGGAGGGCGCGCGGATGCAGAAGATCGACCAGCCGGGGCGGCACCAGTACGAGCTTCGTAACATGCATGAGGTGGCCCGCCTGATTTCGCTGTGCGCGCTGGCCCGGGAGGAAAGCCGCGGCGGACACTACCGGACGGATTTTCCGGAGAAGCGGCCGGAGTTCCAGAAGCACTCGCTGATCCGGCTCGGCGGCGATGTGCGGTTCGCCGATCAGTAGCCGATCAACGGCGTCCGGCGCAGGAAGCGATCCGAAGTGAGCTGTTCCACCACGAACTTCGCGACATCGGCGCGGGAGATCTTAGAGATCGTCACGCCTTCCAATTCGGTTTCGGCGCGGATGTTTCCGGTGGCCGGGCCGTCCTGAAACGAGGCGGGCCGCACGATCACCCACTCCACGCCGCTGTCCCGGATGAGTTGTTCCATCCGATCCTTGTCTTCATAAAGCGGCCTGGTGAAGAACGGATAGACGATCTTGTCGTAGAGGAAACCGCCGTGACCCTTGCTGTCGCCCGCGCCGATGCCGGTGATGGCCACCAGGCGGCGGATGGAGTTCTGCTTCATCACCTCCAGCAGGACGCGCGTGGAATCGGAGAACAGCGTGGTGAGCTTGCCGGGCTTGGCGCCCAGCGAGTAGATCACCGCGTCGAAGCCGATCGAGATGCGCTGGAGGACGCGCGGATCGAGCGCGTCGCCGGGCATCACGGTGAGGTTGTCGTGACGCACATCAGCGAGCTTGGCCGAATTCCGCACCAGCGCGGTCACCTGGTGCCCCTGCGCCAGCGCCTCCCGCAAAATCAGCTTGCCGACGCTTCCAGCGCCGCCGAGCACGAGGACTTTCATCGAGTACACCTGCCTACAATCAAAATGACTGCCTATGATAGCGCGAATCACCTGCATCGCCCTGCTGAGCGCGCCGGCACTTCCGGCGGCAATGGCGTACATGGATGCGTCCGGACGGCTGATGTACCGGGCGGGGATCGCCTCGCGTGTTGTGGAATCGCGCCGCACCTATGAGCCCTGCCTCTCCTCCGATTCGAAATGGCTGGTGTACACACGGGACGAGCCGGGAACGAACCGCGCCATCGTGCGCTATGACGCGGAGGCGCGGCGCAACACCGATCTGCGCGTGGGTCTGGCGCGATCCCCGAAGATTTCGCCGGACTCATCGCGCATCGCATATCTGGAGCTGGCGGACAGCAAGTGGCAGATCTGGGTGCTGGACCCGCGGTCGCCGAAGGACGCCGCGCCGCTGTGGACCGGGAAGATCGACACGCTGCACGGCTGGACGCCGGACGGCAAATCCGTCCTGGCAATGGATGAGAAGACGCTGATGTGGATCTCGCTGGAAGGCCGGCTGGTGCGCTCGATTCCGCTCGCGGAGGTTTACGGCGCCGAGTTGCAGTGGATGTCGAGCGATCGCATCCGGCTGCATCCGCGGAATCCGGATGTCGCGCTGCTCAGCGCCTACTATCGCGAGACGCCGAAGGGCGCTCCCGCCGATGAGATGGAGCTGCTGAGCGGCGTGTTCCTGGTGGATCTGAAGTCGAAGACGCGCCGCCCGGTTACCGGCACGGACGTGTTCGGCGCGGCGGCGGAATGGGCGCCGGAAGGCGATCAGATCTATTTCACGCGCCGCGAACCGTCCGGGCGCCGGGCGGTGTACGCGACCCCCGCGAACGGTGTGGGCATGCGGCGGGTGATGGCGGGGTCGGACGCGGTGGTCAGCTCTCAGGCGGAGCTGTTCCGCGGATTCTACGTGTTTCATCCGCGGCAGAATACGTTCCAGCCGTGCGGTTCGAAGGATGTGCTGTGGGTGCGGGCTCGCGCGGAGACGCTGGTGCGGCTGGAGACCGGATATCACGAGCACGCGGGGCCATCGGGCAGCGTTTATCTGGAAGTGTTCGGTTTCCGCCGGGACAAGGCAGAGGACGGCTTCGCCGCGCAGTTCGCGGGGCAATTCTTTGTAACCGAATTGATGGTGTTGCGCGCGCGCCAGCCGGGCGACTGCCGCTGACCCGCGTCTACAATGAGAGACTCATGCGCTTGCTGAAAATCGCGGCCGTTCTCTGTCTGCCCGCATGCGCGCAGTTTCCCGGAACGCGGGTGCTGCTGGATGCTCACAACGCTTACCCCTATCAGGAACGCTACTGGGACCGCATCGATCGCGCGCTGCGCTGCGGCGTTCCGATTGCGATCGAGCAGGATCTGGTGTGGTACACCGGCGGCGACCTGCCGAAGTCGATCGTCTCGCACGGCGAGCCGTTCACGGGGCAGGAACCGCACCTTCGCGAGTATTTCTTCGAGAAGATTCGGCCGGTGGTGGAGCGGGAGCTGCGGTCGGGGGACCGATCGCGCTGGCCGGTGATCGTGCTGAACCTGGATCTGAAAACGAACGAGCCGGGGCACATCGACGCGATTCTGGAGACGCTGAGCGAGTACCGGAGCTGGATCACCACCGCGCGGCGCGGGGACCGGGTGATGCCCATGGACTTCAAGCCGGTGCTGGTGCTGGCGCAGGACGATCAGTTCGATCGAGGGGACCCGCTGCTGGTATTCGGTTCGGTGCGAACGGTGAAGAAGGAAGTCTGGGGCGCGAGGCCGCGCGAGCTGATGACGGAGCGCGCCACGAACTTCCGGCGGTGGTGGAACCTGCCGTGGGGCGCGATCGAAGAAGGCGGTCCGCCGAAGGCCGGGGAATGGACCGCGGCGGATGCGAAGCGGCTGAAGGAGTTCGTGGATCATGCGCATCGCAACGGGCTGTGGCTCCGCTTCTACACGCTGAACGGGCATTCGGAGGGATCGGTAAACGGGATGGGGCAGGGATATAACTTTGGATCGCTGGAGGCGGCGCGGCAGCGCTGGCGAGCGGCGATCGATGCGGGCGTGGACTTCATCGCCACGGATTTGTACGAGGAGTTGGCGGGCATGTTGCGGGCGAAGTAAGCGTCCGGACACACTACGGCCTGGGCGATCTGTGTTTTTTCTTGGGATTCGCGCCTCCGGGTCCTTTGTGGGGGACCCGGGGCGCTTGCTGCTTTATTGCGGGACCGATCCCGACTTAAGAAGCAGGCTGGCCAGCCCGTCGCGCTTCGGACTCTTTATCGCATACGTGGGCGCGTTGGGCGCGGGCGGGGTCGCTTAACGTGTTGAATCGGGTGCGAATAAAAATGCGGGTCGCGCGTGACATCCGGTTCTTCCAGCAAGATCGGTGCCTGGCACCACCAGGCACCGATTGCGGCGTGACCTGTGGATAACTGTATGTTGATCAGGGGCTTACCGGCAGGATTGAGAGTGTGCGAAAGTGCGGCCTGGCCAACTGCCCCCCGTTTCCGTTCGACGCGTCCCGGGCCTCTGAGCTTCGAGCGAATTGGTGCCCCAAAAGCCCACAATCTAGCCTATTTCCGCGATCGGAGCGGCGGTCGAAAAACGTCCCAAGTCCGACTGGGGGTACTATTCGGAACTGGGCCGGATCGGGTTTAACACGCACAGAGGAAAGCACTTGTGCGGTGCCCGGCGGGCGAAGCTCGCCTGGCACCACCAGGCACCGACAGGGGGAATAACGGTTCTTAGAAGAACCGCATCGTGTACGACACCCGAGCCCCGCGGCCGATCTCCGGCGCGAAGCCCTTGATGAACGAGGTGTGGTTGAAGTACAGGCGATCCGTCGCGTTGAACCACAGCACGTTGAAGGCGTGCAGCAGGTGCCTGCTGGCCCAGGTGTAGGAAGCGTTCAGGTGGAACACCGCCGCTCCGGGCGTCTCCGTCTCGGTCAGGAACACGCGATCCTGGCGGTCCTGGAACTGGAAGTAGGGGTTGATGCCGAAGCCCTTCCAGCGCCAGTCGAAGCCGAGCCGGCCGCGCAGCGGCGGGATGCGGGGCAGCGGAGTGGAATCCGCGCGCAATTCGGCGCGAACCATGTCGAAGCCCGCGTTCAGCCACAGGGTGCGATGCAGGCGGAAATCGGCGCGAGCCTCGGCACCCAGGTAGCGGGCGTCGCCCTGAAGATAATCGGCCACGAACAGGTCGTCTTCCACTTCGCCGGTGGGCGCGAGATAGATGAAGTCCTTCAGCCCGTAGTAGAAGAAGTTGAGTTCGCCGCGGAAGCGGGAGTTGTTCTGGCGCAGCGAAAGCTCGACTCCGTCGCCGCGTTCGCGGCGCAGGTTCTGATTGCCGATCTCGAACGCGAGGTTGCCGGGGTGGGGTCCGAAGTTGTACAACTCCTCGATGGCCGGGGCGCGGTAGGAATGCGAGTAGGTGGCCACGAACGAGCCTCCGGTCCACAGCCGGGTGTTGATGCCGGCGGACCCTGAGAACCCGGTGAAGCTGCGGTCGCGGACATCGCCGCCGTTGGGCCGGAAGCGATTGTTCTCCACACGCCCGCCGAACTGCAGCTTGAACCGCTCAAAGTCGAACTCCTGCAGACCGAAGGCGGCGAAATTGTTCTGGATGGTGGGGGGCGCCAGCGATTCCTCGCCGATCGTTTCGTAATCGCGGCGCAGTCCGGAGACGCCGAAGCTGCCGGACCAGCGTCCGCGCTTTTTCTGGTCCACCACGGCGCGGTAGGAGAAGATCTTGTTGAAGAACTCGGTTCCGACTTCCGGTCCTTCCAGCTCGCGATGCAGCCAGTCACTGTAGTTGAGCTGCACGGTCAGGCGATCCAGGTAGCTATTGATGTTCTTGAAGCCCCCGGTGAAGCGGCCGTTGTAGCGCCGCCAGTCGATGGTGTCGCCGGGTTCCTCGAAACGCTCCTCGGCGGGGAACGGGATGCCGTAGCGGCCGTCCCACATGCCGAAGTTGAAGTTGAAGAAGGCCTTTTCGCCGTAGCGGGCGACGGATCCGTTGCCGTACTGCAGGCGGCTGCCGGAGTTGAAGACGTTGCCGATGGGCGTGCCGTAGTCGCCGGTGCGAAGCCCGCCGCCGGCGGCGGCGAACATCCACTTGCCGAGTCCGAAATCGACGCCGCCCGAGCCGCCGAACTGCCCGTTGGTGGAGCCGGCGTTGGTGCTGAGGAACCCGTGGACGTCGTCGCGAGGCTCCAGGTCCGTGGGAATCTGGCCGGTGATCACGTTGACCACGCCGCCGAGAGCATTGGTGCCCCACAGGAGAGTGGCCGGTCCGCGCACGATCTCGATGCGCTCCACGGCGCTCGAATCGAACGGCTCGCCGTGATCGCCGGACTGCGAGGACAGGGTGCCGGTGGGCAGGCCGTCCTGCATAATCAGCACGCGGTCGCCGTCAAAGCCGCGGATCACCGGGCGCGAGGAACCGGGACCGAAGCTGCGCTTGGCGACGCCCGTCAGCCCTTCCAGCGTCTCGCCCAGGCCAGTGGAAGTGCGCGGCAGCAGGTCCAATTGCTCGATTGACTGCACGGTCTGGAAGCTCTCCAAGCCCAACTGCTCCACGCCGCGCGAAGTGACGTTCACTTCCTCATGGATGGCGGCGATGCGCATGGCGAAATCGGCGGTACCGGCGCCGCCGGCGGCGACCTCCACGGTTTTGCGCTCATCGCTGAAAGGGTGCAGGTGCGCGACGACGGTGTACTTTCCGGGAGCGAGATCGCGGAATTCGTAGACGCCTTCCTCGTTGCTTTCGGCGCTGCGGCGCACCTCAACGAGGTACACAGTGGCGTGGTGCAGCGGATCGCCGTTGCGCTCGAGTTTGACGGTTCCCCGGATGGTTCCGGACTGCTGGCTGAAGGCCGGGATGGAGCAGAGCGCGAGGGCGCCCCAGAAGGCGAGCGGACGAAGCATTTCTATAAATTAGAGGCGTTGTTGTCTAATCGCAACGAATCGCGGACCAGCGGGAGTAGTTTGGCCGGCCAGCGGACCCTCTCAGCCGGTGAGCGGAACGCGCCAGACCTCGGACGTAGCCGTGAGATAGAGGTAGCCGGGACCGAGCGCGACGTTGGCGATCGCGTGCGGATGGTGGATGCGGCCCAGCAGCCGGGCGTTCGGCGAGAACACGAAGATCCCGCCAGGACCGGTGGCGATGATGTTGCCGGAACGGTCCACCTTCAGCCCGTCGGGCAGCCCTTTCGCTTTGCCGGCCAGGGGAGTGGCGTCATAGAACACGCGCGGGTTGGCGAGGCCGCCGTCCGGCAGAACGTCGTAGGCGCGCCAGAGGGCGCGATCCGGATCCGAGTTGGCGACGTACAAAGTTTTCTCGTCCGGCGAAAACGCGAGCCCGTTGGGACGGCTGAGCTCCAGGCAGACCGCGTGCAGTTCACCGTCGGTGTCCAGACGATAGACGCCGCAGAATCCGAGCTCGCGGGCGGGGTCGTCGAAGGTATCGGGCAGGCCGTAGGCGGGGTCAGTGAAATACAGGTCGCCGTTGCTCCGGTAGACGAGGTCGTTGGGGCTGTTCAGGCGCTTGCCTTGGTAACTGTCGATCAAGGTCTCGAAAGTGCCGTCGGGGGCGAGACGGGCGACGCGCCGGTCGCCGTGCTGGCACATCACCAGGCGGCCGTCCGGGTCAAAGGTCAGGCCATTGGAGCCGGGTTCGCGGCCGCGGAAGGGCTCGGTGCCGGTGTAGCCGCTGGGCTGCAGGAACAGGCTCGCGCCGGATTGCGCGGACCACTGCCAGATAGCGTTGGCCGGGATGTCGGAGAACAGCAGCCGGCTTTGGCGGTGGTCCCACACCGGACCTTCGGCCCAGGTGTATCCGGACGCAATCCGCTCCGGCGCGGCATCGCGTG
>CAYOQB010000081.1:0-11600 GCA_964406035.1 uncultured Solibacteraceae bacterium | reverse complement strand
GGACCTTCGGCCCAGGTGTATCCGGACGCAATCCGCTCCGGCGCGGCATCGCGTGGGAACAGCTCGGACATGCCGGGGTGGAGAGCTTCGATTTCCATCGCGCGGTTCAGAACCCAGGATCGTACATTCGCTGCGCGTCGCGCCGGGCCCGCAGCAGATCCGTGGGGCTGGGCCGCGTTTCGCGATGCCAGGGCCAGCGGAAACGCATAGCGTTGGCGAACGTCCGGGTGGGATTGAAGAAGCCGCGGGTCAGAATCACGATGGGCCGGATGGTGGTTTTCGACTCCACCCATTTGATGAAGTACTTGTCGACGATGTCCTCGGCGACCTGGAAGACCATGCCGGCGGCGGGCGTGATCACCAGGTCCACATAGCCGAGCGAGTTGGGGAAGTTGCGGCCTCCCACGTTGCCGATGGATGCCTCGCTGACGGGGCCGAGCTCGAACTGGGTGCTGTAGACGGCGGTGAAGCCGGTGGCGCGCAGGCGGCTACGCCAGTACTCCGGATTCTTTGGCTCGAATTCGAGCTTGCGGCCGCGGGGATCGTTCTGGGTGACGATGAAATTGGTGACGCCGCCCTGCATGGGATGGCCGAAGTAGTTGATGAACCCGGAATCGCCGTCCCGCCAGCGCCGCAAGCCCTGGACGGACTCGACGTAGTCGGGCCAGAACTTGCCTTTCAGCTCGCGGCGTGTGAAGGGCTGCTGTCCCAGGCGGAAGCCGTGCTGGACGGCCAGGAACATGCTGGAATCGCGCATCACGCGGTTCCAGTCCACTTTCGTCAGCTCGGGCTTCAGGATCGCGTCCTTGCTGGAACTGATCAGGGGCTGCGGCGCCTGCGACAGCGAGGCGGCGACAGCGGCGGCGGCCATCAGTAAATTCATCATTCCTCAGTGTAACGGCTGCGAAACCCTATTGTCGATGGCAGCCGGAGGGTAGGAAGGCGGATCAGCGGCGTTTGGTGCGAATGACCACCGGCGTGCCCTCAAAGCCGAACTGGCGCCGCAGGCGATTGATGAGGAAGCGCTCCGTGGAGAAGTGCATGTTGCGGGACTTGTCGGTGAACACGACAAAGGTGGGCGGGCGCACCGAGGCCTGCGTGATGTAGTAGATCTTGATGTCCACGTCGAATTCCAGGCTGGCGACGAAGCGGTTCAGCTCGCCGGTGGTGACGCGCTTGGACGCGGATTGATACACTTCGGCGATCTTGCCGAAGATGTCGCCGGTGCCGCGAGCCTGCTTGGCGGAGACGAACAGGATGGGTGCGTAGTCGAGGAACTTCAGTTCGTCTTTAATCTGCTGGGTGAAGGTTTTCTTGCTGGCGCCGCGCACGGCATCCCATTTGTTGACGACCAGGATGACGCCGCGGCCTTCTTCATGGGCGTAACCAGCGATGGTGGCGTCCGCGCCGAGCACGCCTTCGGTGGCGTCGAGCACCATCAGAACCACGTGCGAGGATTCGATGTGCTTGCGGGCCATCACCACGCTGAGCTTTTCCGCCATCAGCTTCGTTTTGCCCTTGCGGCGGATGCCGGCGGTGTCGACGAAGGTGAATTGCGCGCCGCCGTGGTCGACGGTTTCATCGACCGCATCGCGGGTGGTGCCGGCGATGGGCGAAACGATGGAGCGCTCCTCGCCGACCAGGGCGTTCAAAAGCGTCGATTTGCCGACGTTGGGGCGGCCGATGATGGCGATGCGGATGGGGCGCTTGGGGGCGGGCGCGGGCTCCGCGGCTTCTTCGGGTTCCTCTCTGGCGGGGAATCCCGCGGTGACATGGCTGAGCAGGTCATCGATGCCGACGCGATGCTCGGCCGAGACCGGGAAAACATCCGGGAAGCCGAGCCGGTGGAACTCGTGCGCCAGCACCTCCCGCTTGGGCACGTCGATTTTGTTGACCGCCAGAGTGACCGGCTTGCCGATCTTGCGCAGGATTTTGGCAAGTTCGCGGTCCGTGCCGGTGATTTCGCCGCGCCCGTCGAGCACGAAGATCACCTGCGCCGCCTGATCGAGGGCGAAACGGGCCTGTTTCAGGATGTTGGAGGGGATCATCTCCTCGTCATTGGGGATGATGCCGCCGGTGTCGATCAGCTCGAAGGGGCGGCGGCGATGTTCGGCCTTGCCGTGAATGCGGTCGCGGGTGATGCCGGGTTCGTCGCCGACGATGGACCGGCGCTGGCCGATGATGGCGTTGAACAGAGTGGATTTGCCGACGTTGGGGCGGCCGACGATGACGACGGTGGGCGGAGTTGGGTCAGTCATACGGCGCGCAAGCAGTCCTATCGCAGGTTCGCACATTCGGACGTGGCCCCGCGCGCGCGGCGAGCCGGCGTCCGTTTGCTATTCTGACCTCGAAGCCGCGACTGCCGCATGATCCCGCTGAAATCCATCCGCCCGGTCTACTCCACGCCGGTGGTGACGGCGGTGCTGATTGCAATCAACATCGCGATATTCATCTACCAGTTCTCGCTGCCGGTGCGCGCGGCGAACGCGTTCGTGCTGCAGTACGGCGTGATCCCGGATCAGCTTCGCTACACCACTTTGCTGACGTCCATGTTTCTGCATGGCGGCATCGGGCACATTCTGGGCAACATGTGGTTTTTGTGGGTGTTCGGGCGCAATGTCGAGGATGCGATGGGCTCGGGGCGCTATCTGCTGTACTACCTGGTGTGCGGTCTGGCCGCGTCGCTGGGACAGGTGCTGGCGAATCCGTACTCCACGGTGCCGATGATCGGCGCGAGCGGGGCGATTTCGGGGGTGATGGGCGGCTATCTGATCCGCTTCCCACGAACGCCTATTGTGACGCTGGTGTTCTTCATCTTTATCAGCTTCGTGGAGCTTCCGGCTGCGGTGCTGCTGGTGTACTGGCTGGTGGTGCAACTGGCGGGCGGGATCGGCAGCGTCGCGGATGAGGCGACTCGCGGCGGCGTAGCCTGGTTCGCGCATATCGGCGGCTTCGCGGCGGGCGCGCTGATCACCAAATTGCTGCCGCGGGCTCGCGAAAGGTATCCAATTCAGGAATGGTGACAGTTAACTCGCAACTCAGCCTGGACCCGCCGGAGATCCGGCCGCTGGACGTGCTGGCGATCGCGGCGCATCCAGACGATGTGGAGCAAACGTGCGGGGGAACGCTGATCCGCATGGCTGAGCTCGGCTATCGCACCGGCGTGCTGGATCTCGCTGCCGGGGAAATGGGCACGCGCGGGACGCCCGAACTGCGGCTGCAGGAGGCGGGCGAGGCGGCGACGAAGATGTTGCTTGCCTGGCGCGGCAATCGCCGGTTCCCCGATGCGCGGATCGACAACACCATCGCGGTGCGGATGACGATCGTGGCGGACATCCGGAGGCTGCGGCCTCGCGTGGTGATTCTGCCCTACTGGGAGGGTCGGCATCCGGATCACTACAAGACGGCGGAGATCGGGTATGAGGCCTGCTATCTTGCGGGCATTCGCAAGATGGATCCGGAAACCGAGCCGCATCGCCCGATGAAGGTGGTGTACTCGACGATGTACGCGAACGTGAAGCCGTCGTTCGTTACGGACATCACGCGGCAGTTCGAGCGGAGAATGGAGGCGTTGCTGTGCTATCGCTCGCAATATGGGGGCGAGGTGTCGGAGTTGTTCCCGGAGGAGAAGGAGATCCGCGAGCGGCACGCGGCGATCGCGCGGTTTTACGGGAACCTGATCGGCGTGAAGTACGGGGAGCCGTTTGTGGTGAAGGAGACGATGCGGGTGGATGACCTGATGCAGATGGGGGTCCGGAGCATCTGAGCGTGTGAAGCGAATCGGTGCCTGGTGGTGCCTGGCACCGAGGTTGGGGCGATTTCGGAGGTAAGTGGTTTAGGTGCTATTGGTTGGGTTGTGGAAAACCGCGGGGCGGAAAGGTACCCCCTTTGGAGTTGACCCGTTTTTGAGCGCCTCTGCGATTCAGGCTAAGTGGTTGAATTGCAGCTCGCGCGGCGGCGGTTGCGAGGCGGGGGCTGGGTTGGCTGGGAAAATGTGGGGGGTTGGGCTTCAGGCTCACTTTGCTCACTCGCGGAAATCCGCTTAACCCGTTGAAAGAAGAATTGGTTAAGCCGAGCGTCGCGCAAAATCGGTGCCAGGTGGTGCCTGGCACCGACGGGGGCGGGGGCAAAGGCGGCATCGGCGGCACTTCACTTCGCTGACTCGCGGCGATACAATCCTGGCATGCCGTACCTCGAGTTCCTCGGACACCAGATCTGGTTTGAAGAACAAGGCGCCGGCGAGCCGCTGCTGTTCCTCCACAACGGCGGCAACGACCATCGCATCTGGGACCATCAGGTGAGCCACTTCGCCCGGACCCATCGCGTCATCGTTGTCGATCATCTCGGCTACGGCAACTCCGACAAACCGGACATCGATTACACGCTCCCGCTGTACACCCGCGAGGTGGAGCTCATCGTCAACGAACTCGACCTCGCGCCGGTGGTCCTGATCGGACACTGCATCGGCGGGGCGATGGCGGTGAATTACACGCTGCAGCACCCGGAAAAGGTGCGAGCCCTGATCGTGTTCAACATCGCCACCGAGACCACGCTGTGCGCCGGGCCGCTGAAGGACGCCTATTTTGGCTTCCGCGGCAACCCCGAAGCGCGTGAGCAGTTCGTCGCGGGCTTCGAAGGCCGAATGACGCGGGAGCAGACGGACGCCGCGCTCGCGCAGCAGTTCGGACCCGGCGCGGCGATTGAGCCCAAGTTCGCCGCGCACATCCATGAGCTGTGGAACCGGCCGGGCCAGATGCGATCGCTATATCGCAACCTGGCTTGCTTCGATTCTTTTGCGTCACTCGATACGGCGGAACGTCCGGATCGCTTCCCGCCGTTCCTGGCATTCTGGGGCGCGGCGAACGCCATCCTGCCGCCGGAAGGCGCACGCGGTCTGCTGGCGCGGTTGCGCCCGGACCGGGTGCGGATGCTCGAAGGCTGCGGTCACTTGGGGATGCGGGAGAAGCCGGCCGAGGTCAACCGTGAGATCGAGGACCTGCTGGCCGCGCTGACCGTCCGCGCGGCTGCCGGCGCGCCGGCGGGATGAGCAACTTTCCCACAACCCGGCGATCGACAGTGGCGCGCATCGCCAGCGTTGACGGCGAGGAGCGCCGCCGCGCCTGGGAAACGCTGGTGTCGGCTTACTGGAAGCCGGTGTATAAGTACTCGCGGCTGAAATGGAAGCTGGACCCGGATGCGGCCGCGGATCTGACGCAGGCTTTCTTCGCGCGTGCGATCGAGAAGGACTTCTTCCGATCCTATGATCCGGCGAAGGCCGCGTTCCGCACGTTTCTGCGCACCTGTCTGGACGGCTTCGCGGCGAACGAGTTCAAGGCCGCGTCCCGCCAGAAGCGCGGCGGAAACGCGACGCTGCTTTCGCTCGACTTTCAGACCGCTGAAGGCGAGCTGATGGAGCATCCGGCGGCGCCCAACACCGACCTGGACGCCCTGTTTCACCGGGAATGGGTGCGCAGCGTGTTCTCGCTTTCGGTGGAAGATCTGCGCTGCCTGTGCGAGGCTCGCGGCAAGCAGGTGTGTTTCGAGATCTTTCGCGAATACGACCTGGACCCCGCGGAAGGCGTCAGCTACGCGAGCATCGGGGCCGGGCATCGGCTTCCGGTGACCACGGTGACCAATCACCTGGCGTTCGCGCGGCGCGAGTTCCGGCGGCTGGTGCTGGAGCGGCTGCGGGAGATGACCGCCACGGACGCGGAATTCCGTTCCGAGGCGCGTTCCATTCTCGGAGCCAGCTTCGAATGAGCTTCCTGCCCGATCCGGCGCTGCGGCGGCTGCGCGATGCCTTTGACGCGCCGGACCTGTCGAATACCCGGTACACGCTGCTGGAACCGCTGGGCCGCGGCGGCATGGGCGCGGTGTACGCGGTGCACGACTCGGTGCTGGACCGGAGGGTGGCGCTGAAGGTGATCGACGGCAGCGCGCACGCGGAATCGAGGATCGTCGCCCAACTGGAGCATCCCGGCATCGTTCCGGTTCACGACTCGGGAACGCTGCCGGACGGGCGGCTGTTTTATGTGATGAAGCTGGTGGAGGGCGAACCGCTGCACCGCGTGCCGCTGGAACTGAACGAGGCTCTGCGAGTGTTCCTGCGGGTGTGCGATGCCGTGGCGTTCGCGCACTCGCGCGGCATCGTGCATCGCGATCTGAAACCGGAGAACATCATGATCGGGCGCTTCGGAGAAGTGCTGGTGCTCGATTGGGGCGTCGCGGCGGAAGCGCATTCGGGCGCGCCGCGCGCGGGCACGCCCGGATTTCAGGCGCCGGAGCCGGAGGTGACCCCGGCATCCGACATCTATTCGCTGGGGATGCTGTTGCGCGAGATGGCGCCGGGCCCGCGGGCTCCGCTGCGTTCGATCATCGCGCACGCAACGCAGCCGTCCCCCGATGCGCGGTATGCCTCGGCGGAGGCGATGGCGCGGGACGTTGCCGCGTTCCTGGATGGCGCTCGCGTGCGGGCGCACCGCGAGAGCGCGCTGGAGGCGGCGGGCCGTTTCGCGCGCAAGCATCAGCTCTGGATCGCGCTGATCGCCACCTACCTGGTTCTGCGGACCCTCCTGTTTTTCTGGTTGCGGCGGTAAAGACAAGCCGCGGCTGCTGTAATAGAATCCCGTGGAGGATTTCCCGTGTCTAAACCTGTCCTTGGTCTGCTGCTCGGCGGCGTGCTGGGCATTTTCGACGGCCTGACGGCCTGGTTCACGCCGGAGGTGCGCAATGAGCTTCCGTTCATCATCATGGGATCGACCGGCAAGGGCCTGGTGGCGGGATTGCTGATCGGGCTGCTGGCGCGGAAGCTGAAGTCCGTGCCGCTGGGCGTGTTGTGCGGCCTGCTGATCGCGGCCGCGGTGACTTACCCGATCGCCGCGAATCCCGATCCCAACACAGGCAAGGTTTACTTCTGGCAGATCATTCTGCCGGGCAGCCTGGTAGGCGCGATCGTCGGCTTCGCGACGCAAAAGATGCCTGCCAAGGCATCGGAAACATCGCGAACCGCGGCTGCCTGATCTCAGTCCCTGCGAATGCCGGCGGCGCGGGCATAGACGTCCTGCGCCGCGGCGACTCCCCGGCCGAACTCCACGGGGATGCCTTGCGCCGCCAGAATCAACTCCATGGCGGCGATGGTGGCGAACAGCTCCAGGAAATCGTAGTAGCCGAGGTGAGCCAGCCGGAAGATCTTGCCCTTCATGCTGCCCTGGCCGTTGGTGATGGTGGCGTTGAAGCGGCTGTGAAACTCTTTGATCAGCACACCGGAATCCACTCCGTGGGGCGCTCGCACGGAAGTCACCGCGCTCGACGGGCTCGACTTCGCGAATAGCTCGAGACCCAGCGCCTGCATCGAAGCGCGGGTGGCGGCGGCCAGCAGTCGCGCGTTCTCGATCAGGCGATCCATGCCCAGCGTCTGGATATAGCGGAGCGCTTCGCCCAGGGCCAGGATGAGCGATACGGCCGGAGTCCAGGTGGGTTCGCCGGAATGGGCGGCTTTCCGCTCGCGGGCGAAATCGAAGTAATAGCGCGGCAGGCGGGCGCGGGAAGCTGCGTCCCAAGCCTTGTCGCTGAGGGTCACGAACGCAAGTCCCGGCGGGATCATGAACGATTTCTGCGATCCGCCGATGATCACGTCCAGGCCCCAGCCTTCAATGTCGAGGGGCATGGTTCCCAGTCCTGTGATGGCGTCGATCACCAGGATCGCTTCGGTGGAACGCACGGCGGCGGCGATCTCCCGCACCGGGTGTTCGACGCCGGTGGAAGTTTCGGCGGCCTGCATCAGGACGCCCTTCGTATCCGGGTGGGCGTGCAGCGCCTCGGCGACCGCGGCGGCGGGCACCACTTCGCCATAAGCGCGCTCGACCAGCGTGACCTGAAGCCCGTAGGTTCTTGCGATTTCCGCCCAGCGTTCGCCGAACTTGCCCGCGGTGGCGACAATCACGCGATCGCCGGGCGAGAAGCAATTGGTTACCGCGGCTTCCATCGCGCCGGTCCCGGAGGCGACCAGCGGCAGGACGTCCTGACTGGTGCCGAAGACCGTTTTCAGGTCGGTCAAAACGCGGTCATAGACCGCCTGAAAACCGGCGGTGCGGTGATGGATATCGGAGCCCATCATCGCGTGAACAGCGGGCGGATACAGGGGAGTAGGCCCGGGCGCCAGCAGGCGCTGCTTCTTGATGTGCATGAAACTTCAAGAATAGCGCGGCGCGCCGCGGATCACGGCTGGCGGTCGAAGACCATGGTGTTGTTTTCCGGCCCGAACTTGGAGACGTAGGTCAGCGTTTTGCCGTCCTTGGAGACGGTGCGGCGCTCGCGGCCGATCTCGCGGCCGTCCTTGAAGTAGACATCCTCGCGTGTGTACTCGTCCACCTGATTGTTGGTGACCTTGTCCCAGTTCCAGGCGCCCTTCGGCGGGTACTCCTTGCCGTCATAGATGGCCGTGTAGGTGTAGTGATTGGTTCGCCCGGCGGCGGTGACGCCATCGCCGGTGATGAGCACGGTCTTGGGTCCGGTGGATTCCCACTTGAGGGTCAGCGACTGCGGTCCGGGGCCGGGGTTCCAGGAGGATTTGGCGATGTTCAGCTTCCAGGTTCCGAGGAACGGATCGGCGGCGAGCGCCGTCACGGAAAGCGAAAGCAGGAGCGCAAGTGTCTTCATACAGGAGTAACTACGGGCGAGGGGGCAAAGGGTTCCGGAATGCGACCAACCTTACGGGCGCGATTCACGTCCATGTAAAATAACGAGCAATGAATCTTCGCGTGCCGATGCTTGGCGTTCTATTGGCGGCGGTGCTGGCGGGCCAGACGCAGCCCTCGAACCGCCGCGCTCTGCTGATCGGGAATTCGACTTACCGGGCGCTCCCGGCGATCCCGCAGGTGGCCGAGGAGATGAAGATTCTGGAGGCGGCGCTGGCGAAGGCGGGTTTCGCGGTCACGGTAGCGCGCGATATCCGGCTGCCGGACTTCCCGCAGAGGACGCTGCCCGCGTTTTTGGCCACGGTGAAGCCCGGCGACATTTGCCTGATTTACTTCAATGGTCACGCGGTGCAGGCGGAAGGCGACAACCTGATTCTTCCGGTGGATTTCGATCCGGCGGACCGGCGCCCCATTACCTCCCGTGCCTATTCGTTCCTGAATCTGCCCGTGGCGCTGGATGAGAAGAAAGCATCCCTGAAGATGCTGGTGGTGGAGGCCTCGCGCAGCATCGATGTGGCGATCCCCGGGGTGTCCGGACTGGGACTCGGGTCGATGGAACTGGGCGACTTCAATGACATGCTGTACGCGTCGTCGGCGCAGCCCAATCAGGTGATCGAGAAGACGGAGAAGCCGGGGCTGTTCACGCGGGCGCTGGCGGAGGCGATTCAGAAGAAGGGGTCGGACCCGCTGCGCGTGTTCGCCGATGCACAGCGGACCATCGCCCAGCAAACGCAGCAGCGGCAGTCGCCGTCGTTCTTCCCGAAGCTGACCCAAACCTTCTACTTCCTGGCGCCGGAGGAAGTGAAGCCGGAGATCGTGGTGGTGGAGAAGCCGGTGATCATCACCAAGTCGGAGGGTCCGACGCTGGGGACGCTGAAAGCGAACCGGCGGGACCGGCAGGAGTACGTGTGGCTTCCGGCGGGCAAATTCCTGATGGGCTGCGTCCCGAACGACAACCGCTGCGAGGGTCACGAGAAGCCGCAGCGCGAAGTGACTCTCACCAAGCCTTTCTGGATGGGGCGGACGGAGGTCACGGTTGAGGCTTACCAGCGCTTCAGCGAGGCCACGAAGACGAAGATGCCGGGAGGTCCGCTGTGGGACACCAAGTGGCGCAACACCGCGCATCCGATGAACAGCATGTCCTGGGAGGATGCGTCGGCGTTCTGTGGCTGGATCGGCGGGCGTCTCCCGACGGAGGCGGAGTGGGAGTATGCGGCGCGGGGAGGCGTTCCGAACGAGGTCGTGCCGCTGAACAACGAGAACAGCCGGGAGAAGGCCAACTTTACCGGAAAAAAGGGCAACGATCGCTACGAGTATACCGCGCCGGTCCGCAGCTTCGACGCCAACCCATTTGGTTTGTATGACATGTCGGGCAACGTGTGGGAGTTCGTCTCGGATTTCTACGCTGAGAACTACTTCGCCGGCGCGCCCAAAGTGGATCCCAAGGGTCCGGAGAGCGGCAAGGATCACGTGGTCCGGGGCGGCAGTTGGGACTCCGACCCCAATAAGCACCTGCGCATTTCGTTCCGGCGACCGTGGGGCGCGGGCAACATCGTGGGCTTCCGCTGCGCCATGGACGACAACGAAGAAACGCGGAAGATCCTCGACATTCGCTAGCCAAACGCCTTCGGCGCAGGAAAACGCTTTACATCGGGCCTTGTGTTCCAACACAATAGACCCATATGTCCGTTAGACGACAGGTGTTCCTGATGGGGGCGTTGTGTGCGGTGTCCGCGTTGCCCATGTTCGCGCAGAGCGCATCGGTGGTCCGCTCCAACAGCTTTGAGGTCGGCGGGTTCCTGGGCGCCAGCTTCGGAATCGACCGGTACCGGGTGATGGGCGGAGGCAATGTCACCTACGCGTTGAACAAGTGGCTGCTGCCGTACGCCGAGTTCAGCTACTTCCCGGGGATCGGGCGCGTGGAGGAGGGAACGTTCCCGGGCACGGGACGTCCGTTCGAGCTTCGCTATTCGCTGCCGCTGGCCGACTATCACGGCGGCGTGCATATCCGGATGCCGATCCGCGAAAGCCGGATTGTGCCGTACGGAGTGTTCGGCCTGGGCGCGGTCCGCTCCTTCGGCGGAACGGTGGACGCCACCTTCGCCGACGCCACCGGAACGCGCACCACGCAACTGGAGCGTCCCAGCTCCACCAACTTCGCCGTCAATTACGGCGGCGGTCTCCGCTACTACATCAATCAGAGGTTCGGGATTCGCGCGGAAGCTAAAGCGTACCGGCCCACGGGCGACAACTTCAACCGGACTTTCGGCAAGGTAGAGTTCGGCTTCTTCCTTCAATTACGGTAAGCATGGCAGGCACGGAATCGCCGCTGGTTAGCGCGATTATCTGCACCTACAACCCGGATCCGAAGCTGCTGGACTGGGCCATCGATTCGCTGGCCTCGCAAACGCTCGCCGCGGCGAGCTTCGAGGTCATCGTCGTCGACAGCGCCTCTTCCCCTCCGGTGGATGCGGCGGCGTGCGCCCGCAAGGGCTTGAATCTGCGCTTGGTGCGCGAGAGCACGCCGGGGCTGGTGGCGGCGCGCTGCCGCGGCATTCGCGAGGCTGGAGCGGATCTGCTGGTGTTCGTGGACGACGACAACTTCCTGGAGCCCGATTACCTGGAACAGGCGCTGCGAATCTCCAGGGGAGAACCTGGGATCGGGGCGTTCGGCGGAATAGCGGATGCGGTGCTGCAGAAGCCCATTCCAGCCTGGAAGAAGGAATTGCTGCCGCATCTGGGAATCCGCGATCACGGACCGGAGTGCATCACGCAACACTCCGATGTTTGGGGTCCGTGGGAGCCGATCGGCGCGGGTCTGGTTTGCCGCCGCGATGTGGCGAGGCGTTTCGTGGAGTTCGTGGAGCGCAACGCGGCCTCGGGATCGCTGGGCCGCAACTCCGG
>CAYOQB010000080.1:0-23999 GCA_964406035.1 uncultured Solibacteraceae bacterium | reverse complement strand
GGGTTCAGCTTCTGGTACTCGATCTCCATTTTGATGATCTGCTCCAGGTTGGGCCAGGGCGTGGAGCCGACCAGGCGGCGGCCGTTGAGGAAGATGGTGGGCGTCGCGTCGACTTGCAGGCCGCGGCCCATGGCAATGGAGTCATTCACTTCCTTGTCGGTGGCCTTGGAGTCGACGCAGCGGCCGAGTTGCAGGGCGTCGAGCTTGCGTTCCTTGGCGAACTCCAGGATTTTGTCGCGGACATTGTCCGGGTTGATCGCGGCCTGATTGGCGAACATCCAATCGTGGTAATCCCAGAACGCCGCCGGACTCATGCGGAACACGCAGCGGCCGCCGACGGCCGCGGTGCGAGCCCAGGGATGAATGGATTCGAGAGGGTAATCGCGGAAGTAGACGCGCACATCCTTGGGGAACGTCTTGGCGACGTTCTGGCGGATCACTTCGGCCTCGGCTTTGCACAGCGGGCATTGGAAATCGCTGAACACGACCATGACCACCGGCGCGCCAGGCTCGCCGAAGCTGGGCTGCAGGTCGGTCTTGATGCGGCTCAACTCGGAGCGGAAGGGGCTGTCGTTGATGTCATGCGCGGTGCCCTTGATCACCTTCTGGCCATCCTTGGAAACCAGGTAGACCTCGTCCTTGAAGGCCTGGTTGAACGACAGGTGGACGCCGACTTCGAGGAAACCCGGCAGCGATGACGGCTTGGGATCGTCAATAGCGACGCTCACCTGGGGCACCCACAGGTTCAGGTGGCGAAGATAAGCTTCGAGCGCAGCTTTGTCCAGCGCGGACTTCTTCAGGAAGGGATTCGAGGCGGGCTTGGCGGGCTGCGCCTTCGGAGCGGCCGGTTTGGGAGCGGGCGTCTGCGCGCAGACCAGCGCCGCCGAAGCGAACAAAAGGGTGGCAAAACGTTGCATGTTGGTTGTGATCCTATTATCCGACATTTACTTGGACGGCAGGAGCGGGAAAATCGTCACAAAGCGGGAGGACCGGCCAGAGCAGCGGTCAATTTCCACTGCCGCCGCGCGTTGGCCAGGTCGAGCGAGAGGCGGCCATCGGGCAGCGATGCACCGGACCCGGTGAAGACTTCCCCGCCCTGGTGAATCTCCACCAGCGGGAATCTCCAGCGCGTGGCGGCGGCGAAATTGAGCTCGAAGCAGCCGCTGGCGGAGCGGAACTCCGGTTCCGGCGCAAACAGGACCCGGCGGGCGCGGAAATCGCCGTCGGCGCGGAGTTCGCTCCAGGCGCGGGCGCCCACGCCAGAGGCTTCCACACGGCCTTCCAGATCGATTTCGCCGCCGCGGAACGGGAGGGCGTTCAGGGTTCCGGCGAACTGATACTTGGGCTCCGCGCCGGAGAGGTCGGCGGAGCCTTCGCCGCTTAGGGAAGCGCCGTTGATCCTGCCCTCCAGAGCGGTGAGGCGAACTTGCGCGCTGTCCCAGTAGACCTGCGTGGAAAGATCCGAAGCGCTGTGCTCGGCCGCGGACAGGACGCCGATGTTGATGGTCGCATGGAGCTGCCGGCCGTCGAGCCACGCCGGAATCGCGTTGCGGCCGAGGCCCAAGGTCCGGGCCAGGAATCCGCGTTCGCGGACCAGCGAGGGCTTTAGGAGCCGCTCGATTTCGGCGATGTCAGCCTGCGGGATGGAAAGTTGGAGCCGGTCCTGGCGGCTCGCTCCGGGGGCGTACTGATACCGGGCCTGGAAGGCGATCTCGCCCGCGGACCCTTCGGCATCGGACAGCGAAAGCTGGCGGCCGTTCAGCTTGCCCGCGGCTTTCTTCAGGCGGACCGGGTCGGCGATCCCGGCAGGGCGGAATTCCGCGTCGCGAAGTTGGAAATCAGCGGTCCAGACGCCGTCGCTGCCCGGAACGCGGGTGTATTTCGCCGCGCCACTCCAGCGTCCGGCCCGGCATTCCGAGAGCACCGGAATCGCGGAAGCGCCGAGGAGCCGCCCCCAGCCGCCCTGCAATTCCTCCACGCTCATGCCGGCGGTTTCGAGATTCAACTCCAGCGCGTCGGCGGCGGGGCGATAGTTTACGGCCATCACCACTCGCTCCTTGCGGGCGATTTCCAGCCGCGTGGGGCGAACGGAAACGAGTCCGGAATCGATAACGATCTCGGCGGCGGGAACTCGCACCGGATGCGCGCCCTCGAGCGCCAGCTCCGCTCCCGCGACCTTGACGATGCCCAGCCACCCGCGTTCGGAAGAATACTCGACAGCTCCGTCGAGCGAGCCGGTAAGATCCAACTCCTGGGCCAGGGGCACGCCCAGCCGCCGCGAGAGATCCATCAAAGTGGACCCCGGCAGGTTGCGCAGCTCTGCCGAGAGGGCCCACACGGGATTTTCGAGGTATCCGGCGGCGGTGAAGCGCAGGCCCACCGGGACGCTGGGATTGTCGCGCAGCGGGGTTTCGAGTTCCAGCGTCTGCGCGCGAAGGTTGAGCTTGCCTCGGAGATTCAACTGGGGTCGCTGCACCGGGAGCATCGCGGTCCAGCGGGGAAGCTCGGCGGCGAGAAGCTGGCCTTTGATGTCGATGGCGTCCAGCGGTCCGGCGAGGGTGGCCTGCATCGCGAACACCCCGGTAATGCCGGTCTGCTGGCCGTTGATCAGCCGGACGGCTTCGTTGATGCGGCTGCGCTCGACTTCGACGTTGAGATTGAGCTGACCGGGTTCGCTGCCCGCCGCCGTCCAGGAGCCGCGCACGGCGACCAGGCCGAAGGTCTGCGAAGTGCGATCGGTGCGGGCGGGGCTTCCCGTGAAGCGGATATTCAGCTTCCGCTCGGACTCGGGCTCGAGGTCCATATCGACTTCGCGGAAGTAGAGAACGGATTTGGTGTCGTTGAGCTTGAGATTCAAGCGCCCGTTGCGCACCCGCAGGCTGGGCAGGTCGGACCAGCTTTTGGCGTTCGCCAGCAGAACTTCGAGATTCCAAACGCCCTCGGCGGTGCGCGCGAGATTCACGGACGGATCGACGAAGCGGAGGCTGGCGAAGCTGAGCTCGCGCTGGAACAGGCTGAAGAAGCTGATGCGCGCCTCCAGACTGTCCACGCGGGCGATGGGCTCGATGCCGATGGCGGGGTCCTCGGCGATGATCACGTTCTCGACTGTGAATCCAGGTCCGGTGAAGACGTTGAAGCGAACGCTTCCGAGCTCAACCTGGCGTCCCAGGGCTCGTTCGAGCGAAGCCTGGATGCGCCCGCGGAAGTAGTCGGCGCTGAGGAAGGGCGCGGCGGCGGCCACGACGATGAGAACCAGCACGGCGATCAGCAGGAGGCGGCGGGTCAACGCGGACATGCTCGCTCCAATAGCGCGGCGTAGTCCTCCGCGGTATCGACATCGGTGACCACGCCCGCGTCATCGACATCCACGAACAAGGCTTCGGGGTAATGGCGGCGCGTGATGTCGCGGGCTTGAGCGGTGGGAGGAAGCTCGATCAGTTCCGCGACCACGTCGGCGCCCAGCAGCACGGGATGCCCGCGTTCTCCCCGGTAGCGGGGGATCACCAACGGGACGCCGGGGCGAAAGGCGCGGATCAGCGCCTGCATCGTCGATTCCCTGATCGCTGGAAAATCGATGGGCTGATACAGGACGCCGTCCAAATGCCGCGGGAGCGCCTGGAGTCCGGTCTGCAGCGAGGAGAACTGGCCGCGAGCCGGGTCCGGATTCACGGCGATTTCCACGTCAGCCGGAAGGCTGGGGCGGATCGCCTCCGCGTTGTGACCGAGAACCACGAGGATCGGCCGCAGGCCCGAGGATGCATAGATTCGGATCAGCCGCTTCAGGAAGGTCTCGCCTTCGAAATCCAGGAGCGCCTTGGGCGAGCCCATGCGTTTGGATGCTCCCCCGGCGAGCAACAGACCGGCAATGCGTGAGGAAACCTGTTCGGAATCTCCGGTCACTTCAGCAGGGCTTTCAGCCGCTCATCGGCGAAAATCGACTTCGACAGCGACTTCCAGTTCGCGTCCGGAGCACGCCGGGCGGCGATCATCTCCGCCACCACGCTAACGGCGATCTCCTCGGGCGTGATGGCGCCGATCTCGAAGCCCATGGGCGCGAAGATCTTCTCGAAAGCTTCGCGGGGGAAGCCTTCCTTTTCCAGTTCCTTGACCACGGCGATGGTCTTGCGCTTGGACCCGATCATCGCGATGTAGCGGGCGGGCGTCGTAACGGCCCAGCGCAGCACGCGCATATCGTCGCGATGGCCGCGGGTGACGATGACGATGTAGCTGGAGGAGTTCACCAGCAGTTTGGGGAACACGTCCTCGTACTCCTCAGCCAGCACTTCGGCGGCTTCCGGGAAGCGCTCCTTGTTGGCGAACTGCTCGCGGTTATCCACTACAACGGTTTCGAAACCGGCGATGGAGGCGATCTTGGAGAGGCTTTTCGAGACGTGTCCCGCGCCGAAGATGATGGCGCGCGGCTGGGGAATCACGGCCTCGACGAACACATTCAACTGGCCTCCGCAGATCAATCCGTTGTCGTAGGCGGCGTCCTGGCCCAGGGTGAAGGTCAGGTGGCGGGGCTTCTCGGTCTCAATCACTTCGCGGGCGGCATTCCAGACCTCGGCCTCCACGCAGCCGCCGCCGATGGTCCCGATCATGGAGCCGTCTTCCCGCACCAGGATCTTGGCGGATTCGAAGCTCGGGATGGAGCCATTCACTTCGACAATCGTGGCGACGGCGCACTTTTGTCCAAGCTTCCGCAGCCGGACGATCTCGTCGAAGATGTCCATGATTCCTTTCATTATATCGCGGCGGTTCGGCTTGCCTTGCGTTTGCTACACTCCAGATCAGAAATGGCTCAAATCCTGGACGGGGTGCACATCCGTCAGCAGATCCTTTTTGAACTGAAGCCGCGGGTGGAGAAAATGGCCGCGCTCGGCAGGCCTCCGGGGCTGGCGGTGGTGCTGGCGGGAAACGATCCGGCCAGCGAAATCTACGTCCGCAACAAGGTGAAAGCCTGCGGCGAACTGGGCATTTACAGCGAGAAGATCACGCCGCCGGCCACGGTGACCACGGAGGAGATGCTGGAGATCATCGATGCGCTGAACCACAATCCGCGAATTGACGCGATTCTGGTGCAGATGCCGCTGCCGCCGCAGGTGGACGCCAGGCGCGTTCTGGACGCGGTCTCGCCAGAGAAGGACGCCGACGGATTCCATCCGGTGAACGTAGGCCGGCTGGTGGCGAATCAGCCCGGTCCGCGAGCCTGCACTCCGGCGGGGGTGATGGAAATGCTGCGCCGCTACTCGATCCCGGTCAGCGGCAAAAATGCTGTCGTGCTGGGCCGCAGCGACATCGTGGGCAAGCCGATGGCGCTGCTGCTGTTGCACGCCAACGCCACGGTGACCATTTGCCACTCGCGAACGTCGGACCTGGCGGCGGAGTGCCGCCGCGCCGACATTCTCGTGGCGGCCATCGGCCGGGCGGGCATGGTGACGGAGCAGTATCTGAAGCCCGGCGCGACGGTGATCGATGTGGGGATCAACCGCGTATCCACGCGCGAGGAAGCCGAGCGCGCGGGCAAGCTGGCGGACTTCGATAAGAAAGGCTCGGCCATCGTGGGCGACGTGCATCCGTTGGACGTGGCGCGGGTGGCCGGTGCGTACACGCCGGTGCCCGGCGGCGTGGGACCGCTGACCATCGCCATGCTGATGGCCAACACCGTGATGCTGGGAGAGCGGCATTGCTCCGCGTCGGCCTGACCGGCGGGCTGGCGACGGGAAAATCGTTCGTGGGCGAAACGCTGCGCGGGCTGGGCTGCTGCGTGATCAAGGCCGACGACCTGGGTCACCAGGTCCTGATGCCGGGCGGGGAGGCGTACGCTTCGGTGGTGGACGAGTTCGGACCGGCGATTCTGAACCCGGACGGCAGCATCGACCGCAGGAAGCTGGCGGCCGAAGTGTTCGACCGGCCGGAGCGGCTGGAGACGCTGAACCGGTTGGTGCACCCTCCGGTGCGGGCTCGCGGCCGGCGCATCGCCGAGGAATTCTGGAGCAAACATCCGGACGGCATCGTCGTCAATGAAGCTGCAATACTGATAGAGACGGGAAGTTATCGCGACTTCGACCGGCTGGTGGTTGCGGCCTGTCCGGAGTCCCAGCAAGTGGAACGCGCAATGCATCGGGACGGGATTACGCGGGAAGAGGCGATGGCGCGGATCCGGCGCCAGATGCCGATTGAGGAGAAAGTGAAGCTGGCGGATTACGTGATCGACACGTCCGGCTCCAAGGAACATACCATCGAGCAGACGCGCGAGGTTTATCGCCAGCTCCGGAGTTTGCCTGCATGAGATTTCGCATTGTTGTGATCGCCGCCGCGATGATCGGCGCTTTCTGGTTGATTACGTCGGGGGGCGGCGATCGCTTTTCCCGGCTGTGGCGTCCCCTGGAACGGGTGGGCAAGCTGTGGAGCGAGCCGGAAGTGGCGCGCACCGCCGGCCTGGGCGCTGACGAAATCAACAATATCGAGATCTATAAGATGGCCCGCGAGGCCACGGTGTACATCTCCTCCACGGTGTACCGGCGCACCTGGTTCTTCGAAGTGCAGCCGATGCGCGAGCTCGGCTCCGGCTTCATCATCAGCGAGGACGGCCGCATCCTGACCAATTTCCATGTGGTCTCCGGCTCCAACCAGGTGGAAGTGACATTGCCCGACCAAACGCGATACAAGGCGGAGATCCTGGTGCCGGACCGCGCCAACGACCTGGCGCTGATCCGCATCGCGCCGAAGAAGAAGCTCCCGTTCCTGCGGCTGGGCGACTCCGACAAGCTGCAGGTTGGGCAGAAGGTGCTGGCGATCGGCAATCCGTTCGGGCTGGATTGGACGCTGACCACCGGCGTGGTGAGCGCCACCGGCCGCACGATTCAGGATGAGAGCGGCCGTTCGCTGGAGGGTCTGGTGCAGACCGACGCGGCGATCAATTCCGGCAACTCGGGCGGTCCGCTGCTCGATTCGAGCGGCAACGTGATCGGCGTGAACACGGCGATTTACGGGCCCACCGGGACCAACATCGGGATCGGTTTCGCGATGCCGATCAGTCGCGCCAAGGAGATGCTGGAGGACTTCCGCACCGGACGCAGCTTCAAGCGCCCGCGGATCGGCATCTCGACCGTGTTTGTCGCCGGCGACCTGGCGGAGGCCCTGGAGCTTCCGTCGCAGGGGGGATTGCTGGTGCAGGAAGTGGCGCGCAGTTCGCCGGCCGAGGCGGCGGGATTGCGGGGCGCGCGGCGCACCGTGTCCATCGGCAACGTCGAGCTCGGCGTTGGCGGCGACTTCATCGTCGAAATCGACGGCAAGCCGGCGGATCGCAGCGACGCGATCGTCCGCTCCATGTCGCGCAAGCGTCCCGGCGATATCGTCGAAGTCACCGTGTATCGCAACCAGAAGCTGGTGAAGGTGCCGGTGAAGCTGGGCGAATCCGACGAGCGGCTGTAGAGTTCAGCGCTTGTAGGCGCGCCGCAGATACTTCCGCGACTCCTCGCCCGGCTCCGAGTCGGGCGCAAACTTCACCGCCGCGCGATAGGCGTCTTTCGCCCGGTCGCGTTCGCCTCGCAAATCTTGGATTTGGCCCAGGCGCATCCAGGCCATCGCGCCGGTGTTCAGGTCCAGGCTGGATGCCTGGGAGGTGGCGAAGGTCATCAGTTCCAGGGCTGGATCCAGGTCGGAATACCAGAACAGAAGATTGCCTTTCAGGTAGGCCAGCTTTTCATCGCCGAGCCGCTGGTAGCCGGCCGCGCCGGACTTCTTGAGCTCCGCGGCGGAGTCTAGATAGTGCAGCGCCTTGGCTTTGTCGCCGAGATCGGCATGCATCTGGGCGAGTTCCAGGCGGAAGAGCGGATTGCGGGGGAAGCGCTGCAGCAGTCCCTCGACCAGCGGAACGGCGTCCGCCGGACGGCGCTCGCGGCGATAGATGGCGGCGAGCAGGACTTGGGCATCGTAGCGGTTGCGGATGCCGCGTTCGCCCACGTGCTTCAGGGTCGCGATGCCGCGCTCGCGATCGCCGCGGAACCCGGCGAGGAAGCCGATCGCCTTGTACAGCGCGGGCAGGCTGCCGACCACGTAATCGTGAACGCCCTGGACCATTCGCGCGTCGATCATGGACGGATCGAGCTCGGTCACCCGGTTGTGCAGCTTGCGCGCCTTGGTGGCGTCTTCCAACGAGCTCAGCCACGCCTTCCGGACCAGGTAGTTATAAGTGGCGCGCAGGCCATGCGCGACTCCCATCGCGTACAGCGCGCCGGTGTCGTTGGGGTTTGCGCGGAGGCGGTCCTCGCACAGCGTCATGGACTCCCGGATCGCGGTCTCGAAGGCCAGTTGATCTCCCGCGGTGGGGTTCAAGTTGGGCCGGCGTACGAAGGGATTCGATCCGGTGACCAGTTCGCTTTCGAGCGCGCCGCTGCGGTACATTTCGCCGAACAGGATGGCCTGGGCGACGTGGTTGCGGGCGTCGGCGGACTTGGGGTCGGCCGTTGCCTGGCGGGCGAACTCCTCGCGGGCGGCCTCGTACTCCAGATTGTAGAAATGGCGGAATCCAGCATTCTCCAGCGGGTCCTGGGCGAGCGCCGAGGCGGCGAGCAGAATCAGCGCGAATCTCAACCCAGACGCTCCAGAGCCCAACGCGCGTGTTCGGCCACCAGCGGATCGCGGTTTTGCGCCATGCTGGTCAAGGGAGCGCGGAACCGCTCATCGCGCGCGTTGCCCATCGCTACCGCGACATTGCGCAGGAATCCGGAGTAGCGGGCGCGCTCCACGGGAGTGGCCGCAAAGCGATCCCGCCATTCGGCTTGGCTCAGGGCCGCCATCTCGTCGAGAGCGGCCGCGGGTTGCGCGGCGGCTTCAGCGGCGACCGGCGCGCGGCTGTTCCAGGGACACACGTCCTGGCAGATGTCGCAGCCGAACACGTGCCCGCCCACTGCCGGCCGGAGCTCCTCCGGGATCGCGCCGCGAAGTTCGATGGTCAGATAGGAGATGCACAGGCGCGCGTCCAGGCTGTAGCCGCCGTCGTCGATGGCCCGCGTGGGGCACGCCTCGATGCAACGCGTGCAGGTTCCGCAGCGATCGGGAGGCGGCGCATCGGGCTCCAGGTCGAGCGAGGTGATCAGTTCGCCCAGGAAAAACCACGAGCCCAGCGGCTCGTGGATCAGGCAGGTGTTTCTGCCGATCCAGCCCAGCCCGGCCGATCTCGCGTAAGAGCGTTCCAGGAGCGGCGCGGTGTCGACACAGATCTGGAACTCGAACTCCGCATGGCGCCGCAGCGCGCAGGCGAGCTGCTCCAGGCGCTCCCGCATGGAATAGTGATAATCGCGATCCCAGGCGTAGCGCGAGATCCAGCCCTCGCCGGGCGTGTCGCTGTCCGTGGAGTAGGGCGCGTCCGGATTGTAGAGCTTGCCCACGCACACGATCGTCTTCGCGGAGGGCAGCAGTTCCCTAGGATCGCCGCGGCGATCGCCGCGCACGCCCCCGAGGTACGACATGGCGCCATGGCGGCCCTGCGCGATCCATTCCCGGTAACGCCCGAAATCGGGATGAGGAACGGCGGCCGCGATTCCGGCCAGTTCGAACCCGCACGCCTGTGCGTTCTCTTTCACCTGGTGCGCGGTCACTTTTCACATGGTAACGCGACACCCGCGCGGTGAGAGAGAATACTCGCCTATGGTTCACACCGCCACCGGACCTGTCGCGCCCGAGGACTTGGGTCCCACGCTGATGCACGAGCACATCTTCATCCTGAATCCGGAGATTCACATCAACTATCCGGAGGCGTGGGGCGATGAGGAGCAGCGGATCCAGGAGGCGGCGGATCGGTTGAACGAGCTGTACGAGAGCGGCATCCGCACCGTTGTGGACTTGACCGCGATCGGCCTGGGGCGCAACGTGGGACGCATCGCGCAGGTGGCGCGGCGGACGCCGCTCCGGATCGTGGTCGCGGCGGGCATCTACACCTACGCCGACCTGCCGTTCGCCTTTCAGATGCGCGGTCCTGGCACGGTTCTGGGGGGAGAGGAATTCCTGGTGAACCTGTTCCTGCGCGACATCCGCGACGGCATCGCCGGCACGGGAGTGCATGCCGGGATCCTGAAGTGCGCCACCGACAAGCAGGGACTCACCAAGGATGTCGAGCGTGTGCTGCGGGCCGTGGCCAAGGCCCATCGCGTTTCCGGCGTGCCGATCTCGACCCACACGCACGCGCGATCCCGCCGCGGCCTCGATCAGCAGCGGATCTTTCTGGAGGAAGGCGTTGATCTCGGTCGCGTGGTGATCGGACATTCGGGCGACACCACCGACTTCGATTACCTGGAAGAGTTGATCCGCAACGGTTCGTACCTGGGGATGGACCGCTTCGGCATCGGCACCATTCTTAAGTTCGAGGACCGGGTTCGCGTTGTGGCTGAGATGTGCCGCCGGGGGCATGCGAGCCGGATGGTGCTGTCGCACGACGCGCATTGCTTCAACGACTGGCTGCCCGAGGAGGACTGGCGAAGGCTGCTGCCCGATTGGAATTATCTGCACATCCACAAGGACGTGCTCCCGGCGCTGCGGGCGAGCGGCGTGACGGACGAGCAGATCGACACCATGCTGACCGGGAATCCGCGGCGGATCTTCGCCAGCTGCGACCCCTACTAGCCGGCGACGCGGCGCTTGATTTCGATGTTCAGCCGCTTGATCTTCTGATTCAGCGTGGACAGCGGAATCCGCAGCGCCAGCGCGGCCTCGGTCTGGCTCCAATTGGAGCGCTCCAGTTGCTCCAGGATGGTGCTGCGCTCGAAATCGGCCACCACTTCAAACAGCGACGCGTCCGGGGGCAACTGGCCGGTTTCATCGCGGCGGATGGCCATGCCGCTCGAATGCAGCAGGTGCTCGGGGAGCACTTCCGCGCCCACCGTATCGTGGGAGGCGAGCACAACCGCGCGCTCCACCGCGTTTTCCAGCTCGCGTACGTTGCCGGGCCACTGGTGATCCATCAACAACTGCATCGCTTCCGGATCGAACTTCAGGCGTCCGATAAACTTCTTGTTCTCCTGCGTGTACTTCTGGAAGAAGTGCTCGATCAGCAGCGGGATGTCTTCCTTGCGGTCACGCAGCGGCGGCAGCGCGATGTTGATCACGTTCAGCCGGTAGTACAGATCCTCGCGGAACTTGCCGTCGTCGACAAGCTTCTTGAGATCGGCATTTGTGGCCGCGATGATGCGGACATCCACGCGTACGGGATCGTTGGCGCCCACGGGGATGAACTCGCGCTCCTGAATCACGCGCAACAGCTTGGCCTGCGTTTCGGCGGAGATGGTGCCAATTTCGTCGAAGAAAATGGTGCCGCGGTCGGCGACCTCGAAGTAGCCCTTGCGCGACGCGACGGCGGAGGTGAAGGCGCCTTTCACGTGCCCGAACAGCGTCGACTCGATCAGGTCCGGGGGAACAGATCCGGTGTTGAAGGGAACGAACGGCTGGTCCGCGCGCGAGGAATAAGCGTGGATCGCATTGGCGATCAACTCCTTGCCGGTGCCGGTTTCGCCGTTGATCAGAACCGTGGCCCGGCTGGGCGCCACCTGGGTCACCAGGTCGAAGATGCGCAGCATGCGCTCGCTCTTGCCGACAATGTTCGGGAAGCTGTAGCGCTGTTTCAGCGCGCGCTTCAACTGCACGTTCTCGCGTTCCAGGCGGCGCTTGGCGATGACGCGCTCGATCTCGCGCAGCAGCTTCTCGTTATCCCACGGCTTTGAGAAGTAGTCGGTCGCGCCGTGCTTCAACGCATCCACCGCGACATCGATGGAGCCGTACGCGGTAATCAGAAAGATGGGGGTTTCGTTGTCGCGCGCCCGGACGTCTTCCAGCACGTCCATGCCGGAGCGGTCCGGCATCATCAGGTCCAACAGGACCAGATCATAGGCATTCCGCGTCAGGCGATCGAGGCCTTCGGTCGCGTTCGGCGCCAGGTCCACCCGGTAGCCTTCCAGTTCGAGCAGGGTTTCCAGGCTCTCCCGGATCTCCGATTCGTCGTCGATCACCAGGATCTTGCCGCGCGCGGAAGAGGGGATGATGCCTTCGGGATGGAGTCGATCGGACATTCTTGGTTGTTCCGGCCGGACTTTCGTGGCCGTCTTCCTTTAGCTTAGCCGCTTTGTGCGGCCCTGCGCCTGCTGTCAGGGCGATTCCGCCGGCGCGGCGATCACTTCCGCCGGCTTGGGATGATTGCCGTTGACGGCAGCCGCCCGCGGGGCGGCGGAACGCGAGATCGGAAACTCGATGCGGAAGGTCGCGCCGCGTCCCGGCTCGCTTTCCACTTCGATATCGCCGCCGTGTTCCCGCACGATCCCGTAGGTGACCGAAAGTCCCAGCCCGGTTCCCTTTTTCGCGCCCTTGGTGGTGTAGAACGGATCGAAGACGCGAGCCAGATTCTCCGGCGCGATGCCCACTCCGGTGTCGCTTAACTCGACCTTCGCGCTGCCGTTTTCGGTCCAACTGCGGACGCTGAGGCGTCCGCCGTTTTCCATCGCGTCGCGCGCGTTCAGCACCAGATTCAGGAACACCTGCTGCAGCTTGCCCGCGTTGCCCTTCAAGGCGGGCAGTCCGGAGTCGAGATCCTGCTCCACCTGGATTCGCGCGTTCTGGAACTGGTGGTCCACCAGGCTCAGCGTTTCGCGGATCACCTTGTTCAGGTCCACTTCGGCGAACTCGGTGGGGGAAGTGCGCGAGAAGTTCAGCAGCGAATTGACGATTTCGCTGGCGCGGAACGTCTGGCGCGCGATCTTGTCCAGCAGCTTCGATTTCTGGTCGTCGCCAGAAACCTGCTTGGCCAGCATCTGCGCGTAGGTGGAGATCACCGCCAGCGGGGTGTTTACTTCATGGGCGACACCCGCGGCCAGCAATCCGATGGAGCTGAGCTTGTCGGCCTGCAGCAGGCGGCGCTCCAGTTCCGCGCGGTCGGTGACGTCGTCGAAGATGATCAGCCGCCCGATCTGCGCCCCGTCCTTCGAAACCAGCGGCGCCACGGCGATGTTCACTGTCGTTTCCTCGGGCTGCCGCAGCACGTGCTTGTAGATGTTGTACACGCCGCTGCCGCCGCGCAGGCTGTCGAACTTGTCGATCAGATCCGCCGGGAACAAGTCGTGCAGGCGGCGTCCGATCGCCGCTTCGCGCGGTATGCCGCTCAGCCGCTCGATCTGATTGTTCCAGCTCTCCACGCGGTCGTCCAGGTCGGCGGCGAGAATACCGACGCTGATCGATTCCACGATGTTCTCGCTGAACTCCTTCAGGCGCTCGAACTGCGCGGCCTTCTGGCTCAGGGAGCGGTACAGGATGGCGTTGTCAATGGCGATGCCGACATAGCCCGACAGCGTCACCAGCAGTTCCACATCGTCGCTCGACAGGAAGTCGCCGTCGTCCGTCCGGCTGACGCCCAGATACGCGATCGTCCGGCCGCGAACCGAACAGGGAAGGTAGTAGGTCAGCTCCAGCGCCGCGATGCTGGACCGTACCGCCGGGGTCCAGTCAGTGGAGGTGATGTCAAGCGGATTGCGGGTGCGCTCGAAGAACAGGTATGGCCCCTGCGGATTCGGCGTCAGGAAGCTGAGGTCCAGCCCATACGGCACATCGGCCACCCGGCCGTGCCGCCCGTGCACCAGATGCAGGCGGAAGGCGTTGGCGTTCTCATCCAGCAGGAAAACCGCGACATTGCGGATCGACAGCGTGTGGATCAGGCGGTCGGCGACGCTGGCCAGCATCTGATCCAGATCGGTTTGCGCCGCCAGCTCCCGCCCGAACTCGATCAACGTCAGGCGGTAGTCATAGCGGCCCTTGTAGAAGTAATAGCGGTCCAACTGCTCCTGCAGCCAGCGCCGGATCGGCTGAAAAACGAACGTCGCGATCAGCAGCATCGCCACCAGCGCGGTGGCGCTGACCTCCCCGGTGCGGCTCATCGCAACCAGCAGCGCGAAGAAGATCGCCAGCACGCTGAGCGTCGCCAGCGTGTAAACGTAGCCCTGCTGGAAGATGATGTCCACGTCCATCAGGCGATAGCGCAGGATGGCATACGCCCAGGTAATCGGGATCAGCGACAGCGACAGCACGGCGAGCTTCATGGCCGGCGTCGGCACCACGCCCGCGATGTACGGGATCACGTACAGGAAGGTGAACGGCAGAACACCCACCAGCGCGCCGTTCCGCAGCCAGGTGAGCTGCCGCCGCACGATCGGATCCTCGGCGCGCAGCATGGAATGCGAAAGCACGGCGGCGCCGGCAAGATAGAGGGCCGCCAGATGTCCCAGCCACACGCGATCCAGCAGCCAGCGGACTTCGATCAGCGGCGCGGAGGCGCGCAGCGTTCCAGTCGCGAATCCGGCGTAAGCGCCGATCAGCAGCAGCGCCGGCAGGTATAGGCCGAAGGTCGCCCCCCGCCGCCGCATCGCCTTGGGGATTTCCGGGAACGAGAGTGCGAAGTGCAGGAACAGCGCCGGCGCCAGCGAGCCCGCCACCACGTTGCCCCAGTAAATCACCTTGTCGAAGTTGTTCAGCTTGCCCGTGTAGTGGAACGTCGAAAGAACGAAGGAGGCCAGACACAGCAGGTAAAAGTGCAGCGCCTTGCGGGCGCTTCCCCGGCGGAAGTAGACGAACAGACCGATGGCGATGTAGACCGCGCCCACGGCGTACTGCGCCCATAGCGACAGATCGGGCTCGCCCTCGCTCAGAATTACGTTGGCGTCGAGCTCGGTCTTGCCCCGGCCCAGGTGATACTTGGCCGTCTTCCAGGACCCCAGGCGGGAGAAGATCTCGATGGCTTGCGCCGCGGTTTCCACCGGCCGGCCTTCGATCGCCAGCAGGCGGTCGCCTTCGCGGATGCCGGCCTTCTCCGCGGGACTTCCCTGCGCCACGTATCGCGCGATGGGGTAAGCCGATCCGGAATCCTCCACATGATCCGCCCATGTCACCCCGTCGTCCGGTTGGCGATACCGGTTCTGCTGCTGCAAATTCAACGCGGCCGAAACAACCGCGGCCGCCGTCACGATGACAAGCAAGGCGCCAATCAGTTGTTCCCGAAGCTCGCGCACAGTCTTCCGCGATTCCCGTCGAGTGCAAACCGGCAAGCCCGCCGGATGCCCTCTTCAGACACCTCTCCTTGGCCGCAAGCACAGCAATTGCCGGTCCACCCGGCAGCGGCTGACTTTGTCCTCGATTTTACAACGGTTTGGGTCAGATTAGGCGTAGGACGTTGCACCCAGAATCCGGTTTTGCGGATTGCCTCTCCACAGAACTGTATCCGGTAGACTCAGTTGAACTTAAAAAAACGGCGGGGTCCGTCTCCTCCGAGTACTTCGTCCGGACCCCGCCAATTCGGCATGCGAGAGAGAAAGGAGTGTCTGTCTTAGTACTAACAGGACCTACAGTACTATAGTTTGGGCCGAAATCCAAGTCGAAAATAAGGCGAAGTGTAGGATAAAGTACTACCAGCGAACTCCGGCAGCTTCCAGGTCGCGAACCAGCTTCCCGGCGTCCTGAAATAGCTCCGCCTGAATGCCGGCGCGGCGCGCCCCCTCCACGAACGGCGGCAGATCGTCGGTGAAGAAGCACTCCCCGGGCAGGCAACCCGCGGCCTCGATGGCCTGCTGGTAAATCCGCGACGAGGGTTTGGCGGCGCCGGCCCGAAACGACAGGACCTGGTCGTGGAAGTGCCGCAGGACCGGGTAACGCTGCTCAATGAACGAAAAATGCAAGGGGTTGGTGTTGGACAGCAGCACCAGGCGATAACTTTGCGACAGCGCTTCCAGCAGCGGGTCCGGGATCAGCGTTCCGGGAAGAAAGATCTCGCTCCACAGCTCGCAGAATTCCTCGTAGCTGGCGTCCAGCCCGATGGCGCCGCACAACTGCTCGACAAAGTCGCGCGACTCCATCTGACCGGTTTCGAAGCGCTTGACCAGGTCCGTGGAGGCGATGCGGCGGGGGATTTCGGCCGCGGGACAGGCGCAGCGCCCGGCGATCGCCCGGTAGCCCCGCGAAAAATCGAGCGGCACCACGACGCCGCCGAGATCGAAGATGAGGCTGCGGATCACGGGCCTAGTGCGACCCGGCGATCCCGGAGGCCGTGGCGCGGCAGTCGCCCTTCATCGACGCGATCCATTCCTCGAGCAGAGCTAGCCCTTCCTGGTGAACCACCGCGCGGCCGAGCTCCGGCATCATCACCTTCGGTTCATTCGACTTCATGCGGTGGATCAGGATCGACTGTTCGGGATGCCCCGGCAGGATGGAGAACCGGAACGTACCCGAGCCTGGTCCGGTGGCGACCGGCGCCTTGCACGCCCCCAGCGTTACCGGGTTCGTCTCGGAGGCAGTCAGGAACAGCCCCGAGGTGTTCGCCGGACCCTTGGAGTTGTGGCAGTGCGCGCAGTTGATATCCAGGTACGCCCGCGCCCTGCTATCGAGCGACCCGGTGGAAGCGTTATCCCACACCGCCGCGCGCGGTGCCGATTCGGGCGCGGGAGCGCCCTTCAGGTATCCCACCTTCGACCATCGCGCAAGCTGGTTTTCCGCGCCATCGGCATACGCATAGCTCCGGTTGAGGTGCATGGCCTTGGGCCCGATGGGCGACATCACCCGCGAATTCTCGTGACAGCCCTTGCACTGGTTGGCATTCGGGATCACGTAGTGGATCTTCAGGCCGCGATGCTCGATCTGCACAGGATTCGCGGCCAGTTCCAGCGTGGCATCGGTCTGCTCCTGGTTCCAGACATAGGGCAGTCCCACCCAGCCTTGCTTAGCATGAACCAGCAGGCGGGTTTCGATGCGGCGTCCGCCGTAGGCGAAGGTCTTGGCGATCACCGTCCCCGCGGGAAAGTCGAATACTCCGTCGTCGCGATACAGGGCGGATGTCCCCGCCGGCATCCACACGAAGCGGTGTTTGTCCGCATAGTCGGAAAACAGCGGCGTGTTGAGATCGTACGGAAGAACGTTGCGGGCGGGCTGCAGCGTATCCTTCTCGCCAGTGAACAGGCCCCATTCGGAAAGCTGCTTGGGATATGGCTCGCTGGCGAAGCTGCGCACCTCGCCGGGGCGGCGCGAACAAGCGGACAGGACCACGACGAGCGCCAGCGCCCAGGGAGAACATCGCTGCATTCGTTCTATTTTCCTCCGCCGGCGGGCGCAGCGCCAGCCAGCGAAAGCTGCACCGGCTCCAGCGGAGCGTGCTTGCAATCGTGCGCCTTCAGATCCCGGCTGATCTTCTTCAGCCCGCCGCTGAAGTCGTAGTTGGCGAAAGTGGCGTCACCATTGTTGGCGATGCAGATCTGCTTGCCCCCGGGAAGGGCGCCGGATGCGGTCTTCACCTTGGGGTCCACCATGCCGTCCCAGATGATGGACGGGATTGGCAGGCCGAGCGCGGGTTCCAGGGCTTTGATCTGCTTGTCGGGCTTGCCGCCGGCCTTGCCCAGGCGGTTGTCGTGGATGCTGATGGTGTCCGGATACGGATAGTAGTTCGCGTCCTTCAGCGGAATGCCGTTGGACAGAAAGCTGACCACGGCGATGTTGAAGCTGTCGTGATTCGAAATATCGTTGTCGTACACGTCGGCGGCGCTGGTGGCCAGCACGATGAGCCCGCTTCCGGCCGGCAGGTTGCCGACAATGTGACCCGGAGGTCCGAAGTTCGGCGTGTTATTGTTCTCCAGCTTGTTCTTGTACACGCGGGAGTATTTGCCGCCCTGCACCGGAACGTTCGGCAGGTTGAACACCAGCATCCCGGCGGTATTGTTCACGGCGACGTTCTCATACACGTCGGAGTAGGTCGAGTTTTCGATCTCGATACCAGCGACGTTCATCTCCGCCCGGTTCCGCCGCACCACGATGTGGGAGGACTGGCCCACGTAGATCCCGGCATCGCTGGAGCCGATGGCTACCGAATCCTCGATCAGGACGTTCTTGCAGCGTACCGGATACAGCCCGTAAGGCCCGTTGGTGGGCTTTGGACCTCCGGTCCATTCCGCTTTCACGCGGCGCATGACGACACCGTCCGCCCCGTTGACCTTGATCCCGTCGCCCTTGGGATCCTGGACCGTCAGATCCTCAATGACGAACTGATTGCCGGATGCGAGAAAGCCGCTCGAGCCGGTCTTCTGTCCCTTGAAGGAGAGGATGGTCTTATCCATGCCCTGCCCGCGCACCGTGATGTTGTCGGCAGTGACGGAGAGCGTCGCGTCGAGTTCAAACCTGCCTTCCGGGAAGGTGACGACGCTGCCCGGCTTGGCGGCGATCAGTGTTTCCTGCGCTCGCTTCTGGAAGTCCGGTCCCGCGGTGATGACGTTCGGATCCTGCTTGGCGCAGGATCCGAGAAAGAGTAGCAACGGTGCTGCCGCGAATCGTTTCATGTCCATTGGCTCCGGCGAAGTTGGGTTAGTATCCGCCCGAGCTGGCGCCGGAGGCCGGCGTCTGCTGGGAAATCGAGATCGGCTGCAGGGGAGAGTGCGTGCAGGTGTGCGGCTTCAGGTCCCGCGAGACTTTCTTCACACCATTGGCGAAATCGTAATTGGCGAAGCTGGCGTCGCCGTTGTTCACGATGCAGATGCGGCGCTCGTCCGGAAGCGCGCCCTGTGCGGTCTTCACCTTCGGATCCACCACGCCGTCCCAAAGGATCTGCGGAATCGGGTCGCCCAGCGCGGGCGCCAGCTTGGCGATCCGCTTGTCCGGCTTCGACCCGCCCTTGCCGATCTGATTGTCGTGAATGTAGATCGTGTCGGAGTACGGGTTGAACTTCTCATCCTTCAGCGGATTGCCCGTCGCCAGATAGCTGATCACCGACACCTGGTAGCTGTTGTTGTCGCGAACTTCGTTCTCGAACACCTCGATGTGATGGGTGGCCATCACCATCAAACCGGTTCCGGCGGGCACGTTCGCGACGGTGTTGCCGGGAGGCGCGAAGTTCTCCGTATTATTGCCGTAGATCTTGTTCTTGAACGCCCGCGTGTAGCTGCCGCCCTGCACCGGCAGGTTCGGCAGGTTGAAGATCAGCAGGCCGCCGGTGTTGTTGGTGGCGACATTCTCGTACACGTCGGCGTAGGTGGAGTTCTCAATCTCGATACCCGCCACGTTGAATTCCGCGCGGTTGCGCCGCACGATGATCTGGTTCGACTGGCCGACGTAGATGCCGGCGTCGGAGGCGCCGATCGCCACCGAATCTTCGATCAGCACGTTCTTGCACTTCACCGGATAGATGCCGTACGCGCCGTTGGTGGCTTTGGGACCCGCGGTCCACTCGGTCTTAACGCGGCGAATGGTCACATCGGTTGCGCCGTTCACCTTCAGAGCGTCGCCCTTGGTGTCCTGAATGGTCAGGTCCTCGATGACGAACCGGTTACCGGTGGCGAGCACCCCGTTCGAGCCCGTCTTCTGCCCGGCAAAGCTGAGGATGGTTTTGTCCATGCCCTTGCCCTTCAGCGTCACGTTATCCACCGTGATGGAGATGTTGGCGTCCAGGGTGTGCTTGCCTTCAGGCAGTTCGATCACGGTACCGGGCTTGGCGGCGACGGCCATTTCCATCAGCTTCTTCTGGAAATCGGGACCGGGCTGCAGGCCCGCATCCTGCCGGGCGCAGGAGGTCAGCAGGACGAGAGCGGCGAAAACGGCGGCTTTGCGCATAACACCTTCCTTAGCTGGAAGTTATATCAAATGCGGGTCTGTTGGCGTCAGCACGGCTTGTTGGGATTGGGGAACGCGTCCGGCTCGGACCCCGGCTCGCACTCGTAATCCTTCTCGATCGCGATCTCAAGTCCGGCCTGCCGCGCGTACAGGCCTTCCTCCTGGTTAGACGCCCAGGGCGAGGCCAGTTCGGCTGGAATGCGCACGGCAACCACTCCGTCTTCGAAGCGCGCCGTGATGCCAGCGATGCCAGGAATCGCCGCGGCGGTCCACCCAACGGTCGCGCCTTCCAGTTCGACGCGTTCCTCCAGCGCGCCGCCCTTTCCAAGCGCCGCCACCTCGCTGCGATTCAACCGGAGGCGAAGCTGATTGGAAGTGAGGCGCAGTTTCACGCTGAACAGGATGGCACGTTCAGATCAGATCCGCCAGTTCGCCCGGACCGCTTTGCCACATGGCGATCGCCTGCGCGCAAAACGCCGTGGACACGGGATTGACGAATGGCATACGCCGGCCGTCGCGCGTCCCGAAGCAGAATCCGCCGCGGACTCGGGCTTCGCCGTCGCGGAATTGGTAATCCGCAACGATCGCGGCTTCCTCCTCGGCCCGCGTGCGATCGAGCGGGGCTGCGCCGCGCGCATCGGCCAGCAGCCGGACCCGCAGGAGCTGCGCCGCGACGTCGGACCTTTCGAATCTCGCTCGAATCTCGCGGTGGTAGTGCGTCACCATCGCGATTCCTTCGGCGAGCACCGATCTCACTTCACTGCGCTCCGACACGGGAAGAAGCCCTTCGAGGAAATAGCAGAACGCATGAAGCCGATCCATGATGCGCAAGGGGTCGGGGTCGCCGGGAAGAAACTCGCGCCATCCGGCCAGGTGCAGTGCGAGCGCGCGTTCGTAGGCCCGGTTCCACTGTGGATCGCCGGTGGACGCGGCAAGATCGTGCCATGCCATGGCGGATTTCAATTGATAGCAGCCGGGCTGCCTGGACCAGCGGTCGCCCAGCGGTTCGGGCTGCTTTTCAGGCAGTGAGATCACCGGGTAGAAGAACCCGTCGCCCAGGAAGTCCATTGCCAGCGACATTCCGGCTTCCACAGCGCGATCCAGGAACGCCGGATCGCCGCTGAGCCTCCAGGCTTGCAGGAGTCCGCGAATAATGATCCCGGTGTCGAAAAAATAAGCCGGACCGCCGGACTCAAACGGGAAAGCGGACGCATTCTCGTCCCATGCTTCCGCGCAAAGATATCTTGCGGACTGGAGTGCCGCGGCCGCGAAGCGCGAATCACCGCAGCGGCGCGAAAGGTCGGCCAGGGCGCTCACCGCGTAACCGGTGATCTCGTGCGACACCGGCAGGTTCTCGCCGGCATCGATGCGGTGAAAGCGCGCGACTCCGCCCCCGGCCGAAGTGATGCCCGAGGAAACAAACCATTGTCCGGCCTGGTCCAGCACGGAAAAAGAGGAAGGTGACAAACGATACGTCCGCTGAAATTCGATTCTAGCAGCGCCGGGTATAATGAGGCCAGATGCGAGCCGGGCTATTCGCGATGGCCGCCCTTGCCGCGGCGCAGGCGCAAACGCCGATGAGCGTGCTGCGCGGCGTGATGCTGGAGCGGGAAGGCACGCCCGGCGCGGGCGTGATCAGCGTCCGCTCCGAGGACAACCTGGTGCATCTCTGCGATTACGATTCGCGCACCACGTTCGAGCGCGATTCGCAGCGCATCTCCGCCGCCAACCTCGCGCCAGGCGACCGCCTGGAAGTGATCGCGGACAAAAAAGGTAGCAGCGGATGCCAGGCGCGGTCCGTTTCCATCTCGCCTCCGGAGCGAACCACCGCGCCGGGCCGTGCTCCGCTGCGGCCCACCGTATCTCCGACTGAATCCTTCGCCCCGCGCGGCAACCTGACGCTGAACGGCATCGTGGTGCGCCGCGATCCCCACGCCATGATTCTGCGGACCAAGGCTAACGGCCAGCTTCGCGTGCAGCTTCGCGACGATACCCGCTATCTGGAGAAGGGGCTCGCTGTCGACGCCGAAGCGCTGCTGGTGAACACGCGGGTTTTCGTCCGCGCCGGCAAAAGCTTCGATAACGAAGTGGAAGCCTACCAGGTGGTGTGGGGCGAGATCCTGCAGCCCCGGTAGTTCTTATTCGAGAAACTTCAGCAACCGCTCCCGCACGCTCTTCGCCCGCGCTTCATCCGGAGCCACCACCAGCACCGTATCGTCGCCCGCCACCGTGCCGACGATGTCCGGCCACTGCGCGTGATCGATAGCCACCGCCAGCGGGCTCGCGCTCCCGGGAAGCGTTCGCAGCACCAACAGATTTTGCGCCGGGCGGATATCCAGCAGGTACTCCGCGGCCACAGTCTCCAGATCGGGTCCCGCCGGTTCCGGCATACCCTGCTGATAACCATCGGCGGTCTTCACCAGCCCGAGCTCGCGGATGTCGCGGGACAAGGTCACTTGCGTGGCGGGAACCCCGAGTTTGCGCAACTCGCTGGCGAGCTCCTCCTGCGTGCGGATGGGACGCCCGCGGATCAGCTTGAGGATCTGCCCATGGCGGTAGCTTTTGTTCAACGCGCGAATCCCTCCAGGCGGCGGACCGCTTCGTCCAGCGCCGCTGCCACCGTTTCCGGCGCGGTGCCTCCCCGCACCGTCCGCGTCTTCATGCCTTCCGCCGGATCCATCAGCCGGACCATCTCTTCGGTGAACTCCGGCGCGAACCGCGCCAGCTCCTCGCCGGTCCAGTCGGATGGCTTCTTTCCCTCCCGGAGGCTGTGCAGCACCAGTTTTCCGGCGAGTTGATGAGCCTGATGGAAGGGCGTTCCGTTGCGCGCCAGGGCCTCGGCCAGATCGGTGGCGACAGCCCAGCTTTCTTCCGCCGCCTGCCGCGGCGGACCCGGATTCAGGCGCGCCGTTTCCACCACGACGCGCATCATTTCCAGCGATCGGCAGACCTGCGCCGCCGCATCGAACAGCGGCTCCTTGTCCTCCTGCATGTCGCGGTTGTAGGTCATCGGCAGGCCCTTCAGCGTCATGAACAGCGAGTTCATCGCGCCGAACACGCGACCGCACTTGCCCCGGATCAGCTCCAGCGAGTCCGGATTCTTCTTCTGCGGCATCAGGCTGGAACCGGAGGTCACGCCGTCGGCGAGCTCCAGCCAGCCGAACTCGTCACTGGAATACAGAATCCAGTCCTCGCACAACCGGCTGAGATGGAGCATCAGGACCGAAGCCGCGTAGAGGTAGTCGAGCGCGAAATCGCGATCCGCGGAAACGTCCATGCTGTTGCGCGTGACGGCGGCGAACCCGAGCTCCGCCGCGATCGCTTCCCGGTCGAACGGGAAGCCGCTCCCGGCGAGCGCGCCCGATCCCAGCGGCATCACGTTCACGCGCGCCCGCGCCTGCTCCAGCCGTTCCAGGTCGCGCGCGAACATCTCGAAGTAAGCCAGCAGGTAATGGGGCCAGAGCACCGGCTGCGCCCGCCGCAGGTGCGTGTACCCCGGGATCACCGCACCCCGGTCACGGTTGGCGCAGTCCACCAGCGCCTTCATCACCCCCAGCAGGAGTTGCCGGGTGCGGTCGATGGTATCGCGCAGCCACAGGCGCGTGTCCAGGGACACCTGCTCGTTGCGGCTGCGTCCGGTGTGGATCTTGTCCGCCAGCCCGCCGGCCTTCTCCTTCAGCTTGCGGATCACCAGCGTGTGGACATCTTCGTCGCCGGCGCCGTCAAAGAACCCGGGTTCCTTCGCCTCCGCGCTGATTTCATCGAAGGCTGCGATCAGGCGGGCGCGACCCGCGGCGTCGAGGATGCCCACTCGCTCCAGGGCCCGCGCGAAGGCTTGCGAACCGCGAACGTCCGCGCTCAACAGTTCTTTGTCGAAATGCAGCGATTCGCTGAACCTCTCGAAGACCTCCGAGGGACCCTGCTCGAAGCGCCCGCCCCACAGCTTCATGACTGCTTCAGCACCGCGGCGCGCACCTGGATCGGCAGGCCGATCAGGTTGATGAACCCGCGCGCGTCCTTCTGGTCGTATTCCGCGCCCATGGTGAAGCTCGCGATGTTCAGCGAGTACAACGAGTTCGGCGACCGGCGGCTGACCGGGTCCAGGTTGCCCTTGTACAGCTTCATGGTCACCTCGCCGGTGGCGGTTTCGAGCGTTCGGGAGAAGAAGGCGTCCAGTGCTTCGCGCAGCGGCGTGAACCACAAGCCGTTGTACACCATCTCCGCGTAGTCGATCGCCAGCTTCTGCTTATAGTGCATGGTGCTGCGATCGAGCGTCAGCGATTCCAGCTCGCGCAGCGCCGCCAGGATGATGGCCCCGCCGGGCGTCTCATAGCATCCGCGGGACTTCATGCCGACGAAGCGGTTCTCCACCAGGTCGATGCGAC
>CAYOQB010000079.1:0-24043 GCA_964406035.1 uncultured Solibacteraceae bacterium | reverse complement strand
GTCAGCAGCGTGTCCATGTCGTCCTGATCGGCATCCGCGTGGTTGGTGTAGCAGACGTCGACGCCCATCGGACACCCCAGCAGCTTGCCGCAGAAGTGATCCTCCAGCCCGGCGCGCAGGATCTGCTTGCCGTCCATCAGATACTCCGGTCCGATGAAGCCGACCACGGTGTTCACCAGCAGCGGCGAGAATTCGCGCGCCACCGAATAGGCGCGAGCTTCCAGCGTCTGCTGATCCACGCCGTGGTGCGCATTCGCCGAAAGCGCGCTGCCTTGTCCGGTCTCGAAGTACATCACGTTCTCGCCGCGGCCGAGCTCGCGCGCCGCCTGATGAGCCTCGCGCAGCAGCTTCAGATCGATCCCGAACGAGCGGTTCGCCGCTTCCGTGCCGGCGACGGACTGGAAGACGAGGTCCACGGGCGCGCCTTTTTCCATGGCCTGCATCTGTGTGGTGACGTGCGCCAGCACACAGGACTGAGTGGGAATCTCGAATCGCGCGCGCACATCGTCCACCAGCTTCAGCAGCGTCTCCACCACGGCGGCGTTATCGGTGACGGGGTTGATCCCGATTACGGCGTCGCCGTTGCCGTACAGCAGGCCATCCAGAATGCTGGCTGCGATTCCTTTCGCGTCATCGGTGGGATGGTTCGGCTGCAGCCGCGTCGCCAATCGCCCTTTCAGGCCCAGCGTGCAGCGAAATCGCGTGACTACTTCGCACTTGCGCGCGACGCTCACCAGGTCCTGCAGGCGCATCAGCTTCGACACGGCGGCCACCATTTCCGGCGTCAGCGCGCCGCGCAGCGCGGCGATGCGGTCGGGCGTCGCTTCCTCACTCAGCAGCCAATCCCGAAGCTCGCCCGTGCTCATGCTGGAGATGGGCGCGAATGCAGCGCGGTCGTGGCGATCGAAGATCAGGCGCGTGACTTCGTCTTCGTCGTAGGGGATGACGGGCTCTTCCAAGAACCGCGCGAGCGCGGTGTCGGCGAGCTGCATCTGCGCCTTCACGCGTTCCTCGGCGGACTCGGCCGCGATGCCGGCAAGATGGTCGCCGGAGCGAGCCGGGGTCGCCTTTGCGAGTAGCGCCTTGAGGTCCACAGACTGATGGTATTCCACGCCGCAGCCTCGGAACGCCATGCACGGTTATCCTGGCGGAGAAAGCAGGACACGAATCGTGAATAGCGGCACTCCTCAGTGGAACGAAGGCATCGCGGAGCGCCGCCTTGTTTTTGTTTCCCCGGACGAAACAGAAGTCGAGGTGATCGTCAGCTTCGGGAAACCGCAGCTCGTGGAGGAAGGAGGCCCGTATTATTGTCCGCTGAGGATCATCGGACTGGGCCCCGAGAGCGTGAAGTCTGCATACGGAGAGGATTCCCTGCAGGCGCTGATTTTGGCGATCCGGATGGCCAAGGCAATTCCCGAGTATCGAGCAGCGACGCATGGTGGAGTTCTCAGGTGGTCCTCCGCGGACGGGACAGGATTGTAGAGCGCAGAGCTCCCGGTGCCAGGTGGTGCCTGGCACCGAGCTTTGGACGAGAGAATCGCAAGAGCTTCGTAATCTAACACTTACGCGGAAGTTTCGGCATTCCAGAAACTACCCCCCCTTGCTTCTCCCACCTCTTTTCGGATCGCCTCATCCAGCGACAAAAATTGCAAATTCCTCAGGAAATTCTCGCCTGCGACCTGCCGGTTCCCGGATGGCTTGCATTCCCGTGGATCGCGTCCGGAAAGTAAGGGGGTCCTCCAAGCCCACTTTGCGCTGGGCGCAGAATGCAAGCTGCTGCTCCCGGGCAACTTATGCTCCAATTCGGCCGCGGTCGGTGCCAGGTGGTGCCAGACACCGATCAGGCAACTATTCCACATTGGCGCACGTTGATGCGTCTTGGATTAGGAGCCAGAAGCTATATGCGACTACTGACCTTCCTGGTCGCGTTTGCCGGCTTGACGTTGGTCGCGTGTTCGCGGCCGACGCCGCCAAGCAGCGACTTCAAGACGGTCGTGCTCTTGATCCAAATTCGCGATGCGCAGCGGCGCCACTACTCTACCTACGGGTCCTATGCGAACGCGGACGCGATCGTCGCGTTCAAGCCGTCCCTTCCAAATTGCGTCAAGCGTTCTCGCTGTTATGACCACGGGATCCGAATCGAGGCGGATCGCGATCGATACCAAATTGCTGCTCCCGCTGAAAGCGGCTACGCAAGACGATCATTCTTCCTCGACCAAGGCGGACTGATCCGCCAGGAATGGGACGGCCCGGCCTCGGCGAAGAGTCCGGTGCTTCGGTGACTGCGCCTGATCTGCCTCTTTTACCGCCAAATGGAATGGGCGTCAGTTGGTGGGACACCGAGTCCGCCAGGCATAGCTCGCCCAACGGGTTAAGTATTGGTAGGCAGCGTGCTGAATATACCGGCAGTCACACTGCTTCAGCGATCTCATCCGGAGCGGCGCGTTCTGCTCTTTCAATCAAGTCAGCCACTTCCTTTTCAAGTGCGGCTGGATTGAGGCGTGCAGTCAAGAACGTTCGGCTTTCAATGACAACCGCGGACCCTGAGCGACGCTCGTCCTCTTGAGCGTCCTTCACTTGCTGCTTCAGCAGCTCGACACGCTCCGAGTACCGCCAGATTTTGCTAGCGGAACGAGAAATGACACCGAGGCTATGATTGATCTTCCCGCCTTGCTGCTCACACCGGGTAACCATGTTGGGTTTCAGGGTCTCCAGCTGGAGCTCAATGAGCTTTTGTTGAATCCGGAGGTGTAGATAACGCGCGACCTCTTCGTCGGGGGTAAGGCCGAAATCAATTTCCGGAAGCGCATTGAAGTTGTGTTGCAAGTTTAGTGGTGGATGGAAGTATTCGATGAGTTCTTTTTCCAATCTCCTCCTATTGACAAGATTTTCCTCGGGCTTCCATGCAATGAGGGTCACTCCCCGGCTCTTGAAATCTGTCAATCGGTCATGCTGGACCAATCTGTCGCGAAGCGACTCCGCGATTCCCACGTACCAGACGCGATTCGCCTCATCGATCGCAAGGTAGACTCCCGCGTGAGCGGGCAGGTTGGACAGTTGATGTACAAGAACGTGTGCAAGGTCTTCAGGTCTCAACGGCGGCTGCCTGAGAGGTTGCAGCTGTGCAGGCTGATTTTTGGTCAACGACATTAACCTCCGTTTGCGAGATTTAAGCGGGTATATCGGCAGGATGAGGATATTTGTTTAATTATCGCGCATAGCTCCCGGTGCCAGGTGGTGCCTGGCACCGAGCTTTGGACGAGAGAATCGCAAGAGTCTCATAATCTGACATTTACGCGGAAGTTTCGGCATTCCAGAAACTACCCCCCCTTGCTACCCCCCGCACTTTCGCATCGCCTCATTCCGCCCCGAAATCCCGAGAATCTCAGGGATTCGCAATCTGACCCAGCCTCCACGGGCCAGTTGGCGGATCAGCCAGGAAAAGGGAGGGGGGTTCGTCCAAAGCCGTTTTTCACTCGCTCGGAAATCCCCCGCAATCATCACAACCAAAATGACTTACGCTCGATCTCCCCCGCGAACGGTGCCTGGTGGTGCCAGGCACCGATGCAGGCATGCAGGCAGGCACCGATGCAGGCACCGATGCGCGCAGGAGCGCAACCAGTCATAGGACTACCCCGCCCGTTCGACATCCGATCGCGGCCCAACCGACATTCGTCTGTCATTCACGCTCGCTACAGTACGACCCTTGGGAGGATCCTCACTCTTGAATCGATTCGCATTCTTGCTTGCCGGCCTGACGCTCGCCGCGGCCGCATCCGCGCAGAGCGGCGGCGCCGTGGAAGCCACGTATACTTTGCCCGACATCCGTTTGGGCACGTTCATTCAGCAGTCGCTCGGCGGACCCCTGCCGGCCGACCATCAGATTCGCCTGGGCGGCGTCGGCAGCGACCTCTGGCACGACCCGTCCGACGGGCGCGACGTCTACTACCTGATCACCGACCGCGGTCCCAACGGGCAGATCCGGCCCGCCGCGGGGCAGGCCGCGCGCCGCACCTTCCCGGTTCCGGAATTCGCCCCGACCATCCTTAAAGTGCGGGTGCGCAACGGCGCCATCGAAATTCTTCAGGCCATTCCCATCCGCGGCCTGAACCAGCTCGGCGTCAGCGGCATCTCCAACTACGCGCCCAACGCGCCCCGCGGCGACGAAGTTCCCTACGGCTGCGCGGCCAATGACGCGGACCTGCTCCCGTTCAATCCCAACGGCCTCGACTCCGAGGGCCTGGTCCGCGACAAGGAGGGTAACTTCTGGGTGGTGGACGAGTACCGGCCGTCGATCGTGAAGATCAGCCCCGCGGGCGTCGTGCTGAAGCGGTTCGTTCCCGCTAACGATCCCCTCACCGGCACCAGCTACCAGGTGGTGAAGAACCTTCCCCAGATTCTGCAGTGGCGCAAGGGCAACCGCGGATTCGAAGGCGCGGCCATCTCGCCGGATCGCAAAACGCTCTACACCATGCTGCAGAGCCCCGCGTCGAACCCGAATGCGACCGTCGGGAATGCGTCCCACATGATCCGCCTGCTCGCCTTCGACCTGGAGAGCGAGATCGTCACGGCGGAGTACGTGTACGAACTGCAGCCCGTATCCGAGTTCGGATTGCCATATCCCGCGCAGCAGGCGGAAATGAAGACCTCGGGCATGGCGATGCTCGACCAGCACCGCCTGATCGTCCTGGAGCGCACCGACGACGTGGCCAAGCTGTATCGCATCGATCTGCGGGGCGCGACCGATATCCTGGGAACGCGCTGGGACGACCTGCCTCCCAATAACTCGCCCGCGCTGGAGAGCATCGCGCCGGGGCAGCTTTCGGCGAACGGGATCACGCCTGTAAGCAAGCACCTGGTGGTCGACCTGTCCCAGGTGCCGGGCGTTCCGGGCAAGATCGAGGGCGTGGCGCTGCTGAGTTCCGGCAAGCACGTGGCCATCGCCAATGACAACGACTTCGGCATCGGCGGCACGCAAACCAAGCCACTTCCGGCTCCGGCCAGCGCGCAACCGGGGCAGTTCGATTCCAATTGCGACCTCAAGCCCACCGCGGCGAAGAGCCAGATTCTGGTGATCAAACTCGAGGGTACGCTGAAGGGCAAGTAGCAGGAGAGGGAGCCAAGGATCAGCCAGCCCGTGGCTCCCGCCCCCCAAACATCAGCAGCTTCCGGTGCCAGGTGGTGCCTGGCACCAAGTCTCCGGTGAGAAGATTGTAAGCTGTTTTAAGTTAGTGACTTAGCGGCAATCTTTCGGAGTTCCGAAAACTACCCCCCTTCGCTTCTCCCGCACTTTTCGGATCGCCTCATCCAGCGACCAAAATCGCAAGAACCTCAGGAAATTCGCGACCGTGACCTGCCGGTTCCGGCAACGCCAGGGCTTCGAGTGAGTCGCGTTCGGAAAGTAAGGGGGTTCCGTCCGAGCCCACTTTCCGGCATGCGCAAGATCTGCCGCAAGCTGCTGCTCCGGAGCAACTTATGCTCCGGTCCAGCCGCGGCCGGTGCCAGGTGGTGCCTGGCACTGATGATGGCATGGCACTGATGATGGCACCGATGAAGCGCCAATGGCACCGGCAACTCGATACAATATCCTCTATGAGCACCACCGCCGCGGCAGCCGAGACTCATCCCGCCCTTACGCAGCTTTCCGAAGAAGAAACGATGTTCCGCGATTCCGTTCGCAGGTTCGCCCGCGAACAGATCGCGCCGCATGTCCGTGAAATGGACGAAGCCGGCGTCTTTCGCAAGGACATCCTGAAGAAGCTCTTCGAGATGGGCCTGATGGGAATCGACATCCCCGAGGAGTATGGCGGGCAGGGCGGACGCTTCTTCTCGTCGATCCTGGCGATCGAGGAGATCGCCAAGGTGGACCCCTCCGCCAGCGTGATCGTCGACGTTCAGAACACGCTGTTCAACAACGCCATCCAGCGCTGGGCCACCGAGGAGCAGAAGAAGAAGTACCTGCCGCGGTTGTGCCAGGATACGCTGGCCTCCTATTGCCTGAGCGAGGCGGGCTCCGGCTCCGACGCCTTCGCGCTGCAAACGCGCGCCGTGGACAAAGGCGACCACTGGTCCATTACCGGGCGCAAGCTCTGGATCACCAACGCCGCCGAAGCCGGCCTGTACCTGATGTTTGCCAACGTCAATCCCGACGCCGGGTACAAGGGCATCACCGCGTACCTGGTGGAGCGTGAGTTCCCGGGCTTCCAGGTGGGCAAGAAGGAAGACAAGCTCGGCATCCGCGCCTCCTCCACCTGTGAGCTGATCCTGGATGATTGCCGCGTTCCCAAGTCGAACGTGATCGGTGAAGTGGGCAAGGGCTACAAGATTGCGATCGAAACTCTGAACGAAGGCCGTATCGGGATCGGCGCGCAGATGGTGGGTTTGGCGCAGGGCGCGCTCGACCACGCGCTGGCCTATGCCCGGCAGCGCAAGCAGTTCGGCAAGACCATCGGCGAGTTCCAGGGTGTGCAGTTCGAGCTTGCGGAGATGGCCGTGCAGGTGGAAGCGGCGCGGCTGATGGTCTACAACGCGGCGCGCCTGCGCGACAACGACCAGCCTTTCGTCACCGAAGCCGCCATGGCCAAGTACTTCGCCTCGCAGGTGGCGGAGACCGTCGCCTCCAAGGCGGTGGAAGTGCTCGGCGGCGTGGGCTTCACCAAGGACTACCCGGTGGAGAAGCTCTATCGCGACGCCAAGATCGGCCGCATTTACGAAGGCACCAGCAACATGCAGCGCGTGACCATCGCCAAGGCGATGCTCGGCTAGCGCCGGGGCTGCAGCAGCGTTCCGGCTTTCAGCCGTTTCGCGGCTTCGGCCGCGAACGGGAAGAACTCGTTCATGGTCCGCGGGCCCTGCTGATCGCCCCTGAGAAACGTCAGCCCCTGCGCGTACACATACGCCGAGCCTGGCCGGCGCGCCCGCTTCGCCAGAACGCGGATCATTTCATCCGGCGCGCCTCCCGAGTACTGCCATTCGCCGTCGGCCTGCAACAGCCAGGTCACCGCGGTGTAGCCGTCTGTCTTCAGGTCCGTATCGAAATACTCACGGCTCTGGCTCGGCGTCGCGGTCAGTTCCTTTTCGCCGATCGGCTGAACGATCACGAAGCGTTCGTCCCCATCGGGATCCTCGGTGAGCGAGAGAACGTAATCACCCTGCTCCAGCACCTCCCCAAGCCGGGGCATGCGCAAGCCCGCGGCTTGCAGGGACGCGCTCAGCTTCGCCACCGCTTCGCGATATTGCTTGTGAGGGCGATCCCGTTCCTCGGCAAAGATGGCGGCGCGGTCGCGCTCCAGCTTGACACTCGCCGCAACCTCGCGCACCACGCGCTTGGCGTCTTCGAGCGATTCGTCCTTTTTGCGAACCCGGTAGCCAACGGAGAGTCCCTGCGCCGGGTCGTTGAAAAGCACCACCCAACTCGGCTCGTCCATGGTGTTCACCGTGTACAGGCCTTCCGTGAAGCGCAGCGGACCCTCGGTCTGCCAGGTCAGGCGCGCCTTGCCCGTTTCCTCGGGCCAGCGAAGCTGCCGGAAATTCAGGACCTCGACGCCTTCGCGAGCGTGGTATTCCCACTTGCTGTTCCCCGGACCCGGCTCGCGGACTTCCACCACCAGCCGCTCCAGCGTGGGGTGATTGGGCCCGATCGTGTCCCAGCGGTACCAGGAGTAATCGCGTTCGGAGGTCAGGCGCAGGAAGGCCGGATCGCGCTCCAGCCGTGGCTTCTCCAGGCGCGCGGGACGCTGCCACACGCCAAAGCCTTCAATCTTCTCCTGTTTCAGCCTGGTCTTCCCCCAACCCATGCCGCATCCTCCACCCGCCAGCAGCGCCGGCAGCAGGCAAACCGCTGTCCCCAAGGTCTTCATTCCCAAACCGATTCTAGATCACTTACGATGAAACCATGAACCTCCGGACCGCCGGAGACGTCGAATAGGTGCGTATGCGTTGGACACTTGCCCTGATGATTCCGCTGGCCTTGCTGGCCCAGAAGAAAGATCCGTCACCGGAGGAGATTCAGGAGATCATCCGCAAGTTCGCCGCCAAGGAGAGCGAGTTTTCCAAGGCGCGGGAGTCCTATACGTACCGCCAGAACTCGAAGCTGCTGGAACTCGACGAGGGCGGCGGGCGCATCGGACAGTGGGAAGAGACCTTCGACGTGGTCTTCACCAACGCGGGCAAGCGCGACGAGCGCGTGGTGCGGGCGCCGGTTCCGGCGCTGCGGAATCTGATCCTGACTCCTGAAGACCTGCAGGACATGCGCACCGTGCAGCCCTTCGTGCTGACCAGTGAGGAGATCGGCAACTACAACGTCGATTATCTGGGGATCGAGAAGCTGGACGAGATCGAATGCTACGCCTTCGCCGTTCGTCCGAAGTCGATGCAGCCGGGAAAGCGCTACTTCGCCGGCATTGTGTGGGTGGACGACCAGGAATTGCAGATCGTGAAGAGCTACGGCCGCTCGACGGGCATCCTGAAGCGCGGCTCGGACCAGCGTTTCCCCAAGTTCGAGACCTACCGGGAGCAGATTGACGGCAAGTACTGGTTCCCCACGTACACGGTCTCGAACGACACGCTGGTTTTCGACTCGGGCCTGGCGCAGCGCATCCGCCTGACCGTGAAGTACGACGACTATCGCCAGTTCAAGAGCGACGTCAAGATTACGTTCGGTGACGAGGTCACCGATCCGGCGAAGCCCAAACCGGAGCCGAAGAAACCCTAGGCGTGTAATTCGCCACCTGCTTTTCGCGGTGTTCGAACTTTAGTCTTGATCGCGAACCGCGCAGCCCATACTCTGGGCTCATGCGAACCGGTTCACTTGTTCTCCTTTCTGGTCTGCTGGCGGCGCAACTCGGCACCGCGGCGAATTTCTCATTCCAAGGGTCATTCAGCCAGGATGACGAAGTGCAGTTGTTCACCTTTGTTGTCGGCGCGCAGTCGCTGGTGGAGTTCCGAACGCTCTCCTACGCGGGCGGACTGAACGCCGCCGGGGTGATGATCCCGCGCGGGGGATTCGATCCCATTCTGGCTGTGTTCGACGCCGCCGGGGTGAAGATCGGGGAGAATGACGACGGCGGCACGGCAGTGCCCGCGGACCTGAGCGGAGTCCGTTACGACACCTACCTCGCGCTGAACCTCGCGCCGGGAACGTATCGCGTGTCGGTGATGCAGTTCGACAACTTCTCGGCCGGCGACAACCTGTCGGACGGGTTTACGCGCCAGGGTCAGGGCAACTTTACCCCTGGTTTGACAAGCGCTTGCGCCAATGCCACGCAGTTCTGTGACGTCAGCGGCAGCCAGTTCAACCAGCGGAACGGGAACTGGGCGTTCGACATCCTGAACGTGCAGGACGCGGACCTGGTGAACGGCGTGCCGGAGCCTTCCTCCATGGCTTTGATGGGTGCCGGCCTGGCGCTTGCGGCCTTGCGGCTGCGTCGCCGCTGATCGCGATTTCTCCTCTCCCTTGTAGTTCTTGCGGGCGGCCGAGGTTCCCGGGCCGCCCGTTCTGTTTAGCGCCGAAACCGTTCGACCCGCGAATTCGACCGTCCGCGAACAGGGCCTGGGAGCGGCCGGGGACGGTATGCTTAAATAGTAGAGTTTCGGACTATTTTGCATGGCGGACCTGGGCTTCAGGATCAAGCGCAATCTGAAGGCGGCGCAACGCCGCGCCAAGGAACTGCGGCTGATCGCGAAGGGCGCTCTCTCCACGGAGCACCCGGTGATGGCGCACATCATCCCCATCCGGCGCTGCAATCTCTCCTGTACGTACTGCAACGAGTACGACGACTACTCCAAGCCGGTTCCCGTGGAGACCATGGTGGAGCGGATCCACCGTTTGGCCGACCTGGGCACCACCATCATCACGCTGAGCGGCGGCGAGCCGCTGCTGCATCCCGAGCTGGACGAGATCATCCACACCATGCACTCGCGGGGCGCGATGGCGTGCATGATCACCAACGGCTACCTGCTGACGCCGGATCGCGTGAAGAAGCTGAACGCCGCCGGGCTCGATCACATGCAGATCTCGATCGACAACGTGATGCCCGACGATGTCTCGAAGAAGAGCCTGAAGGTGCTGGACAAGAAGCTGCAGGTGCTGGCGGAGCACGCGCTGTTCCACGTCAACATCAACTCCGTTGTCGGCGGCGGAATCCGCAATCCCGAGGATGCGCTGGTAGTGAGCAAGCGCGCCATCGAGCTCGGCTTCTCGTCCACGTTCGGCATCATTCATGACGGCGGCGGCCAACTGAAGCCGCTGGGCGGGCGCGAGCGCGCCATCTACGATGAGATGAACAGCGGGAAGAAGAAGCACTTCGCGCGGCTGAATCGCTACTTCCAGGACGCGGTGGCCGACGCCCGGCCGCTGAAGTGGCGCTGCCGCGCCGGCGCGCGGTACATCTACGTCTGCGAGGACGGCTTGGTGCACTACTGCTCGCAGCAGCGCGGATATCCGGGCAAGCCGCTGCTGGAATACACGAAGGACGACATCCGGCGCGAGTACCTGACCGAGAAGGGCTGCGCGACGTACTGCACCGTGTCCTGCGTGCATTATGTTTCCTACTTCGACTTCTTCCGCGATCCGCAAACCATCCCCGCGGTGGAGCGTCCGGAGCCGCAGAAGACCCTGGTGCAGATTCAAGGGCGGTAAAACGATGCGCTGGTGGATCGCGCTGCTGGTTTCGCTGCCGCTGGGGGCGGAGTTCCTCTCCCTTCGCGTTGAATTCAAGGGCACGGACTGCCAGCAATGCACGGAGTCGCTTCCCGATCGCATGATGCGGGTTCGCGGCATGGAGTCCGCGAAGCTGGAGGGGAACGCGGTGCTGGTGTTGAAGCTCGCCGAGGGAAACCGGGTGCGCCTGGAGCAGTTGCGGGACCTGATCCAGCAGGACGGCACCAAAGTGCTCGCCGCCGATGTGGAAGTGCGCGGCGAGGTGAACGGGTCCGATTTGAAATCGGGGAACGCTGTTTACAGCCTGAAGGGCCGGGAAGTCGCCGGCGGGCCCGCGACGCTGAAGGGCCGCGTGGCCGACTTCACGGCCTCCAAACTCACCATCGAAGTGAAGTGATCTACCACTTCCAATCGGCGACGAAGATGTTGAACTCGTAAGGCGACTTCGCGTTCAGGCTGGAGGAGAACACGAGCTTCTTGCCGTCCGGCGAAAACTCCGGAAACGAAGTGAATCCGCCGAAAAAGGTGATCTGCTCCACGTTCGACCCGTCCGGGTTCATCATGAACAGCTCGAACTTGCGGCTGTCGCATTCGTGCTTGTTGGACGCAAACACGATCTTCTTTCCGTCCGGAGTGAAGGTGGGCGCGAAGCTGGCGCAGCCGAAATCGGTGATGCGCTTTTTGTTTGCGCCGCTGGTATCGGAAACAAAGACCTCCATCTTCATGGGCGCGGTCAGGTTATCCTTCAGCAGTTCCTTATAGCGAGCCTTGCCGGGGTCGTCGGCGGGATGATGGGCGCGCCAGACGAGCTGTTTGCCGTCGCGGGAGTAGAAGGCGCCGCCGTCGTAGCCGCTGTCGGGAGTGATCTTCTTCTTATCGCTGCCGTCCGACTTCATGCTCCAGAGCTCAAGGTCTCCCGACGCGAGCGAAGTGTAGACGATACGGCCGGTCTTCCAGTTCACGGTGCCCTCCGCGTCGTAGCCGGGGGCATCCGTGAGCTTCTTCTTGATGTTTCCCTGGTCGTCGGCGAGGTAGATGTCAAAGCCGGGGTAGACGGCCCACACGTAGCCGCGGCTGCGATCGGGGCGCTTGGGACATTCGGGCGCGGCTTCGTGGGTGGAGGCGTAAATGATGTGCTTGTTGTCTTTGAGGAAGTAGGCACAGGTGGTGACACCCTTGCCGGTGGAGACCATGCGCTGATCCGAGCCGTCGGCGTTCATGACGTAGATCTGGTCGCACTCGTGGGGCGGGCGGGTGGACTGGAACACCAGCCGTTTGCCGTCGGGCGCCCAATACGCCTCGGCGTTCTGGCCGCCGCTGGTGAGCTGTTTAAAGTTGGAGATGTACTTGGCGTTCGGAGTCTGCTGCGCGCACGCCGGCAGCGCAAGCATGGCGATGAGGCCGATCCGCGAAATGGATCTGTTCATATAATTCAGGAACCTTCCTGTATGGTTTGGAGGCGGATGTAGAGAGCCACCATCCGCTGATTGAATCGATACTCGCCCTGAACGTCGCCGGAGCGCAGCACATTCAGCCGCTTCATCTTTTGCAAGAAGTTGTTGAATTTCTTGGGTTCGGATTCGGTGAGCGCACCCGCGACTTCGGCTTTCTGAAACGACATCATGTCGGGGCTGATGCCGTCGTGAGCGGCGATTTTTTTCAGGATGGAGCGATAGTCCGCGCTTCGCAGAGCGCGGTAAACCTGCTGATCCACGTACCGGGCGCCCACCTCGCCCGCCGCCTTGGTCACAGCCAGGGTGGCGACATTCTGATCGACAACATTGCCGGAAGCGGCCCAATAGGCCTCGTCGCCGACCAGTTGCATGATCTTGGGAAAGCCCGCCGCCCAATATGCCATGAAGCTGACCGCGTCCTTGCGTGTTTCCATGTTGACGGAGCTGAAGGTGACTTCGAAGAATCGCTCCGAGTCTTTCTGGCTCATGGGGGAGATTTCCACGATGTCAAAGATGCGATCCACGGGCTGGTGATTCTGAATCATGCGCCGGCGGCGCTCCTCTGTCCCGCACAGCGCGAGCAACAGAGACTGGCCGGATCCGGTGGAATCGACCAAGCCCTTGATGAAATGCGCGAACTCCGGACTGTCCGCGATTCCGTTGATTTCATCGACCACCAGGAAAACACCCGAGGCGTTCAAGCGCCGCCGGATTTCGTCGAGGAAGCCCAGCAATCCGAAAGGATTACTCAGCTGCGGCGCATCCTGCCGGAGGACCTCCATGTTGAGGCTGAAGCCGAATAGCTCCTGGCGGCCGATGTATTTCCCCAACCAGTTGCGCAACGCCTCTTCCTTGGTCGTATTCAGGCCGCCGGATCGCAGAGCCGCCTGCAGGACGGCGGCGGAGAAATCGCTGAGATCCCGGGCGCCCCCGACCGAGCAGTAAATCGGGTGCAGCCCGTAAGTCTCGCCCAGTTGCTGCGCGGCCTTGGCGAAAGAGGTTTTGCCGATTCCGTACTCGCCTTGGATGTAGAACGGCACCATCTTGCCATTGGCGACCTGCCGGATGCCGCGCTCGCGCACCCTCTCGATCTCGTCGGAACGGCCCACGAAAAACTCGGGCGGTACGGGATGATTGGGATAGAAGGGGCTGTTGCCCTTCTCCAGTGCGGCCACGTCGCTATTTTAATACGCGACTCGTGGCATGATGGGGCTGTTGTGAAGCTTGGAATCGATTTCGGAACCACGCGGGTGGTGGTGGCGCACTCGGATCGCGGGAACTACCCCGTGGTGTCGTTCGAGGCAGGCGATGCCTCCTACGAATGGTTTCCGCCGCTGGTCGCCTTGCGAGCTGGGGAACGCAAGTACGGTTGGGACGCCTGGGCAGTCCAGAACGATCCCGGGTGGACTGTGCTCCGATCCCTGAAGCGGCTGCTGGAGGACGCGGGCCCGCAGACGCACGTGCAGCTCGGCGACGTGGGTGGCGTTCCGCTTCTTGAAATGCTGGCCGGAATGGCCGATGCATTGCGCACTGCCATCCGGGAAACTTCCAGCGTCCGGCCGGACCCGGGCGAGCCGCTGGAGGTGATGCTCGGGGTTCCCGCGAATGCCAACTCCAACCAGCGGTTCCTTACAGTGGATGCCTTCCGGCGCGCCGGATTCGAAGTGCTCGGATTGTTGAACGAACCGTCGGCCGCATCTATCGAGTACGGACACCGGCAGCGCGGCGCCTCGAAAGCGGAAAAAGTGCTCGTGTATGACCTCGGTGGCGGAACGTTCGATGCGTCGCTGGTGCATCTGGACCAGCGCACGCACTCCGTGGCCGCTTCCGAAGGCATTCCCACGCTCGGCGGGGACGATTTTGACCAGATCCTCGCGGAGATGGCGCTGGAGCGGTCCGGGACGCTTGGGGAATCGCTGACCGCATCCGAGTGGTTTCGCCTGCAGGACGAATGCCGGAGGCAGAAGGAAGCGTTGAATCCGAATACGCGGCGGATCGCCGTGGATCTGGACGCGGTGCGGCCCGGACTGGGGCAGGCGAACGTGCCCGCCGCCGAATTCTATGAGAGGTCGCGTCCGCTGCTGGAGTCCAGCCTGGAACTGGTAGCCAGGCTGCTCGAGCAGCAGGGATATCCGGGCGGCGCAGGCCTGGACACGGTGTACATCACCGGGGGCGCCAGCGAGATGCCGCTGGTGGCGAGGCTGTTAAGGGAGAGCTACGGCCGCAAGGTGAAGCGCTCCTCATACACGCGAGCCGCCACGGCGATCGGATTGGCGATCCAGGCGGACGAAGCCACCGGCTACGTGTTGCGCGAGAGGTTCACCCGGCACTTCGGCGTGTGGCGGGAGGCGGCGGGCGGGCAGTTGCTGGTGTTCGATCCCATCTTCCCCCGGGGCACGCCTCTGCCCGGAGCGAAAGACGAGCCCCTGACGATCCGGCGAGCGTATTATCCGGTCCATAACATCGGGCACTTCCGCTACCTGGAGTCCAGCAACTTGAGCGACAGCGGGTGGCCCACCGGCGATCTGGCGGTGTGGGACGAGATCCGCTTCCCGTTCGATGCCGCGCTGGCGACGGCGGACCTGGATCTGGAATCGGTCGCCGTTACTCACATGAACGGTTCCATGCCGCCGCAACACATCGAGGAAGAATACGCCTGCGATGCCACTGGCACGGTGCGCGTCACCATCCGCAACCGCACCTCCGGGTACGACCGCGAATACAGGCTGGGGCGATGGTCCGGCAAGGCGGCAGCGCTGGAACCGGTGCGCAAGGGGCGCAAACGGTTAAAATAGCGGAACCTCCGCATGCTCAATCTCCTTTTGGTCTTCGTGCCGGTCGCCATCGGTCTGGAGTTTTTCGCGCACGAACGGCACGTGCTGATCTTCGTCGCGTCCGCGCTGGCCATCATCCCGCTGGCGGGCTGGCTGGGACGCGCCACCGAGCAGATCGCGGTGAAGACCGGAGAGGGCATCGGGGGCCTGCTGAACGCGACTTTCGGCAACGCGGCGGAGCTGATCATCGCCATCATGGCGCTGCAGCGCGGGCTTTATGACGTGGTGAAAGCGTCGCTGACCGGCTCCATCATCGGCAATATCCTGCTGGTGATGGGCGCGTCGATGCTCGCCGGCGGGTTCAAGTTCCGCGAGCAGAAGTTCAATCCTACGGCGGCGCGCACGCAGGCCACCATGATGACGCTGGCGGCGATCTCCCTGATTCTGCCGGCTGCGTTTCACTACCTGGGCGGCGCGGAAGCGGTGAGCCGGGAAGGCGACCTGAGCCTGGAGATCGCCATTGTGCTGCTGGTGACCTACGGGCTGCACCTGCTCTTCTCCCTGCGCAGCCACCGGCACCTGTTCGAGGGCGGTCACGGCGAAGCCGAGCCGGACGGGGCGCGCTGGTCCACGAAGAAGAGCCTGCTCATCCTTGCCGGGGCAACGGCGATGATCGCCTGGATGAGCGAGATCCTGGTGGGCGCGGTGGAGCCCGCCGCCGAGAGCGTCGGCATGTCCAAGATCTTCGTTGGCGTGATCATCGTCGCGATTGTCGGCAACGCCGCCGAACATTCCACGGCGATCCTGGTGGCGATGAAGAATCGCATGGACCTGTCGCTGTCCATCGCCATGGGCTCCAGCGTGCAGATCGCGTTGTTCGTCGCGCCGGTGCTGGTGCTGCTGAGCTACGTGGTGGGACCGCGTCCCATGGACCTGGTGTTCACGCCCGCCGAAGTGCTGGCCGTGTTCCTGGCGGTGCTGATCACCGGCGAAATCGCGGGCGACGGCGAATGCAACTGGATCGAGGGCGTGCAATTGCTCGCCGTGTATCTGATCCTGGGAATCGTGTTCTTTTTCCTGCCGGAAGCCGCGACGCGCTAAGGCTTGGCTGCCAGCTTGGCGAGCGATTCCTGATAGGGCGCGCGAGCCACGCCGCGTTCCGTGATAATCGCCGTGACGTAGCGGTTGGGAGTCACGTCAAAGGCGGGGTTGCGGACCGCGATCCTCTCCGGCGCCATGTGAACTCCGTACACGTGCGTCACTTCGGCGGCGGAGCGTTCCTCGATGGGGATCTGCTCCCCGGTGGCGATGCTCAAATCCAGGGTGGAGATCGGCGCGGCGACGTAAAAGGGAACGCCGTTCTCCTTGGCCAAAACCGCGACGGAGTAGGTGCCGATTTTGTTGGCGACATCGCCGTTGGCGGCGATGCGGTCCGCGCCCACAACGACGCAGCCGAATTGTCCCGCCTTCATGAAATGCCCGGCCATATTGTCGGTGATCAGCGTGGTGGGGATGCCGTCCTGCGCCAGTTCCCAGGCAGTAAGGCGGGAGCCCTGCAGGAAAGGCCGGGTTTCGTCGGCGAACACGTCGATGTTCTTGCCGGATTCGACAGCGGCGCGGATCACGCCCAACGCGGTGCCGTAGCCCGCGGTGGCTAGCGCCCCGGCGTTGCAATGGGTGAGAACGGTTCTGCCGTCGGGCACCAGGTCCGCGCCGTTGCGGCCGATGGCCTTGCAGATGGCGATATCCTCTTCGCGGATATGCTGCGCTTCCGCGATCAGCCGGAGGCGGAGTTCGTCTTCGGGAAGACCGTTGAGGGAGGCGCGCAGGTCCTTCATGCGCTGGATGCCCCAGAACAGGTTGACGGCGGTGGGGCGGGTGGCGGCAAGGGTGTCGCAGACCTGATCGAAGTCCTCGCCGTGGGCATAGCCCAGGGCGACTCCCATTGCGGCGGCGACTCCGATGGCGGGCGCGCCGCGAATCACCATGGAGCGGATGGCGTCGGCGACTTCCTGGTAGGTCTTGCAGGTGACGTAGATGGCCTCCCGCGGCAGCCGGGTCTGATCGATCATCACGACGCCGTCAGCAGTCCATTGAATGGTTTCCACCATTCGATTATGCGCCAGCGCGCTCTACTGAAGCACTTTCAGCGGATTGACCGCGCGGACCGGAACCGGGTTGGCGAGCTCCGGCATGGGCTTGGCCTGGAACAGCGCGCGGCAGGGAATGGCCAGCCAGCGGGCCCAGCGGTTCGCGCGCTTGCGGCGGGCGCTGTCGGTGGCGATGCCGGTGCTCGCGTACATCTGGCGGTACAGCTTGGAAATGAAGACGAAGGCCAGACGCGCCCGCAGGGACTTGGCGCAGTGGGCGCGCTTCCAGATGAGCCCGAAGCTGTAGAAGCGATCCCAGACGCCCTGGGTTCGGGTGCGCATCTCATCGGAGCCCATGGTGGGATGCGGCATGAACATCTTGGGACGCTTATGCGCCGGGATCAGCCAGTAGCGGGAGAGCGGAATGCCGTCCACCGTAGGAGGATTGTCGCCCAGCGACTTCTCCCATTTTTCGAAGTCGACGGTGCCGGCGAAGGGCGTCAGCATGACGAACTGCGCGAAGGTGAGGCCGGCTTTTTCCGCCAGCTCGCAGGTGGCGGCGAAGGTATCTTCGCGGTCGGTGGGCAGTCCGAAAATGAAGGAACCGAGGACGTGGACTCCATGCTCGCGGAACTTCTGGAGCTGCTTCACCAGATTGTCGCCGGAGAGGTTGAAGTCCTTGAATACGCTCTTCAGGCCTTCAGGGGTGACCGCTTCCACTCCCACCAGCGCGCCCTTGATGTGCGCGTCGCGCATGGCGTCCAGGAACTCGGGATCCTCGGCGGCCTCCATGGTGATCTGGGTGAAGAACACCATGTCGGCAGGCAACTGTTTCAGGCGCGCCATCAACTCGAAGCGCTCCTCGCGGATGGCGTTCAACTGTTCCACGCGCGAAAAATTCTTCTGCTTTTCCGCGAGCTCGATGTCGCGATAGCTGACGGGGTAGAAATTGTCGTCGGCGAGGGCGATGAAGCGAAAGCCCTTGCGGCGCAGCTCGACAATTTCGGAGACCACGCTATCGACGCCGCGCTGGCGGGGTTTCTGGCCGTCCGTGCGCCATACCGAGCAAAACGAGCAATGCTTGGGACATCCGCGCAAGGTTTGAACGGACGCCCACATGTACTTCTTGTCAGGCAGCAGGTCCCAGCGCGCGGACTGGAAATTTTCGGCTTCCACGCGGCCGCCGTCGTAAATTTCCTGGAAGTCCCCTCTGCGATGATCCTTCAGCACTTGGCCCCAGGCGAGATCGCCGTCGCCCTTCACTACGGAATGGGCTCCGCCCAGAGTGAGGGCTTCATTGGGGTACAACGTAGCGTGGATGCCGCCGAAGATCACGCGAGCGCCGCGCGCCCGCAGTTCGGTTCCGATGGCATAACCGCGCAGCGCGTTGCCGGTGTGAATTCCAATACCAACGAAGTCGCCGGGAGCGACAACGTTCACGTCCAGCGGCTCCAGGGCTTCATCCCAGATCAGAGGATCGCCAAACGACGCCGGCGTCGCGGCGGCCAGCACAAAGAGCCATCGCGGCGTGATTACCGCCGTCCCGAACGAGCTGTCGCTCGGATTGATCAGGTGCACTTTCATCCGGACTTCGGCCTCCCGCGCGCGGCCGTCACATGCGTGCCGCCATTACGTGTCAATCGACACTGATTTTCACAGTGGGTGACTAAGTCTAACACCGCGCAAGAACCAGCGGCGTACCCCGCCACCGTTACAATCGTCATATGATTCACGAAATACTGCCGGTGGGACCGCTGCAATGCAATTGCTCGATCTTCGGCGACGAGCAATCGCGGGAGGCGATCGTGATCGACCCGGGGGACGACATCGGTGAAATTGTCGCCATTTTGCAGCGCCACCAGCTTCGCGTGAAGGCGATCGTGATTACTCACGGTCACATCGATCATGTCGGCGGGGCGGCCAAGCTGAAGAAGCTCACCGGCGCGCCGGTACACATGAACGAGCAGGACACCATGTGGCTGGACCGGCTGGACACCCAGGCGCAGTGGCTGGGCATGGAGACGCCGGAGCGAACCGGGATCGACACGCCGGCGCGGGAAGGCGACACGCTGGAGCTGGGAGCGGCGCGGATGCACCTGATGCACACGCCGGGTCACACGCTGGGCAGCATGTCCATCTGGATTCCCGCCGAGAACAAGCTGGTGGCGGGCGATACCCTGTTCCGCGATTCCATTGGACGGACGGACCTGCCCGGCGGCGACTACGACACCATTCTGAAGTCGATCCACACCAAGCTGCTGCCGCTGCCGGAGGACGCGGAGGTAATCTGCGGTCACGGGCCGAACACGACCATCGGGCGGGAGAAGGAGCGCAATCCGTTTCTGAACGGGTAGCGCGTTTCCACTTGACACTGCAAAGTACTCTGTATATAGTAGCTCCATGTACCTGCGCATCGGAGCCGTCAGCCTGATTTTCGCGTGCACCTCACTGGCCTGGATGATTCTGGGCAACACCATCTACTCGAGGACGGGGAACGCGGACGAGCTGTTGCGGAGCAAGGTGGTATCGAGCTGGGGCTCGCCGCACCAGCAGCAGCCGCCGACGGCTTCTTACCGGGAGGTCCGGCCGACACGGGAGCGGAAGCTGGTGGACGGCAAAGTAGTGGAGTTGCAGGGCGAGCGGGAGGTGAAGATCGATCTGGCCCTCGAATCCACGCGCGTCCATGCCGATTTAAACCTCGAGTACCGGCAGAAGGGCCTGCTCTGGTACAGCACGTATGCAGTGGAATTTCAAGGTGCGTACGCTTTCCGGAACACGAGCGGGCGTGCGGAGCAGGTGACCTTCCGCCTGCCTTATCCGGCGGCGAACGCGATCTACGACGGCGTGGCAGTGACGGCGAACGGGCAGCCGGTGCCCCTGGACATCCGCAATGCGGAGGCGGTGGCGGAGGTGACGGCGCCGGCGGGAGGCGTAATTCGATTCGAGGCTCGCTACCGGTCGCGAGGTCTCGACTCCTGGACCTACAAGCTGGCGCGGCATGAGGCGGTGGGCCAGGTGCGCGACTTCGAGCTCCGCATGAAGACGAACTTCGAGGAAATCGACTTCGCCGAGAACACGGTCTCGCCGAGCCGGAAGCAGCGCAGCGGCGCGGGCTGGGAGCTGGAGTGGAAGTTCGAGAACCTGGTATCCGGGTTCAATATCGCGGTGGTGATGCCGCGCAAGCTGCAGCCGGGGCCGATGGCGGGGCAGATCAGTTATTTCGCGCCGGTAAGCCTGCTGTTCTTTTTCTTCGTGATGCTGGTCCTCACCTGGATCCGCGGCGTGCCGCTGCATCCAGGCAATTATTTTTTCCTGGCGGCGTCGTTCTTCGCGTTCCACCTGCTGCTGGCGTACCTGGTGGACCACATCTCCATCCACACGGCGTTCGTGATCTGCGCGCTGGTCTCCATTTTCCTGGTGGTGAGCTACCTGCGGGTGGTGGCGGGGCTTCGCTTCGCGGCGGTGGAAGCGGGAGGCGCGCAGTTCCTGTACCTGGTTCTGTTCTCGTACGCGTTTTTCTTCAAGGGCTTCACCGGTCTGGCGGTGACCATCGGCGCGATTCTGACGTTGTTCGTGGTGATGCAGGCCACGGCGCGGGTCGAGCGGCAGAGGCCGCGGACGGAATAAGATCTTAGGATTCCTGCCCGCCTGCTGCTTGTGCTGACCGAGTTCCCGCCGGAGATCGGCGGGATGCAGACGCACGGGGTGGAGATCGCGAACCGGCTGCACGCGGCGGGGCATCCGCTGGAGGTGCTCACCTACCGCGCTCGCGACGAGGCGGCGGCGCGTTACGACGCGGCGCTCGCGTATCCGGTGCGGCGCGTGCTCAGCCGGGTGAGCTTCTGGCGCAACATCGAGATCGTCGCGGCGGCGGCGCGCGGCGCCGATCTGATCTACGCCTCTACGATCTATTTCGGGCTGGCGGGCGCGCGCGCCGGGCTGCCGGTGGTGTGCCGCTCGGCGGGGAACGATGTGCAGCGTCCCTGGATCGCGTACCCGTTTCGCGTCGGCAGCGGGGCGGTGAGCGCGCCGTGGTTCGAGGATCGCGTTTACCGTTGGTTCCGGCGCCGCCGCGGTCCGGAGTGGCTGGACCGGCTGCTGAAGCAGACGCGGCGAGACCTGACGCGCGCCTCGGCGGAGGCCAACGACCATATCTTCGCGAACAGCGGTTACACGGCGGAGTTGCTGGGCGCGATCGCGATCCCTCCCGCGCGGCGTGAGGTGCTCCCCGGCGGAGTGGACGCGAACAGGTTCGGAGCCGCGCGGGTGCAGCGTGCAGAGGCTCGCTCGCGGTTCGGGATTGCCGACGATCAGTTCTGTGTTCTGACGGCGTGCCGCCTGGTGCCGAAGAAAGGCATCGATTTCCTGCTTCGCGCCATGGCGGAGGCTGGCGCCGACTCCTGGACGCTGGTGGTCGCGGGCGACGGGCCGTACCGGCGCGATTATGAGGCTCTGGCCGCGAACCTGGACCTGCAACACCGAGTGCGTTTCCTGGGACGCCTGCCGCACTCCGCAATGCCGGAGTGCTTCGCCGCCGCGGATGCGTTCGTGCTGGCGAGCCACGATGTCGCGGTTGGCGACGGCGCGGTGGACGCGGAGACGATGGGTCGCGTGCTGTGCGAAGCGAACGCGGCAGGAGTCCCGGTTCTGGCGTCGCGCTGCGGGGGCGTGGAAAGCGTGGTGCAATGCGGCGGGAACGGTCTGCTGTTCGAGCCGAAGAACGCCGCCGCATTCCTGGAGTCGCTGAGCCGTCTGCGAGGAGATGGAGAACTGCGGCGGCGGTTGGTGGAGGGCGGCCTGGAAGCCGCCCGGACGCGCTTCGATTGGCGGGTGATCGTGGATCGTCACCAGCAGGTGTTCGAGCGGATGGCGAGGCGGAACGTACTGCGCCGCTGGAGGCTCACGCCTTGGGATGGGAACGGTCGTAGACGGCCATCAGGTCCTGCAGCGATACCTGGGTGTACTTCTGCGTGGTGGACAACCGCGCGTGTCCCAGCAGTTCCTGGATGGCGCGCAGGTCCGCGCCGTCGCGCAGCAGATGCGTGGCGAAGGCGTGGCGCAGGGTATGCGGGTGTATGGACGGATCGCCGGCCAGCAACCGCGCGTAGAACTTGACGATGTTCCGCGCGCCTCGGTCACTCAGCCGCGCGCCGCGATGGTTGACGAACAGCGCGGCATCGCCGGCCTCGCGCTTTTCCAGATAGGCCTGCAGCGCCTCGGCGGCCTTGCGTCCGTAGGGCACCTGCCGCTCCTTCCTGCCCTTGCCGCGAACGCGAATCCACTGCTCCTCGAAGTCGAAGTCGGTGAGGTCCAGCCCGACCGCCTCGCTGACGCGGAGTCCGCAGCCGTAGAGCAGCTCGAACAGGGCGCGATCGCGGGCAGGATAGGGGCGGTCGAGGTCGCCGGCTTGGATGCCGTCGATCAACTGGTTGGTCTGCTCGGCATTCAGCACCTGGGGCAGCGTTTTCGGCGCTTTGGGCGTTCGCACGAGTTTGGCGGGATTCACGCGGACCGAACCCTCGCGCAGCAGGAACGCGTATAGGGAGCGGACCGCCGCCAGCTTTCTGCGGATGGATACCGCGGCCAGATTGCGATCGTACAAGCCGCCCAGCCATTCCCGCAGCATCAGGGCGTCGATCGCGGCGGGCGCCGGGCACGGCGAGCCTTCCGGCGAGAAGTAGGCCCGGAACTGTTCCAGATCGGAGCCGTAGTTGCGCAGCGTGTGGGCCGAGACGTTCTCCCGCTGCAGCGCGGCGAGGTAGCGTTCGATGCCGCGCGCGAGCTCAGACACAGACACCCGCCAGGAAATCGTCCATCTTTTCGATCGCGCGGCGGCAGATCTCGGCATGGCGGCCGTGCTTGTCGCGACGGAAACGGCTGCCGGTTTCGTCGTCGAGCCTGGGCAGCAGATCGAAGGTGATGTTGGCGGGCTGGTAGTCGCGGGGATCGGCCCCGGAGATATAAGCGCAGAGGGAGCCAAGGGCGGTCTCCCGGGGAACGCAGCGGACGTCTTCGTTTTGAGCCACGGCGGCTGCGTATCGCCCGGCGAGCAAGCCCGTGGCGATCGACTCGACATAGCCTTCGACGCCGGAGAGCTGTCCGGCGAAGAAAATCTCCGGTCGCGACTTCAACCGCAGGGAGGCAGTCAGCAGCTCCGGACCGTTGATGTAGGTGTTGCGGTGAATCTGGCCGTAGCGCAGGAACTCGGCGTTCTGAAGTCCGGGAATCATCCGGAAGACGCGCGCCTGCTCGCCGAAGCGCATGTGGTTCTGGAATCCGACCAGGTTGTAGGAATCGGCGCGCGCGTTCTCCTGGCGGAGCTGCACGACGGCATAGGGGCGGCGTCCGGAGCGGGGGTCGGTGAGGCCCATCGGCTTCATGGGTCCGAAGCGCAGGGTCTCGCGGCCGCGCCGCGCGAGTTCCTCGATGGGCAGGCAGGCTTCGAAGAACTTGGGGTGATCCTCGGGAATGTGATACGGGACGCTCTCCGCGGCGAGCACGGCGTCGAGGAACGCTTCGTACTCCTGGCGATTCATGGGGCAGTTGATGTAATCGTCGGTGCCGTCGAGCGATTTGCCGTAGCGCGAGGCGCGGAAGGCGACGGACATGTCGATGCTGCCGGCTTCCACGATGGGGCTGATGGAATCGTAGAAGAACATACGCTCCGAACCGGTCAGGCGGCCGATTTCCTCGGCAAGGGCTCCGGAGGTGAGCGGACCGCTGGCGACGATCCAGATTTTGCCGGTGTCGAGCGAATGTACCTGCTCGCGGCGGACTTCGATGAGCGGGTCGTTTTCGATGGCCGCGGTGACGGCTTCGGCAAAGGCAACGCGGTCGACGGTGAGTGCGTGTCCGGCGGGGACTCGGGTCGCGTCCGCGAGGCGGAGCAGCAGGGAGTCCATTTTGCGGAGCTCATTCTTCAGCAGCCAGGGCGCGGTGTCCGGCGATTCGCTTTTCAGTGAGTTGGAGCAGACGAGTTCGGCGAGGCGGTCGGTTTTGTGCGCGGGGGTAACCGTCACGGGGCGCATTTCGTAGAGCACGGCACGGACGCCGGCGCGCGACGTG
>CAYOQB010000078.1:0-24077 GCA_964406035.1 uncultured Solibacteraceae bacterium | reverse complement strand
GGACCGGGATCAGTTGGTTTTTTTCAGCCGCAAATCCCAGACGCGGCCCTGGCCGATACTCATCTCTGTCACATTGCCGCGGGCGTCGCGGATGAAGACGACACTGCCCAGAGGCGACAGGAAGCCGTCGCGGTAGGCGGGCGTGAGGCGGATCACGTCATCCGGGCGGCGGCGCAGGACCAAGGTATCGCCCTCGAGAACGGCCTTGAACGTCACTTCCGCCTCCGGGCTTTCATAATTGGCGGCGTATGCCTGCAGCTCGGAAGCGGACGGAGAGACTTTCTCGACACGGTCGAACCAGGTAACGCCGTTGGGATCGTTGAGGCTGGCACGGCGCGGCGATCCGGAGGCGTCCAGTTCGAAATTGACCTTGCCTTCTTCGCCGAAGGCGAAGGAACTGGCGGAGATAGCGCGGAGAGGCGCGCGGCCGTCGAAGCGCAACTGGCCGTTTTCGAGTTCAATGCGGACTACGTCACGATCCTGGGCGCTGCGATACAGGCCGGCCAGCTTGCCCAGAGTTGCGGCGTCGACATTCGCGGAGACTTCCGAGGCTCGCGCGGGCAGAGCGTCGGCCAGGTAGACTTCCGCCACCTGATGGCCGAGCGCGGTGGGATTGGCGCTGGCGAGATTGCACAGCACGGCGATGGACAGGTTGTGCGCCGGGAAGCGGCCGAGCCAGGCCCGGTATCCGGCGGTGGCGCCGCTGTGGCTGACTTCGCGAATCCCGCGCCACTGGTGCACCTGCAGGCCGGCGGCGTAGGAGATTTCGCGGCCGTTGTTTAGTTTGCCGGTGCGATGCTGGGCCTCCACAAACTCCCGCCCGCCGACGGTGGGGTTGTCGAAGTTGCGGTTCCAGCGCAGCAGGTCCCCCACTGTGGTCAGCAGGCCGCCGTTGCCATGGACGTATTCAAAAGGCATGTCCATGCGGTAGGAGGAACCGGTGGGGGAATAGGCGATGGCGCGGCCGGGGACGATTTTGCGGAAGTCGTCGCGCCATTCTGTGGACCTCATGCCCAGCGGTTCGAAGAGGGCTTCGCGGGTGAACTGCGCGAAGGGCTTGCCGGAGACGCGGGTCACCAGGATGGCGGCGAGGTTGTATCCGGTGTTGGTGTACGAGTAGGCCTCGCCGGGGGCGTAATTCAGGGCGCGCTGCTTGCTGACAATGTCCAGCACATGGGCATGCGTGTAAGCGCGCGTGGTGCGGGGCCAGCCGCCGATGGCAGCCACCGAACCCCAGTCGCGGAGTCCGCTGGTGTGGTGAATCAACTGGCGGATGGTGACGGTGCGGGCGGAATCCGGAAGCTCCGGAATGTATTTGTTCACCGGTTCGTCGAGAGAGAACTTGCCCTGTTGCGCGAGCAGGAGCAAGGCGGCCGCGGTGAACTGCTTGGAGACGGAGCCCGCTTCGAGGACGGATTCCGGCCGCAGGGCGAGGCTGTGCTCCAGGTCGGCCATGCCGTAGGCGGAGTGGAGAATGGTTTTATCGGCGCGGGAGGCGGCGACGGTGCAACCGGGCGATCCGGTGCGGTTGTAGCGCGCGAAGATCGCGTCGATTTTGTCCTGGGGCGTGGAGGCGGGCGGGGCCGGCGCCTGGGCGAGGACAGCGGCCGGGATCAGAGCCAAGAGCGCGGCGGGAGTTCGCATAAACTTCGGGGAAGTATACTACGGCCCCGCGGCAGCAAACGGCTAAACTTTGTAGGAACGGCACAGCCATGGACAACACGCGCGTATTCCGGATGGCCTTCGCGGGCGTTTACCCGCATTACATTGCCAAGGCGGAGAAGAAGGGGCGGACGAAGGAGGAGGTACACACAGTCATCCACTGGCTGACGGGCTATGACGAGAAGGCGCTGCGGCAGCAGATCGAGAAGAGGGTCGACTTCGAGACGTTCTTCGCCCAGGCGCCCAAAATGAACCCGAACGTCTCGAAGATCACTGGCGTGATCTGCGGATACCGGGTGGAGGAGATCGAGGACCCGTTGATGCAGAAGATCCGGTATCTGGATAAGCTGATCGACGAACTGGCGAAGGGAAAGGCGATGGACAAGATTTTGAGGAAGTGAGTTCCGGTATTCAAATGCTGAGCAGAGCAACGATGGTTCTTTTGATGGTTTCGGCGCTGCTGGACGCGGCGGATCGCAAGCCCGCGGGTCCCGCTCCGGCGGGGATGGTGTGGATTCCCGGCGGCGAGTTCACCATGGGCAGCGAACATTTTCGCGATGCCCAGCCGCTGCATCGGGTGCGGGTAAGCGGCTTCTGGATGGATCAGACCGAGGTGACGAACCAGCAGTTCGCGGCGTTCGTTAAGGCGACGGGCTATGTGACGGTGGCGGAGAAGAAGCCGGATGCGAAGGATTTTCCGGGGGCTCCGCCGGAGAACCTGGTAGCGGGCTCGGTGGTGTTCACACCGCCTTCAAGGCCGGTCCGCCTGGACGATCCGTTCCAGTGGTGGAGCTACGGGAAGGGCGCAAACTGGCGGCATCCCGAAGGTCCCGCGAGCAGCATCCGGGGGCGGGAGAATCACCCGGTGGTGCATATCGCCTGGCGGGACGCCCAGGCTTACGCGAAGTGGGCGGGCAAGCGTCTGCCGACCGAAGCGGAATGGGAGTTCGCGGCGCGCGGCGGGCTGGTTGGCAAGGAGTATGTCTGGGGCGATGCGTTCCGGGTGAATGGGCGTTTCATGGCGAACTCCTTTCAGGGCAATTTTCCGGATCGCAACACGCGGGAGGACGGGTTCGCGGGCTCGTCGCCGGTAAAGAGCTTCCCGCCCAACGGCTACGGGCTGTATGACATGGCGGGCAACGTGTGGGAATGGGTGGCGGACTGGTATCGCGCAGACGCGTACGGGGGCCGGGCGCGGCAGGGGTCACTGGTGAACCCCAAAGGTCCGGTGGACAGCTTCGACCCGGAGGAGCCGGGGGTGAAGAAGCGGGTGACGAAGGGCGGGTCGTTTCTGTGCACGGATCAATACTGCGCGCGGTACCGGCCTGGGGCGCGAGGCAAGAGCGAGCCGGACAGCAGCACCAACCACACCGGTTTCCGGTGCGTGAAGTAGCTCTATGTAGAGCCTCTGTACACTTGTGAAGGCGCCACGCCGCCTGCGATACAGTCATGTTTGTGCACACGGACACCGCCGCCGTTCGCGCCGGCGAAGAACTCAATTTAGCCGCGTTGCGGGACTACCTGACGGGGAAGATCGCGGGCGCGGAAGATGGAATCGCGGTGGAGCAGTTCCCCGGCGGGCACTCCAACCTGACCTACCTGTTGCGGATCGGCGGCAAGGAATACGTGCTGCGCCGCGCGCCCCTGGGTCCAGTGCCGCCGAAGGCGCACGATATGGCCCGTGAGTTCCGGGTGCTGCAGGCGGTGCATCCCCATTTTCCGGAAGCGCCCGAAGTATACGTCCTGTGCGAGGACGCGGGAGTGATCGGCGCGGTTTTCTACCTGATGGAGCGGCGGCGCGGGATCGTGGTGCGGAAGGAGATTCCGCCGGAGATCCGGGCGGTTCCCGATTACGCGCGCAAGATCAGCGAAACGCTGGTGGACACGATGGTCCGGATGCACGCGGTGGACATCCAAAAGCACGGGCTGACGTCGCTGGGCAAGCCGGAGGGCTTTGTCGAACGCCAGGTGAAGGGCTGGACGGAGCGGTGGCAGCGGTCGCAGACCACGCCGCTGCCGGAGATGGACGAGGTGGCGGAGTGGATGGTGAAGACGCTGCCAAGGGAGCTACCGCCGACTCTGGTTCACAACGACTTCAAGCTCGACAACATCATGCTGGACGCGCACGATCCTAGCCGGGTGGTCGCGGTGCTGGACTGGGAGATGACGACGGTGGGCGATCCGCTGATCGATGTCGGGTTGACGCTGTGTTACTGGGGTCTAGGCGGCGCGCCGCACCTGACGGGGGAAGACGCGGAAGGCATGATGTCGGGTCCGGGGTGGTTCACGCGCGAGGAATTCGTGGATCGCTACGCGTCGCGGACGGGACGGGATCTGAGTGCGATCGGCTGGCATGAGGTGCTGGGGTACTTCAAGCTGGCGGTGATTCTGCAGCAGATCTACTATCGCTGGTACAAGGGGCAAACCAAGGACGACCGCTTCCGCGACTTCGACAAACGGGTGGAATCGCTGGCGCGCACGGCGGCGCGGCTAATGGAGAAGGCGTGAGCGTCCTCTATCTCATCCGGCACGGGCAGGCAGGAACCCGCGAGAACTACGACTCGCTCAGCGAACTGGGGCGAGAGCAATCCCGGCTGCTGGGCGAGCACCTGGCGGCGCAGGGCTTGCGTTTCACTCGCGTCTTGAGCGGACGCCTGCAGCGGCAGCGGGCGACGGCGGAAGAGGCATTGCGCGCGTTCGGGAAGGCGCCGGAAGTTGAGATCGACGCGGGCTGGGACGAGTTCGACCTGGCGGCGGTGTACGCGGGGCTCGCGCCGCGGTTATGCGAGGAAGACGCGGCATTCCGGGTCCAGTATGAGGCGATGCAGCAGCAGATCGCCGCCAGCCGCGGGGAACATGGCGCCACGGTGCATCGCAAGTGGAACGAGTGCGACAAGACGGTGGTCCGCGCCTGGGTGGAGAATCGCTATTCCTACAATGGAGAGAGCTGGGACGCATTCCAGCAGCGAGTGGAAGCGGCGCTGGGCCGGATCCAGACCAACGGCGCGGAAGAGCACATTGCAGTGTTCACGTCGGCTACGCCGATCGGGATCGCGGCGGCGCTCACGCTGGAAGTACGGGACGGACGGGCATTGCAGTTCGCCGGCGTGATGCACAACTCGGCTTTGAATACATTCCGGCGGACCCCTACCGAGATCCGCCTGTTCACCTTCAACAACGTGGCTCACCTGACCGAGCCCGCACTACGAACTTTCCGCTAATCACTTTCGAGTAAGGAGACTCGCATGCATTTCGAATTTTCAGACAAGGTAAAGGATCTGCAGAAGCGGGTAGCCGCTTTTGTCGAGGAAAACGTATACCCGAACGAGAAGGTGTACGCGGAACAGGTGGCCGAGGGTGGCCGCTGGATTCACGTCCCGGTGATGGAGGAGATGAAGGCCAAGGCCCGGCAGCAGGGCCTGTGGAACCTGTTCCTGCCGGAAAGCGAGCGCGGCGCCGGGCTGACGAACCTGGAGTACGCGCCGCTGTGCGAGATCATGGGGCGATCGCCGATCGCTCCGGAGGCGTTCAACTGCTCTGCGCCGGACACCGGCAATATGGAAGTGCTGGAACGCTATGGCACGCCAGAGTTGAAGGAAACGTGGCTGAAGCCGCTGCTGGCGGGCGAAATCCGGTCCTGCTTCTCGATGACCGAGCCGGCGGTGGCGAGTTCGGACGCCACGAACATCTGCGCGTCCATCGTGCGCGACGGCGACCACTACGTGCTGAACGGGCGCAAGTGGTGGAGTTCCGGCGCGGGCGATCCGCGCTGCAAGGTGGCGATCTTCATGGGAAAGTCGAACCCGGACGCGCCGAAGCACCGCCAGCAATCGATGGTGGTCGTGCCGCTGGACCTGCCGGGAGTGAAGATCGAGCGAATGCTGAGCGTGTTCGGCTATGACCATGCTCCGCACGGACATGCGGAGATCACCTACGAGAACGTGCGCGTGCCGGCGGCGAACCTGCTGCTCGGCGAAGGACGCGGGTTCGAGATCGCGCAGGGGCGGCTGGGACCGGGCCGTATTCACCACTGCATGCGGCTGATCGGCGCGGCGGAACGCGCGCTGGAGTCGATGTGCAAGCGGGCGAAGTCGCGCGTTGCGTTCGGCAAGGCGATCGCGGATCAGGGTACGGTGCGCGCTGATATCGCTAACTCGCGGATGGAGATCGAGCAGGCGCGGCTGCTGGTATTGAAAGCGGCGTACATGATGGACACCGTCGGTAACAAGGTGGCGAAGGCGGAGATCGCGATGATCAAGGTGATCGCACCCAATATGGCGCTGCGGGTGATCGATCGGGCGATCCAGGCGCATGGAGCGGCCGGCGTCTGCCAGGACACGCACCTGGCGTCGGCGTGGGCCAGCGCGCGGACGCTGCGGCTGGCGGACGGACCGGACGAGGTGCATCGCGAGTCGATCGCCAAGCTGGAGCTGGAGCGGTACGCCGGAGCCGCCGCGGCGAAGGTCGCCGAACTCGCGGGAGTCCGCTAGGGTGAGCACGTTAGTCCTCGTCCGCCACGGACAGGCGCGTCCGTTCCAAAAGGACTCGGACCGCCTGTCCGAGGCGGGCGAGGCGCAGTCGCTGGCGCTGGGCCGGTTCTGGAAGGCGGCCGGAATCGGCTTTGATGAAGTCTATTCGGGAAGCTTGGTGCGGCATCGCCGGACGCAGGAACTCGTGTATGAGGCCTGTCCCGGTTTGCCGCCGTGCGTTGTGGATGCGGGCTGGAATGAGTACGACGCCGACGGCGTCCTGCATCGGCTGGCGCCGGCGCTGGCGGCCGCGGACGAACGATTCGCGGCCCTGCAGGTGGCATTCGAACAGGCGCGCGGAGGTCCGGAGCAGAACCGCCATTTCCAGCGCATGTTCGAGGTCGCGATGGCGGCGTGGCAGGCGGGCGCTGTCAGCGCGGAGGGTGTCGAGCCGTTCGCGGCTTTCGAGAAGCGCGTGAGCCGCGCGGTGCACGGATTGATGGAGTCGGCCGGAAGCAAGAGGGTGGCCGTGTTCACCAGCGGTGGGCCCATCGGAATCTGCGCGCAGCGGGCCCTGGGGGCGCCGGGCAAGGCGTTCCTGGAGGTGAACTGGCGGGTTCGCAACACATCTCTGACGGAATTTGTCTACAGCCGGGACCGGTTCACGCTCGATTCCTTTAACGTCCTGCCGCATTTGCCCGCAGAACAAATCACGTTTCGCTAAGCACGGCGCGGGGCAGTTAAACTGATCATTCGCGCATGTCTGACACAACAGTTTATCTGGGATTGCTGCTGGCGGCCCTGGTAATCGCGGCGATCGCGAAGCGGCTGGACCAGCCGTATCCGATCGCGCTGGTATTGGGCGGCGTGGCCATCGGGTTGGCGCCGGGGCTGCCGCAGATCCGGTTGAATCCGGAGGTGGTGTTTTTCCTGCTACTGCCGCCGATTCTGTCGGAGGCGGCATACTTCACCTCTTGGCGCGACTTTGTGCGCTGGCGAAGGCCGATTTTGTTGCTGGCGTTCGGTCTCGTGACGGCGACCAGCGCCGCGATCGCGGCGATTTGCGCGCTGCTGATTCCGGGAATGACGTGGGCCACCGGGTTCGTACTGGGGGCCATTGTGTCGCCGCCGGACGCCTCCGCCGCGACGACCATCACGCGGGGGCTGGGCCTGCCGAGGCGGATCGTGCAAGTGCTGGAGGGCGAAAGCCTGGTGAACGACGCGGCGGCTCTGACGGTTTACCGGTTCGCGGTGGCGGCGGTGGTGACGGGAACCTTCTCGTGGGGCGAGGCGCTGCTCTCGTTCGTCTGGATCGCGGCGGGCGGCACGGCAATCGGGATCGCGCTGGGCCTGCTGTTCGTGAAGGTGTTTCCGCGCATCAAGGACCCGCAGGTGGAGATCCTGTCCACGTTCCTGCTGAGCTACGGGTCGTACTTCGTGGCGGAGACCGTGCACGCTTCGGGCGTACTGGCCGCGGTCGCGTCCGGGCTGTTGCTGGGCTGGCACTCCTCGGAATTGTTCAGCGCGAGCGTGCGCATCCGCGCCACGGCGGTATGGCAGACGGTGCTGTTCCTGATCAACGCCCTGGTATTCGTGCTGATCGGCGTGGAACTGCCGCCGGTGATCGCGTCGCTGGGGGGCTATCCGCCGGGCGAGCTGCTGTGGTGGAGCGCGGCGGTGGCGATCACGGCGATGGCGGTGCGGATGGCCTGGGTGTTTCCGGGCGCGTACCTGCCGCGGCTGTTGTCCGCGAGGATCCGGAGCCGGGAGGCCGCGCCTCCGCCGGCACAGGTGTTCGTGGTGGGCTGGACCGGGTTGCGCGGGGTGGTGTCGCTGGCGGCGGCGCTGGCGCTTCCCGTGGAGACCGCGGGAGGGCTGCCGTTCCCCTATCGCAACCTGATCCTGCTGCTGACCTTCGCGGTGATCCTGTCGACGCTGCTGCTGCAGGGGCTGACACTGCGGCCGCTGGTGCGGCTGCTGGGGTTGCCGAAGGACCGATCGAGCGAGGAGGAGCAATTGTCGGCGCGCATCCGGTCCACGGAACGGGTGCTGGAGCGGGTTTCCGAGATGGAGGTGGCGAAGGCCGCGCCGGCGCCGGTGTTGGAGCGGGTTCGCGGGTTTTTCGAGGATCGGATGGTGGAGCTGCGGTCCCGTCTGGAGAGCGAAACCGGAACGGAGCAGCCGGCGCGGCCGGAGGGTTTCCGCTCCATCGCGGAGCAGCGGGTGTGGTGGGAGCTGTCGCGAGTGGAGCGCGATTGCCTGCGCGAGATGCGGCGCAAGTCCGAAATCGGCGACGAAGCCATGCGCGAGATCGAGCGGGACATCGACCTGCTGGAAGCGCGGATCGTGCCGCAGTCGTGACCGCGAAATGGCGCACGCTGACGGTGCTGTTCGCGGCCGAGCTGCTGGCGATGGGCGTGTGGTTTTCGGCGTCCGCCGTCGCGCCGCAACTGGCGAAGCTGCTGTCGTTGAGCGACGGCGGCAAGGCGTGGCTGACCATGGCGGTGCAGGGCGGTTTTGTGGCGGGCGCGCTGGCCTCCGCGTTGTTGAATCTGGCGGATCGCTGGTCCGCACACCGGCTGTTCGCGGTGACTGCATTGCTGGCGGCAGGCTGTACAGCGCTGATCCCGTTCTGGCATCCGCTTCCCGCGGTGATGGTGCTGCGGTTTCTTACGGGGTTCTTTCTGGCCGGCGTGTATCCGGTAGGAATGAAGATCGTGGCGACGTGGACTACGGCGGATCGCGGATTGGGGATCGGGCTGCTGGTGGGTGCATTGACGCTGGGGTCCGCGGGACCGCAGTTGCTGAATGCCTCCGGAGGGGGAGACTGGCGGCTGGTGTTGTGGGTGGCGGCGGGCTTCGCGGCGGGGGGCGGGTTGCTGGCGGGGGCATTCGTGCGCGAAGGTCCGGGCCGGGTGGCGCCGCGGACTTTCCGGTGGGATTACGTGCTGGAAGTATTCCGCAACAGGGACTTGAGGCTCGCGAACCTGGGCTACCTGGGACATATGTGGGAGCTGTATGCGATGTGGTCGTGGATCGCGCTGTACCTGGCGAACGCGCTGGGGCCGCGCGCAAGCGTCGCCGCTTTCCTGGCTATTGCGGCGGGAGGCCTGGGCAGCGTCGCGGCGGGAGTGCTGGCGGACCGCATCGGACGCGCGCGGGTGACCATTTATTCGATGGCGGTCTCCGGCGCCTGCGCGGCGGGCATCGGTTTCTTCTATTACGCGGGGCCGTTGTGGCTGGGGCTGATCGCGGTGATTTGGGGTTTCGCCATCGTGGCTGATTCCGCGCAGTTCTCGGCCATTATCAGCGAGCGCTGCGATCCCAAGTTTGCCGGGACAGCGTTGACGCTGCAGACGTGCCTGGGGTTCCTGCTGACGATGGCGACGATCCGGATGGTTCCGGAGGCGGAGAGGCTGGTGGGAGCGCAGTGGTCGTTCGCGTTTCTGGCGCTGGGGCCAGCGGCGGGAATCTGGGCGATGTCGCGGCTGGGGCGGGAATCAAAGGACTAAACTAGGGATTGATATGGGACCCTCTGAAGGAAAAATCAAACATCTGAAGAAATTGTCGAATCAGGCGGGCGTGATCGCGGCGGCCGCCATGGATCAACGGGGGAGCTTGCAGAAGTCGCTGGCATCGGCGCGAGGCGTCGATCCGAAGCAGATCACTCCGGACATGATGTCGGAGTTCAAGACCGCGGTGGTGAAGGTGTTGACGCCCCATGCGAGCGCGATTCTGCTGGACCCGGAGTATGGCCTGGACGCGGCCAAGGCTCGCGCGGCGAACGCCGGGCTGTTGCTGGCGTACGAGGAATCGGGCTATGACAACACTCAGCCGGGGCGTCTGCCGGATCTGCTGCCGCACGTGTCGGTGAAGCGCATTGTGGACTGGGGCGCGAATGCGGTGAAGATTCTGATTTACTACTCGCCGTTCGATGACGGCGGGGTAAACGACATCAAGCACGCGTTCATTGAGCGGATCGGCGCGGAGTGCGAGACCTACGAGATTCCGTTCTTCCTGGAGTTTGTCGGCTACGACCCGGCCGGGGGCGATGAAAAAGGCCTGGAGTATGCCCGCCGGAAGCCGGACGTGGTGATCGGGGCGATGAAGGAGTTTTCGAAGCCGCAGTACAAGGTGGACGTGCTGAAGGTGGAGGTGCCGATCAACGCGGAGTTCGTCGAAGGAAGCTCGGTGTTCAAGGGGCAGGCGGCCTACAATCGCCAGCAGGCGCTGGAGCACTTCCGCCGCGCGGCGGAAGAGGCGTCCAAGCCGTTTATTTATCTGAGTGCAGGCGTGGGCAACGCGCAGTTCGTCGAATCGCTGCGGATGGCGTCGGAGGCGGGCACGGACTATTCGGGCGTCCTGTGCGGCCGGGCCACGTGGAAGGAAGGCATGCCGATCTACGCCAAGCAAGGCGTGAAGGCGCTGGAGGACTGGCTGGCGGATCAGGGCGTGAAGAACATCAACGCCGTGAATGAGGCGATCACGTCGGCCAAGCCGTGGTACCAGAAGCTCGGCGTAGCGGTGTAGGAGTGGGGAGGGGCTGTCGATGAGTACGAAGTTGCTGATGAGCGCGCAAGAGTATCTAAGCGCCAGTTTCGACGGCCCCGACCGCGAGTTTGTGGATGGCGAGGTGGTGGAGCGGAGCATGGGGGAGATTCCGCACGGCCGAATCCAGAAGCGGCTGCTGATGCTGATTGAGCGATTTGCCGAGCAGTCCAGGATCGAGTCAATTCCAGAGATCCGCATTCAGATCAGCGCCAGCCGGTATCGCGTCGCCGATATCGCGGTGTGGCGCGCAGGCGAGATCGGGAGCCGCATTCCGACCGTTCCTCCCTTTCTGGCGATTGAGATTTTGTCACCTGAGGATCGCATGGTGCGGGTAATGCCCAAGATCGAGGAGTACTTCTCGATCGGCGTGGAACACGTTTGGGTGATCGACCCGGAGGAGCGCGCGGCGATGAGCTTCACGCCGCGGGATCGCGGCGGCAGCCTGACCGGGATCCTGGCGACCTCGAACCCCGATCTGCAGATTGCGGTGGCGGATTTGATGTCGGTACTCCCTTAGCGGACACGAGAATGGATCAGGGCGGGTCGGGCATGAAGTTACTAATGAGCGCGCAAGAGTATCTAAGCGCCAGTTTCGACGGCCCCGACCGCGAGTTTGTGGATGGCGAGGTGGTGGAGCGGAGCATGGGGGAGATTCCGCACGGCCGAATCCAGAAGCGGCTGCTGATGCTGATTGAGCGATTTGCCGAGCAGTCCAGGATCGAGTCAATTCCAGAGATCCGCATTCAGATCAGCGCCAGCCGGTATCGCGTCGCCGATATCGCGGTGTGGCGCGCAGGCGAGATCGGGAGCCGCATTCCCACGGTCCCGCCATTTCTGGCGATCGAGATCCTCTCGCCGGAGGATCGCATGGTGCGGGTGATGCCCAAGATCGAGGAGTACTTCTCGATCGGCGTGGAGCACGTCTGGGTGATCGATCCAGAGGAGCGCGCGGCCATGAGCTTTACGCCGCGGGATCGTGGCGGCAGCCTGACCGGGATTCTGGCGACCTCGAACCCCGACCTGCAGATTGCGGTGGCGGATCTGATGTCGGTACTGGATTAAGATTCCACCGCCAGCGGCTCCGGCGGCGCGACTTCGAGCTTGACGCCTTCCCAGCGTGCGACTACCGCCGTCGCCAGGCAGTTGCCGAGCACGTTCACCGACGTGCGCACCATATCCAGAATCACGTCCACGCCCAGCAGCAGCCCGATGCCCTCCATGGGAATGTTGAAGGTGGCGAGGGTTCCGGAAAGGATGACGAACGACGCGCGCGGCACGCCCGCGACTCCCTTGCTGGTGAGCATCAGCGTGAGCATCATGATCAACTGCTGGCCGAGCGTGAGGTCGATTCCTGCTACCTGAGCGCAGAAAACGCTGGAAAGCGCCAGGTGCAAGGTGGAACCGTCCAGGTTGAAGCTGTAGCCGGTGGGCAGCACGAAGGCAACGATGTGATTCGGCACGCCGAAGCGTTCCATGTTGAGCAGCGCCTTGGGCAGGGCGGCTTCGCTGGAAGCGGTGGAGAAGGCGATGAGGAATGGCTCGCGCACGGCCTGGACAAAACGCCGCAACGGGATCCGCGCCAGCAGCACGACCGCTCCCAGGACGAACACGACGAAGACGAACTGCGCCGCGAGGGCGACGGCCACCACTTTACCGAGCACCATGAGGACCCCGAGCCCCTTGGTGGCGACGGGAACGGCGATGGCGGCGGCGACACCGATGGGCGCGAAGTACATGACGAAGCTGGTGTACTTGAACATCACCTCGCTGAGGGAGTGGGTGAACTCGACGATCGGCTTGGCTTTGGCGCCGATGACCGCGCAGGCGCTGCCGAACAGGAAGGCGAAGACTACGATCTGCAGCACTTCCCCCTTGGCCATCGCGTCGATGATGCTGGCGGGTACGGTGTGTTCCAGGATGTCGGAGAGGCTCTGCTTGGCGGCGGGGAGCGGAGCGGCCGTCGTGTCGCCGGCGACGTGGACGCCGACGCCGGGCTTCAGCCAGTTGACCATGCCGAGGCCCAGGAACAGCGCGATGGTGGTGACAATCTCGAAGTAGACGATCGCCTTCAGTCCGATGCGGCCCATGGTCTTGACGCTGCCGGTGCCGGCAATGCCGTAGACCAGGGTGGCGAAGAGCAGGGGCGCGATGATGGACTTGATCAGGCGCAGGAACATGTTGCTGGCGGGCTGCAACTGGCGGCCGAAGTCCGGCCAGAGAGCGCCGATCAACACACCGGCGGCCATGCCGATGAAGATCCAGGTGGTAAGCGACGGTTTTTTCAACCGATTTGTCCTCCCCATTGGAGTTTCTTGCGAAGCACGTCAAAGAACCGCATTTTCGGCGGGCGGATGAGGTGGATGGAGTTCTGGGAGCTGCGGCAGATCACGCGATCGCCGGATTCCAGAAGCTGCCCCACCTGTCCGTCGATGGTCAGGTACGTGGATGAATTGTCGCCGCGGTTGATGATGGTGATGATACTGGAATCGGAGACGATCACGGGCCGGGCGGTGAGCGTGTGCGGGCAGATCGGGGTGATGCAGAGCGCCGCCACCGTGGGGAAGATGATGGGACCGCCGGCGGAGAGCGAGTACGCGGTGGACCCGGTGGGCGTGGCGATGATCAACCCGTCGGCGCGGTAAACGCAGACGAAGTGATCGTCGACGTGCGCGTCGAGTTCGATCATGCGGGCCATCTCGACCTTGGTGAGAACGGCGTCGTTCAGCGATTCATAGCAGGCCAGCAGCTTGCCCTGGCGCCACAACTCGGTGTGGAGCATGCGGCGCAGGCCGATGCGATGCTCGCCGCGCATGGCGCGCTCGAGTTCCGGGTAAATCTCGTCCACCGTGATAGCGGTAAGGAAGCCCAGGCTGCCCATGTTGACGGCGAACAACGGGACTTCGCTGCCGCCGATGGCCCGGGCGGCGGAGAGCAGGGTGCCGTCGCCGCCGAGGACCACGACCAACTGGGCGCTGTCGGGTACGCGTTCCCGATCCAGGCCGTCGGCGCGGTTCAGGTAACCCGCGGACTCATGGTCGTAACGGACGTCGATGCCGCGCCCGGCGAACCAGTCGAGCATTTCCGGCACCAGACGCGCCGCCTGATCGCTATTGGGTTTGGATATCAGGCCGACGGTTCGTATGGCTCGCATATAGCAGAAATTCCCGGTTTCCTTCCGCGCCCAGGATGGGAGACGGAATCAACTCCGCGTGGAACCCGAGCTCCTCCACAGCGGCGCGCACCCGGTCGCACGCCCACTGATGCGACTCGGGATCGCGGACGACGCCGCCTTTCCCCACCTTGTCTCTGCCGACCTCAAACTGCGGTTTCACCAGAATGATCATTTCGCCGGAACTGTTCAAAACCGCTGATAGGGCCGGAAGGATCAGAGTAACCGAAATGAAGCTGACATCGCAGACGGCCAGGTCCACAGGCTCTCCGATGTGCTCCAAAGTGAGGTAGCGGGCGTTCAGCCCTTCGACGACCACCACTCGGGGATCGCTGCGCAGCTTCCAGTCGAGCTGGCCATGGCCCACGTCGATGGCGTAGACCTTGGCCGCGCCGCGCTGCAGCAGGCAGTCGGTAAATCCGCCGGTGGATGCTCCGGCGTCCAGGCAGGTCTTTCCCGCGGGGTCGATGAGGAAGTGATCCAGCGCGGCCTCGAGTTTCAGGCCGCCGCGGCTGACATAGGGGAGGCGCTGCAGGACTTCGACGGGGACATCGGCGTGCACGGAGTGACCGGCCTTGGTGAGCTTTTGCCCGGCGACGAGCACCTGGCCGGCGAGAATGAGCGCTCGCGCTTTTTCGCGGGAATCAGCGAGACCTCGCTCCACCAGAAGTTCATCCAAGCGCCGGCGGGCGGATTTCATGCCGTGCGGCGAACCACCAGGTCGGCGAGCTGGCGCAGTCGCGCGGCGCGATCGCCGAACAGGTGCAAAGCGGCGTGAGCCGCCAGCCGCTCCTCCTCGGCCATGGCGCGCGACCTCTCGATTCCGTAGACCGCCGGAAAGGTGATCTTCTGCTGGGCGGCATCCTTTCCGGCGGTTTTGCCGAGCGCCTCCGAGGGCTGCTCGACATCGAGAATGTCGTCCACGATCTGGAAGGCGAGCCCGACGTGCTCGCCAAAGCGCGACAAGGCGTCGAGTTGGTCCGCGGACGCCGAGGCGTAGATCGCGCCCATGCGGATGCTGGCGCGCAGCAAGGCCCCCGTCTTCGCGCGGTGGATGGATTCCAGAAGCTGCGCCGTGGGCGGCTTCCCTTCCCCCTCCAGATCATGCACCTGGCCGCCGATCATGCCGCCGCGGGTGCCCGACGCCGTGGCGAGCTCCAGCACCAGTAGCGCGCGGCGCTGATCATCGATCCCGGGGTGCGCGGCGAGCACCTCAAAGGCCAGGGTGAGCAGCGCGTCGCCCGCGAGGATCGCCATGGCTTCGCCGAAGACTTTGTGGCAGGTGGGCCGGCCGCGCCGCAGGTCGTCATTGTCCAGCGCGGGAAGATCGTCGTGGATCAGCGAATAGGTATGGATCAGCTCCAGGGCACACGCGGCCTCATCGACGCCCTCCGGGGAGTCGTGTACGGTCTCCGCCGCCGCGATGCACAGCACCGGCCTGATCCGCTTGCCGCCGGCGAAGAGGCTGTAACGCATCGCGCGGTGTATGGACGCCGGATCGGCGGTTTCCGGCGGCACCACCGAATCGAGGGCTTCGTCCACGCGCTTCTGGCGCGAGGCGAGGTACTGATCGAGGGTCATGGCGGGGGCCGACATCACTTCCCGGTGAAGGGCTCAGGCTGCACCGAGCCGCCCTTGCGCATGAGGATTTCCACCCGGGATTCGGCGTCCTGCAGCTGCTTGCGGCAGGAATCGCTGAGTTTCATGCCGCGTTCGAAGAGCTCCAGCGCTCGTTCCAGAGGCAGTTCGCCGCTTTCCATCTCCTTGACGACAGCCTCGAGTTCCTGCAGGCTTTGCTCGAAAGCCGGTTTGTTTTCCTGGGGTTCGGAACCTGCCACCGTATCATTCTAGCGAACTGAGGGCTTCCACCCGGGGTGCGGAGACGGAGAGCTTGGCCGCTGCTTCCAGCAGGCCTTCCCACACGCCGGCGTCGAGGGGGATGCCGCGCGCAGTGCGGGCTTTTTCGACGCGCCATTCGGGCTCGCCCGCGATCAGGACTTCGTCATAGCCGGGCGCCACCGCGGTGCTCTTGATGATGTCGCGCAGGTTTTCCATACGCGCAACGAACTCCTCCGGCGGCAGGAAGCGGGCGACATCGATGGCCATGAAGAAGTGGCCGACCCGCATCGGCTTGTCCTTCACGCGGATGCCGCCGAGTTCGGTGGCGATGGCGCCGCCGCTGAGCACCGCCGAGAGAATTTCCACCATGACGGCGAGCCCGGTGCCCTTGTAACCGCCCAACGGCATGGGGGTTCCTTCCATGGCGAGCTTAGGGTCGCGGGTGGGGTTGCCGTCGGCGTCCAGCGCCCAGCCTTCCGGGATGGAGGCGGCGCCGCTCAGGACCGCCTTGTAGATCTTGTTGAGCGCCACCGTCGTGGTCGCCATGTCCAGCAGGAAGATTTCGGGTCCCGGGATCGCCATGCAGATCGGATTGGTGCCGAAGCGGCGTTCCCTGCCCTGCCAGGGCACGACGAGGGGCGTCGCGTTGCACATCACGATGCCGATGTACCCGGCGCGGGCAATGCGGTTTGCCCAGTACGCGCATGCGCCGAAGTGATTCGATTCACGGGCCACCACAATGGAGACTCCGGATGCCGCCGCGACACGGATGGCGTGGTCGCAGCATTCGGCCGAGACCACCTGGCCAAGGCCGTTTTCGCCGTCATAGACGACCACTGCGCCGCTCTCGGTGGCGATGCGGCCCTTGTTTTCTACCGCGACGTTGCGGTCCGCGATGTGGCTCAGGTAGAAGATCAGGAGCTGGACGCCGTGCGAATCCACGCCGCGGAGATTGGAGGCTACCAGCGAGTTCGCCACCAGTTTGGCGTGGTCCTGCGGAACGCCGGCAGCGGAGAGCAGCGCGGTTGAGAACGCTTCCAGATCAGCGGACGCAATGCGCACATAGGGTTCGGCCATACGGCCTTACAGGGTAACAGAACTCATTCGTACCGCAGCGCGACCAGCGGATCGACGCGCGAGGCGCGGCGTGCCGGGATGTAGCAGGCGAGCAGCGCGACAGCGATGAGCAGCGCGGAGATCGCGCCATAGGTCAGCGGATCGGTGGGGTTGACACCGATCAGAAGGGTGCGAAGCACACGCGTGATGCCGAAAGCTCCGGCCAGGCCCAGTATGAGCCCGGCGGCGAGAGGCTTGGCGCCCTGGCTGAGCACCATGCGAAGGACTTCGGAGGCGGACGCGCCAAGGGCGATTCGCACACCGATTTCCTGGGTGCGCTGGGCCACGGCGAAGGCCATCACGCCATAGAGTCCGACGGCGGCGATTATCAGGGCAATGGAGGCAAACGCGGCGAACAGGGATCCGAAGACGCGGAAGGCCCAGCGCTGCTTGTCGAGTTGCTGCTCGTACGGCATGAGGTCGTAGACAGGCAAGTCGGGATCCACGGCCTGCACTTCCTTGCGGAAGGCGGAGGCGGAATCCGCGGGATTTCCATTGGTTTTGGCCAGGATCACCAGGCCGCGCACCGGGTACTGGCGATAGGGCATGTAGATGACAGGTTCGGTGTCGGGGCGGTTGGGTCCGTTCTGGCGGATATCCGCAGTGACGCCGACGATCTGAAACCAGGTGGGTTTCTCCTGGAAGGTGAGCCGGACCCTGCTGCCGACGGCTTCGCGGCGGGCGAAGTGCTTCTCGGCGAAGCGCTGGTTGACGATCACATTTTGCCGCCCGCTTTCGCCATCGACGGCGTCGAATCCGCGGCCGCGAAGCACCGACACGCCCATGGCTTCGAAGTATCCCGGTCCGGTGGAGAGAACGGAGGCGCGAGGCAGGCGATCGCTTTCCGGCTCCACCTGGCCGTCCATGAGGAGCGGCATCGAAAAGGCGCCGAACATCGGCGCATGGGAGGCGAGCGTCGCTTTACGGACTCCAGGAATGGCGTTTGCTTTTGAGGTGAGACGCTCGATGAGGTCCCGGCGCTGTTCGTCCTGCTTGTACTTGGCTTCGTCGATCACCAGCCGCATGAACAGGAGGTCGGTGGTGGAGGTGCCGACGTGGAGCTGGTAGGTGTTCATGAAGGTGCGGATCATGAGTCCGGCGCCAATGAGCAGGATGAGGGCGAGGGCGAGTTCGCCCGCGACCAGAACGCTGGACAGACGCCGGCGCGAGGAAGTGGAGCCGCGCGAGCCTTCCTTCAGCGCCTCGTTCAGGTCCACTTTGGAGGAATGCCAGGCCGGCAGCAGGCCGAACAGAAGTCCGGTGCCGACGCAGATCGCCAGCAGATAGGCGAAGACCATGTAATCCATGGAAAAGTCGATCCAATAAGGCTTGTCGACCTGCGAGACGGCCAGCGCGAAGGCGCGCGTGCCGGCGGCGGCGATTCCCAGGCCGAGAATCCCGCCGAGCAGGCCGAGCATCACGCTTTCCACCAGCATCTGGCGGATCACGCGCCAGCGGCTGGCGCCCAGGGCGGCGCGCACGCTGATCTCGCGATGGCGGGCGAAGGCGCGGGACATCAGCAGGTTGGCCACATTGGCGCAGGCGATGAGGAGGACGAAACCCACCGCGCCGAGCAGGGCAAGAAAAACGATGCGAATCTCGCCGCCGTTGAACTGCTCGTTGAACGTCTTGATGGTGGTCACCAGGTTCTTGGACTCGCGGTACTGGCTGCCAAGAGCGGTGGAGATCACCTTCATTTCGGCGCGAGCTTCGTCAACGCTGACGCCGTCGCGCAGGCGTCCGAACACGTCCAACGAGGAGTCGGTGCGCTTCAGCAGACTGTCGGTTTCGACGACCGGCATCCAGGAATCGGCGTTGGTGGGGAAGCGGAAGCCCGGCGGCATCACGCCGATCACGGTTGCGGGAACGGAGTTTACGCGGACGGTGCGTCCGACCACGCCTGCATCGCCGGCATAGCGGTTCTGGAATACGACATCGCCCAGCAGGATGACGGGCGGGGCTCCGGGTTTCGCATCTTCGGGACGGAAGCCGCGGCCGAGGACGGGTTTCACACCCAGAATTTCGAAGGCATTGGTGGTGACGATCGCGCCGCGATAGCGTTCCGGAGGGTTGGCGCCGTCCGCGAGGTTGAAGGTCGCGCCGTTGAAGCCGCCGAGGTCCTCAAAGGACTTGGCCTGCGCGCGCCAGTCCTTGTAGTCCAGGTAATGGACGCTCACGGTGAAGCGATCGCGGGCGGGATCGGCCATGGAGATGTGCATGATGCGATCGCCGCGATCGAAGGGCAAGCCCTTGATCAGCACGGCGTTCACCAGCGAGAAGACGGTGGCGTTGACGCCGATGCCGAGCGCGAGCGCCGAAACAGCGATCGCCGTGAAGCCGGGACTCCGCGCCATCATCCGCGCGGCGAAACGTATGTCCTGCCAAATCACCATCGCCAGTCACCTCCCCGGTTTCCTGCTCAGACGACAGACGGGTGGATTATGTTCCCGCTTACATGCCCTCGTACAAAAAAGAGGGATATCGCCGGATGTTCGCCTGGGGGTTCTTGCGGGCGCGGCAGAACATCTGCTCGCCGCGCAGGATGGTGGTGGCGTTGTTGCGTTCCAGAAAGTGCTTCGCCCAGAGGTGGGAGTGGTAGCCGGGCGCGATGTGGGTGAAGAGATACTCGATGTCGAAACCGGCGGAGCGGACGGCTTCTTCCAGCTCCGCCGGCGTGTATTCACGCATGTGGCCGACTTCGGAGTCGGCGAATTCGCCGCGCGGGTCCGGATACATGGAATACAACTGCGGATTGCCGCTCATCTCGAGCACGCGGGCCACGGCGGTATAGCTGGCGACGTTCGGCGTGGTGAGAATCAAGGTGCCGCCATCGACCAGCACGCGGCGGCACTCGATCAGCATGTGCATGGGATCGTGCAGGAAGTGCTCGAAAATCTCGCAGGCGAGCACGGTGTCGAAGTGCTGGTCGGGATAAGGGAAGCGGTCCTTCTCGGCGTCGAACAGGTCGACGGAGCAGCGGAAAATCTCCTTACCGCCGCTGGTCATGACCTTGGTGTCGGTGCGTCCGAGCGGTCCGAAATACGCGCCGCGAACTTCGCGATAGCCGAGCATGCAGCCGAGGACCGGGGTCATCTGCATGTACGCGCCGAGTTCCAGCACGCGCCCGGTTTCTCCGGGAGGCGGCACCAGAGAAAGGGACCGTGCGAGCCGCTCCAGGTGGATTTCGGTGTAGCGTCGCGCGCCTTCATCGGCATAGTCGTAGGCGCGGATGAAAGATTTGATTTCGTCCTCGCGGTCTCGCGGGGGTTCCGGAGGCTCGGCTTCAAGTTTCCGATCCCAGCGGGCGAGCCAGCGGCTGAGCGCGTGGAGCGCGCGGCGGGTGTTGTGAACCAGGGACATGGATGGAGCGCCCGGCGCGATTCGCCGGAGCGTAGGGAGCGCTTCAGCAAACAGCGTAGCACGCGGACGCGGTCAGGGCCGGAAGCGGAGGTGGATGCGGCAGGGTCCGGCGCAGGCGGGCTCGAGCACGAGCAGGCCGAGGGAGTCGGCGCGAAGGCGCACGGCGCCATCGCCGGCGGCGGTGGCGGTCCAGTCCGGATGGTGGCTGATCTGCAGGCTGATGACCTGGCCCGGCTGGACCTCCCCTTCGATGGTCAGCTCATCGGCGGATAGCCATTGCGTGCGCAGGCCGGGCGTGGAGATTGCGCGGAGGTAGCGCTGCAGCGGCGCGATGTCGAGTCCATTCTCCGGGCGACGGGTGACGAGGTCCGCGGGTTCCAGGGCGTGCGCCAGACCGGTGTAGGGAAGCTCGTAGATGACGTCGCCCTTTTCACGCCAGACCTCCTTGAGCATGCCTTGGAATTTCTCCGGATGCTGAATGTCGTGGTACGGCTCGGAACTTTCGCGTTCGTGGACAGCCGCGAAGCGGGCGCCGAGTGCGCGCATCCAGGCGACGGCGATCTCCGCGTTCGGATCGACGCCGATGACATAGGAGGCGATCCGGCCGAACTGGTGCAGCGGACCCTGATCGCAGCAGCCGGTGACCTGCGGGACGCCGAACCAGGTGTTCAGCCAGAAGGCGGTGGCGCCGAAAGCGAAGACGCGATCCTTTCCGGCGAGTTCGTTCAGCTTGGCCGCGGTGCGGTGTTGGGCGGTCAGCGTCATATCCTGGGCGACAATCTGCGCGCGGGCGAAGGTGCGGTATTGCTGGATCTGGAAAAGGCAGAATGCAGCCATGGCGGCCAGGGCGGCTCGCTGGGCGATCCGGTTGCGATGCAGCAGCGGGCCGATGGTGAATACCGCTGCGGAAAGCAGCGCCGGTTCGAAGGCGATCTGGAAGCGGCGCGGCTGCGGGATCAGGGTCCAGTCGAACCAGTAAGCACCGAGGGTGATGGAACCCAGCGCGAGTGCCAGCAGCAGGAAGAATCGCGCGGCGGGGCTGGGGAGGTAGCGCCGCAGCAGAAGGGCCGCGGCTGCGAGGAGCGCGATCGCGGCCAGGCTGGGGACCCAGTTGCCGGCGGCGCTTCTTTCCATGAGCAGCGTATTGGAGGCAATGAGCAGCGCGGCGCGGGGCGGGAACCACAGCCCGGCCAGCAGGACGCCGGCGGCGGCGGGCGCGGCGGCGATTGAAGCCGCCCGCGGCGAGGGCAGCGAGACCAGATAGCAGGCCAGGGCGATGCCCATCAGGATGGCTCCGGGCAGATTGGTCAGGATCACCAGGGCGGTGGCAAGCGCCGCGAGCACGGCCCAGACGGCGGAGCGCCGCTCCACGAAGTGATCCAGAAACAGGAGGACGGCGGGGATAAGCGCGAGGGCGAGCAGGTGGGGTGTATCGGCGTAACCGATCACCGCCCACAAGCGGCGCGCGCCCCAGGCGGACCCGAGGTCGATGCGGACCTCCGGAACCAGCCAGCTCATGGGCGAGGCCAGCGAATAGAGCAGCGCGGCGAGGAAGCTGAGCGGCGCGCTTCCGGAGAGACGGCGGGCAAGCAGGAACCAGGTAACCGGGCCCAGGCAGTAGGCCAGCGCCATCAGCAGATGATAGGCGCGGCCCAGCGTGAGGCCCGCCGCGGAGAGCAGCGCGATGATCGCGGGGAGCACCGGCTGGTAGGCGTTCTCGATCGGCATTCCGGTGTGCCAGTAGGGCCACCAGGCGGTGAACCCGTGGTCGCGGAGGTGGCGCGCGATGGCGATGGTGACACCGTGCAGCGCGTTGTGATGAAAGGTGGCGTCGATCCAGAACAGGCGCCAGACGATCCAGGCGTTCAGCGCGAACAGCACTCCCGCGGCAGGCAGGGCATGCCGGTACGCCGCCGATTTCCAGGCCATGTTCACCTGGATTCAGTTTGGCGCAAAAAGAAACACCGGCGCTTTTCCACGCCGGTGTTTATGAATTTTAGAATAAGCGGGAGGGTTATTCGGCGAGCGATTCCTCGCCGGTATCCTCGGACAGCCCGCCCGCGTACAGCGCGCGCGCTTCCTCGTCGTAACCCGGGATGCCTTCCATGGCGGTTTCGGCTTCCTGGATCATCTCCTCTTCCACGATCTCCTCGCCCGCGATCTTCACGCCGCGATAGTATTCCATGCCGGTTCCGGCGGGAATCAGGCGGCCCATGATCACGTTCTCCTTCAGGCCGCGCAGGTAGTCCACCTTGCCGTTGATGGCGGCTTCGGTGAGCACTCGCGTGGTTTCCTGGAAGGAAGCGGCGGAGATGAACGAGTCGGTGGAGAGCGATGCCTTGGTGATGCCGAGCAGCATCGGGCGGCCCGACGCCGGGGCTCCGCCGGAATCGATCACGCGCTGGTTCTCCTCGCGGAACTTGAAGCGGTCGACGACTTCCTCGGGCAGGAACTCCGTATCCCCGATCTCGTCGATCTTCACCCAGCGCATCATCTGGCGGACGATCACCTCCAGGTGCTTGTCGTTGATGTTGACGCCCTGCAGCCGGTACACTTCCTGGATTTCGTTCACCAGGTACTTCTGCAGTTCGTTTTCGCCGAGCACGCTCAGGATGTCGTGCGGATTGCGAGGGCCGTCCACCAGCGCGTCGCCGGCGCGGACCCGCTCGCCTTCCTGAACGTTGATGTGGAGGCCGCGCGGGATGTCGTACTCGCGCTGCTCGCCGTCGTCGCCGGTGATGAACAGGCGGCGCTTACCCTTGGAGATTTCGCCGTACTTCACCACGCCGTCGATTTCGCTGATCTGCGCGGTGTCGCGGGGCTTGCGGGCCTCGAACAACTCAACCACACGCGGCAGGCCGCCCGTGATGTCCTTGGTCTTGGTGGAAGCGCGCGGGATCTTGGCCAGCACGTCGCCGGCGTGGATCTGATCGCCGTCCTGCACCATCAGGTGGGCGTGGGTCGGCATCAGGTAGCGCTTCTCATCGGCGCGTGACGTGCCCGGCCGGACCAGGATCATGGGCACGCGCTTTTCATCGGGCGAATCGGTGACCACCCACTGCGAAAGGCCGGTGATTTCGTCCACCTGCTCCTTCATGGTCATGCCGTCGTGCAGGTCCTTAAAGTGAACGATGCCCGACACTTCGCTGAGGATGGAGAAGGTGTACGGATCCCATTCCAGCAGGATGTCGTTTTCCTTCACGCGGGCGCCGTCGGGGAACATTACCTTGGCGCCGTAGACCACCTGATAGCGTTCCTTTTCGCGGCCCTTGTCGTCGAGCACGGCGATGATGCCGGCGCGATTCATGGCGATGAGCGCGCCCTTGGCGTTCTCGACGGTAACGATGTTGTGGAACTTCACGAAGCCGTCCGACTTCGCTTCCTGCTTGGACTGTTCCGCCGAGCCGGTGGCGGTGCCGCCGACGTGGAAGGTGCGCATGGTCAACTGCGTGCCAGGCTCGCCGATGGACTGCGCGGAGATGATGCCGACAGCTTCGCCGCGCTCCACCAGACGCCCGGTGGCCAGGTTGCGGCCGTAGCAGAGCTGGCAGACGCCGCGCTTCGATTCGCAGGTGAGCACGGAGCGGATCTTGACGCGGTCGATACCGGCCGATTCGATCTGCTTGGCTACCTCCTCGGTGATCTCGTTGTTCACCTGAACGATTAGGTTGCCTTCGTAGTCGAGCTGGTCCTCGAGGGCGACGCGGCCGACAATGCGGTCCCGCAGCGCTTCGATGATTTCGCCTGATTCCACGATGGGCTCGACGTAGATTCCGTCCCCGGTGCCGCAATCGAACTCGGTGACGATCACGTCCTGGGCCACGTCGCAAAGGCGGCGCGTCAGGTAGCCGGAGTCCGCGGTCTTCAGCGCCGTGTCGGCCAGACCCTTGCGGGCGCCGTGCGTGGAGATG
>CAYOQB010000077.1:0-24079 GCA_964406035.1 uncultured Solibacteraceae bacterium | reverse complement strand
GGCGCGCCTACCCGGGCTCGCTCCACAAATGCTTCGCGATGCGCCCACAAGTCCGCTCCATAGCGATCCGTGGCCAGCGCCAGATCGTGATACAAGCCGAGCGGCATGCCGCAGGCGATCGCCGCCTGCTGAGCCTCTGCAAGCTGGGAGTCCACCAGCCACTGCACCCATTTGTGGAACAGGATCCGGCGCCAGTGGGTCTCGCCGAAGCGGATGGTCGCGGGGGAGTCCGGATGTCGATACGGCTCGGGCCACTTCGTCCACAGCCATAAATCGGGATCTGCGCGATGCAGCACCTCGTCCAGCGCGCGGAACATCGCGAAGCGGTGCAGCAGATCGCCTTCGCGTTCCACATACTCCTGAAAGCCAGCCGACCGGCGCGAGCCCTGGCGCGAATGCCGCAGAAACTCGCGGAACGCGATGCGGAGCCCGGTGTTCTTCAGGCGCGCCACGCGCTCGTACTCTACGAACTCGGATTCGCGCAGCGCCTGGATCTCGGTCTGGACGCGCTCGCCGGCGAGCCAGCGTTGCGCCCACTCAGACGCGGCGAACTCGGGAATCGCCTGCAGATCGAGATAAAGGTCGTTGCGGTAGAAGGCGCTCTGCGGAAGATAAGGGCTGGTGTTGTAGGGCTGGCGATTGGCGATGGCGTGCAAAGGGTTCAGCGCGACGAAGCTGGACCCGGTTTCGCGCCCGGCCCAGCGGCAAAATCGGATCAGGTCCGTGAAATCGCCGCAGCCCCAGTTGCGATCGCTGCGCAGGCCGAAGAGGCTGATGGCGATGCCGCCGGTACGCGGCGGCTTGCCTTGGGGCAGCCACGCGGAGTCCGGCGCGGAGATCAGCTTCGCTTCGTACTCCGCCGGACCGGTGCGAACCGTCAGGTCGTGATAGCCCAGCGGCAGCGGGTCCGGCAGCGGCATCGCGAAGGAAGCGAAGTGGATCCCGCGTAGCGTGGCTTTCTCGATCGGCTGCTCGGCGGCGGGAGTGAAAACCGCGTCCCAGCGGCCGCCGTCCTCAAAGGCGATGGTCAGTTCGACGGCGTTGGACAATGCAGCGGCAGCCAGCCGCAGCGTCGCCGGGCCATCAGCGGAGCGGACCACCAGCGTCGCCGGCACAGGCCGCGACCATCGCTCCCACAGCCGTGCTTCCACGGCGTCGTCCAGCGATTGCGCACTGTCTGCGGCGACTCCCATGGCCTCCAGCAGCGCCCGTTTGACTTCGGTCGAGGCTTGCTGCCGCTCACCCATGACGTCGATGTAGCCAGCCTGGATGCCGAACTCTTCGGCGGCTCGCTCCACGGCGGATTCATAGTCCGGCGAGGCTCGGAACGCGACCTCCTGTGTGCTGTGTAAGTTCATCCGGGGAAGGGCTGAACTTCGATTCTATCGGTTCGGAGGCCCGCGCCGGACATGCGATAATTGGATTGTGAGCGGCGATAACACCAACCTGTTTACCAATGTCGACTTCCAGTTGAGCCAGCCGCCGGAATTGTTCCAGCGGATCGACGAAACGGAAGACTTGTCGGCGTTTTCCGACAGCCTGGTGATGACCACGCTCGATTCGGCGGTGAACTGGGCGCGGAAGAACTCCTTGTGGCCCATGAGCTTCGGCCTGGCCTGCTGCGCCATCGAGATGATGTCGATGATCGGGTCGCGCTACGACATCTCGCGGTTCGGCGCGGAAGTGATGCGCGGATCGCCCCGGCAGAGCGACTTCATGATCATTGCCGGGCGTGTTTCCAACAAGATGGCTCCCGTCATCCGCCGCCTGTACGAGCAGATGCCGGAGCCGAAGTGGGTGGTTTCGATGGGCGCCTGCGCCACCTCCACTGGGGTGTTCTCCAACTACGCTTTGGTCCCGGTGAATCAGGTGATCCCAGTGGACGTGTACGTTCCCGGCTGCCCGCCCCGGCCCGAGCAGTTGATCTACTCCATCATGCTGTTGCAAAAGAAGGTGGAGAAGGAACGCGGGACCGTAGCTCGGGTGCTGAACCTGAAGTAAAGCCCTACAGCAGAACCAGTTGCTTCTGCTCCAGAGCCAGCAGTTTCTCCTTAATCGGCAGCCCGCCGCCGTACCCCGTCAGCTTCCCGCTCGCGCCGATGACGCGATGGCAGGGGATCACGATGGAGATCGGATTCGAGCCGTTCGCCAGCCCCACTGCTCGGGACGCCTTCGGATTTCCGATCCGGGCGGCCAGCTCGCCGTAGGACTCAGTCTCTCCGTATTCGATGTCTTGCAGCGCGCGCCATACGGTTTGCTGGAACGGCGTTCCCTCGGGCGCGACGCGCAACTGGAACTCGCGCAGCTCGCCGGCGAAGTACGCTTCCAGTTGCTCGATCGCGGGGCGCAGCGGGGCGCGGTCCTGACGCCAGTCAGGCTCCGGCTTCACGCTATGTTTGCCTTCCAGAAACCAGATGGTCCGTAATCCCGCGTCGTCAGCGGACAGCAACAGCCGGCCGACGGGGCTCTCGATGGTCGTGAATGCTCGCATTGTCTTTGACTCCTTGCCACAAGTGAATTGCCGCGTAGGCCCGCCAGGGACGCCACGATTCGGATTTCTGTTCGAGCTCGCGGGCGGAGGCGGCGCCTGCCGCCCGCTGCAAAATCAAGTCGCCGGCTGGAAAGGCGTCGGGCTCGCCGGAAGCGCGCATCCGGAAATACTCCAAGGTCCAAGGTCCGATGCCGCGGATGTCCGCCATGCGGTCCATGCCCTGCCGGGCCAGCTCGCGGATGGCTTCCGCGCGGGAGGCGATCAGACCGGCCTCCTCGAGCGGGGCGTCGCGCAGCAACGCCGGTTCGATACCGCCAAAACGGCTTACCAGGCGTCCCGCCATGGTCGATGCAGCCTTCACCGAAATCTGCTGCCCCAGGATGGCGCGGACCGCGAGCTCGAACTCATCGAACGCTCCCGGAACGCGCAGCCCGGGCCGCCGCCGCACCAGCGCCTTCAGCAGCGGATCGCGGCCCAGGTGATCGTCGATCACAGCGGGATCGGCCCCGAGGTCGAACAGCCGGCGGACCCGCACCAGCAGCGACATCAGGCTGCGCGATTCCGGGAAGTGAATCTCCACATCCAGAACGCCGTGGCCCATGCTCACCTGCAGGTCCCCGGTTTTGCCGTCCACATGCACGGATCGCCGGTAGACGCCGTCCCGCACCTCCTCGATGCCGGGAATCGCGCGTGCCTCCAGGAATCCGAGCATCGCGTCCCAGTCGTAGGGCGGCCGGAAGGGCAGCCGGAAGCGGTATGCGTCGGCGGGCAGGGGTTTGCGCTGGGTCAGCCGCCGCAGTTCGCCCGGCGTGCGGTTATACAGCTTCTGGAAAACCGCATTGAAGCGACGGATACTGCCGAATCCGGACGCCAGCGCGATCTCGGTGAACGGGAGCGCGGTTTCGTCGATCAGTTTCTTGGCGAAATGGAGCCGCCGCGTTTGCGCGATGGCCACCGGCGCCGCTCCCAGGTGCTCCAGGAACAGGCGGCGCAAGTGCCGCGATCCCACTCCGAGCCGGGTCGCCAGTTCCTCCACGCCGGCTTCGTCCATCGCGCCGCTCTCGATCAGCCGCAGGGCTCGCGAAACGGTGGCTGAAGTTCCGGACCAGGCCGGAGTTCCGGGCGAGGACTCGGGCCGGCAGCGCAGGCAGGGGCGGAATCCGGCTTCCGCCGCCGCCGCCGCCGTCGCGAAATAGATCACGTTCGCTTCCTTGGGCGACGGAGCGGGGCAGACGGTGCGGCAGTAGATGCGGGTGGTCTTCACGGCGGTGAAGAACTTGCCATCAAAGCGCGGATCGCGCGAGAGCCGGGCCGCTTCAAAGATTTTCCGGTTCGGTTCCACGAGATCAGGGTAACCGATGCCGGGAGGCGGGACTAGCCGTTTTCGGACATGGTTAGGGTGGCGGGGCGATGGGCTTTCGTGCGGGCGGCAAACGCATCTTGATGACGGGCTAGCTTCAACGTTCGCTCTCCGGCCGGCGTACCGGTTGGTACGGGTCCATCGAAAGTGCTACGTGGTTCGACGTAGACCCCTTAGGCCCTTTCGGACCACTTCCCTAGGTTTGAGTAACCGTGACAACACTCCAGCCACCGCTACTTGGTTCCTCCCGTTTCCCTTTAGTGTTGGGATACCGAGTTTTTCGAAGGAGACTCTTTGATGATCAGAGCTGCGTTACTCACCGGGATGATGACTGGGATCTGTCTGGCCGCTCCCGTCACTTTTATACAGAATGGCGGGTTCGAGACTGGCGACCTGACCAATTGGACGACTACAGGGCTTGGGACCACAGGCACCTGTCCGAACGGCAATCGGGACTGGAACGTCGGTTCGACGGGCGGCGCAACTGGCTGCTCCGATCCCGGCGCACCCCCGGCCGGCACTTACGCCGCCTACAACATGTTCGACGCGAGTGGTCCCACCACCTATTCCCTGACCCAGAGCTTCGCCGTGGGCCTCATCCCGCTGCTGAACGCCACCCTGGCGTGGTCGGACGCCGCCACCTGGTCCATCACCGGAGCGGACCGCGTCTTCTCCGTGGATATCCTGAACGGCGCGACGGTGCTGCAGAACTTCTACACTTTGAACGCGAACGGAGTGGGCAGCTACACCTGGACCGGCCGCAGCTTCGATGTGACCTCGCTACTGAACGCGAATCTGGGCAATACCCTGACGTTGCGCTTCCAAGTCTCCATTCCAGAGACCTGGACCGGTCCGGCGGGGCTGGGCGTGGACGCGGTTTCGCTAGACGGAGAAACGATTCCCGAGCCGGCGACCTTCGGACTGCTGGGCGCGGGTCTGGTGATCGGATCGCTGGTTCGCCGGCGGATGAAAGCCTAAAGCTCACCCCGGCGCAGGCGAGATACGAAATCAAGATCGCCTTCCAGGAAGTCGTATTCTTCAAACCGGGCGGGCGACTCCCAAAGGATCTGTTCGAAAGTCAGATTCCGGGCGTCGCCCGTCCATTTTTGTACCCGGAAGAAGATCAGGCGAATGCCCGCTCCTCCCGGATACTGGTGCTCATAGATCGCCATTTGGGGACCTATCTCCGCCTCCACCCCCAGTTCCTCGCGCAGTTCGCGCGCCAGGGCCTCGGGCGGGCTTTCGCCCGGCTCCACCTTGCCTCCGGGGAACTCCCACTTCAGCGGGTGGCGATCCTGCTTCCGCCGCTGCGCGATCAGCACCTGCCCGTCGCGTTCCATCACCGCCGCCACCACGACAACCGGGATCGCGCTCACAGGCAGCTCACGAACGTGAAGGCAAACATCTGCACCCCCGGGGAGGACGTGCGCAGCTCCAGCGTCCCTTCCTGGAATCGGTCCCCGCGCAACAGCGGGTACATGCGCGGGCGGCTGACTTCGATTTGTGACACGCCGCGGAGGCTGTCGTGGATCTCGACGTGCGCCACGGGACACTCGATTCCGGAAGACATCACCAGGTTCACCTCCGCCGCTTCATAACGCAGCCGCATCCGGCAGGCTCCTTTCGCCTCCAGGCAATCTTTTCGCGATTCCCAGGGGCCGTCGATCTCGACCGTGTCGGGTCCCGGACCTGTGCCGAACGCGTACCGATGCACCTGGTCCTGGACCAGACCTTCGGGATTGGCGATCCGCCCCCGCGCGTAACCGAGATACAACTCCGGCGTGGGGCGCCGGCAGGCGGCGATCGCGCCCGGCGCATCCATCGGCCGCACGGGCTCCATCGGATCGGGCAGGGCGACCTCCGGATCGATTTCGCGCAGCACCTGTTGGATCGCCTCCTCCGTCTCGCGGTAATGGCCTTCGCCGAAGGCGGCGTAGCGCAGGTACCCTTCGGCGTCGATCAGATACTTGGACGGCCAGTATTTATTGGCGAATGCCTGCCATACCTGATAGTCGTTGTCGAGCATTACCGGGTACTCGATGCCGAAGTCGGCGAGCGCGAGATCGACGAGTTCGGGAACGCCGGCGAAGTAGAACTCGGGCGCGTGAACGCCGACAATGGTCAGACCCTTGTCGCGATAGCGGCGGTGCCACTCGTTGAGATACGGCAGCGTGCGGGTGCAGTTGACGCAGGTGTAGTCCCAGAAGTCCACCAGCACGGCGCGGCCACGCAGTCCGCGCATCGAAAGCGGCGGCGAGTTCAGCCACACCGGTCCAATCTCGGGCGCATGGACGAGCTTCGGCTGGAGTTGCGACACTAGAGATTCATTCCAGCACGGATGCATAGCCCAACGCTGCTCGATCATTTTCAGAATCCCCGCAACAGCGGAGAGCTCGAACCGCCGGCGGTCGCCGTGCAGGTGGAGAACCCCGTCTGCGGGGACATTCTGCGCCTGTCGGCGCGATTCGAGGACGGCCGCCTGACGGCGATCCGCTTCAAGGCCAAGGGCTGCGCGGCGTCGATCGCGGCCGGGTCCGCGCTGACGGAACTGATGCTGGGCAGGACGCGGGCGGAGATCGCGGGGTTGCGCGCCGGGCACGTGGAGGAGGCCTTGGGCGGCCTGATCCCGGAATCGAAGCACGCGGCGCGCCTGTGCCTGGACGCGGTGGCGGCGCTGCTCAAGTAAGTTCTCTCGCGCGGCAACCATCTACAATGGAAAGTTTGGTCAATTCATGAGCAACATCATCATTCTGGGCGCTCAGTGGGGCGATGAAGGCAAAGGCAAGGTGGTCGACCTGTTCTCCGAGCGCTTCCAGGTCGTGGCGCGCTATCAGGGCGGGCATAACGCCGGACACACTGTGTTCATCGGCGAGAAGAAGTTCGTGCTGAAACTAATTCCCAGCGGGATTCTCCGGCCGGGCGTGGAGGCGATCATCGGGAACGGCGTGGTGGTGGATCTTGCCGCGCTGCTCGAGGAGATGAAGACTCTGGAGGCGGCGGGCATCGACGTCCGCGGGCAACTGCGGATCTCGAATCGCGCGCAGGTGATCTTTCCCTTCCACCGCCTGGTGGAGAAGATGTCGGAAGCTCGCGCCGACCGCGTACCCATCGGCACCACCTCGCGCGGCATCGGGCCCTGTTATGAGGACAAGATCGGCCGCCGCGGCATCCGCATGGCGGACCTGTTCGACAAGGACAGCTTCGAGCTGCTGTACAACACGCTAGCCGAGGACAAGAAGCTGATCGCGCGGACGTTCGAAATCCCCGACGATATCGATTACGGGGCCATTCGCCGCGAGTATCTGGAATACGCCGAGCGGGTCCGCCCGCTGGTCTGCGATACCGCGGAGCTGCTGAATAACGCGATCGACGCGGGCAAGCGGGTGCTGTTCGAGGGCGCGCAGGGAACACTGCTGGACGTCGATCACGGCACCTATCCGTTCGTCACCTCCTCGAGCGCCACCGCCGGCGGCGCGTGCACCGGCACCGGTGTCCCGCCAACCAGGATCGACGGCGTGGTGGGCGTTTCCAAGGCGTACATGACCCGCGTCGGCTCCGGGCCATTCCCCACCGAAAGCCTGGACGAAGACGGCGAACTGATCCGCAAGACCGGGAATGAGTTCGGCAGCGTGACCGGGCGTCCGCGGCGCACCGGCTGGTTCGACGTCCCGCTGGCGCGTTACTCGGCGCGGATCAACGGGCTGGACACGTTCATCATCACCAAGCTGGACGTCCTCGATCAGTTGGATGAGATTCCAGTGTGTGTCGCCTATGAAGTGGATGGGCGGCGTTCGCTGGAGGTCCCGGCCACCTATCGCGGCTGGGAGCGGGTGAAGCCGGTGTACGAAATGCTGCCCGGCTGGGGCGCGCCCACCAAGGGAGTGACGGATTGGGACGCGCTGCCGGAGAACGCGCGTGAGTACCTGGCGTTTCTGACGCGCCACACCGGCGTAGAGGTCGGCTGCGTTTCCACCGGACCCGAGCGCAATGAAACGATCCTGCGCAAGGGATCGAAGCTGGAGCGGCTGCTGAGTTAAGCGATAATTGAAGTAGTGCTGGTTACCATCGAATCCAAGTCGGCGCGGCCCGCGTGGCTGAAGGCTCCCGCGCCGGTGGGCGACAATTACCGCGAACTCAAAAGCCTGGTGCAGAGCCTGCAGCTCCACACCGTGTGCGAGAGCGCGGCCTGTCCCAACATCGGCGATTGCTGGAATCGCCGCACCGCAACATTCATGATCCTGGGCAACATCTGCACCCGCCGCTGCGGCTTCTGCGCGGTGCAGAAAGGTGCCCCGCAGGAAGTGGATTACGACGAGCCTCGCCGGGTGGCGGAAGCCTGCGCCGCGCTGGGGCTGAAGTTCGCGGTGATCACCAGCGTCAACCGAGACGATCGCAAGGATGGCGGCGCGGAGTTGTTCGCCCTGACCATCCGCGCCATCCGGGAGACTGTTCCCGGCTGCGGGGTCGAGGTCCTGGTGCCCGATTTTCAGGGCTCCCGCGAGGCCATGCAAATTGTCATGGATGCCGCGCCCGACGTGCTGAATCACAATACGGAGACCGTACCCCGGCTGTACCGGCAGGTGCGCATGGGCGCGCGGTACGAGCGTTCGCTCGAAATGCTGCGGTATGCCAAATCGCTAAACCCGGCGATCCCGACGAAGTCGGGCGTGATGGTGGGGCTGGGCGAGACCAATCAGGAAGTGCTGGACACGATGCGCGACCTGCGCGCGCACGACGTGGACATCGTGACCATCGGCCAGTATCTGCGTCCCACGCCGCAACATTTGCCCTTGCTGCGCTATGTCAGCCTCGAGGAGTTCGCGGAGTTCAAGCGCGCCGGATACCAGCTCGGCTTCCGGCACGTGGAAAGCGGGCCGCTGGTCCGCAGCTCCTACCATGCCGATGAGGCGATCTCCGCGTCAGGTTGTTCTCAATAACATGGAAAAAGTCGCGCCGGGCGTGTACCGGATCAATCTTCCCCTGCCGTGGGAGCTGGATACCGTCAACGTGCACCTGGTGGAGCTCGAAGAGGGGTTCCTGCTGGTGGACGCCGGATTCGGCACGGACGCTTGCTTCGGCGCGCTGGAGAAGAGCATCACCGAAGGCGGGCTCGGCTGGAAGGACATCCGCAAGCTGTGCATCACGCACATGCATCCCGATCATGTCGGACTGGCGGCGCACATCCTGGAGTTGTCCGGCGCGGATCTGCTGATGCACGCCGACGAGGCGGAGTATCTGGCGCAATCGGCGAACACCGGCCGCAACATGGCGTTCTTCGACAAGGCGCTTGCCGCCGCGGGCACTCCCGCCGACCTGCAGGAGCGCGTGCACAAGAGTTTCACCCAGATTCGCAGCACCTTCAAGGTCCTGAAGCCGGCGTGGCCGCTGCGCGGGGGCGAGACGATGCCCGTTGCCGGCGGCACTCTGCAATTTGTGTGGACGCCGGGCCATTCCCCGGGGCACATGTGCCTCTATTCCCCGGAGCACGGCTACCTGATCTCCGGCGATCACATCCTCGAAGACATCACGCCCAACATCACCTGGCATCCGGAGCGCGACACGCTGGCCGACTACCTCAGCTCGCTCGAGATGCTGATCCCCTATCCGGTGCGGCGCGTGCTGCCGTCGCACGGGAATCCGTTTGAAGGCCACGGCGATTGGATCCGCGCCACGCACCGGCATCATGCCGAACGCTGCGATCGCATCGTGCAGTCGATTGCCCAGGGCGCGGACACCGCGCACGCGATCGTGCTCGACATGTGGCAGGGAAAGCTCTCCGCGTTCCACTATCACTTCGCGGTGCTGGAGATTCTGGCGCATCTCGAGTACATGCGCCGCAAGGGCCGCCTGACCGGTTCCTTCGGGGCGCCGGAGATCCGCTGGATGCCGGCTTAGCGCGCCTACAGCGTTTCCGTCTTCAAGCCGCGCTCCATCAATTCCCGCACCGCCAGTCGCGGGCTCTTGCCGTGGTGCAGGATGGCGTCCATCTGCTGCGTGATCGGCATGTCGAGGCCGTGCCGCGCCGCCAGCTCCACCGCGGCGCGAGTGGTCTTGACGCCCTCTGCCACCATCTGCATGGATGTGACGATTTCGCCGATGGGCTTGCCGCGCCCGAGATCCAGGCCCACCTTGCGATTGCGGCTCAGCTCGCCGTAGCAGGTGAGCACCAGGTCGCCCAGCCCGCTGAGGCCGGCCAGCGTGAGCGGGCTCGCGCCCTCGGCCACCGCCAGGCGGGTCATCTCCGCGAGCCCGCGCGTTACCAATGCCGCGAGCGGGTTGGAGCCCAAACCCAACCCCTGGCAGATGCCCGCGCCCAGCGCGATCACGTTCTTCAGCGCGCCGCCGAGCTCCACGCCGGTCAGGTCGGGATTGGTGTAGAAGCGCAGCGCCGGGCCGGAGAACGCCTGCTGCACGTACGCCGCCGTGGCCTCGTCCGCGCTGGCGATGATCGCCGCCGCGGGCTGCCCCTGCGCGATCTCGCGCGCGAATGTCGGCCCCGACAGCACCGCGATTCTCGCTCCCGGCAGTTCGGCCGCGATCACCTGCGACATGCGCAGCAGCGTTCCGTTCTCCAGTCCCTTGGTCGCGCTGACGACCATCGCGCCCGGCGCGAGATGCGGCGTAATGGCGGCGTACACGGCGCGTGCGTGATGCGACGGCATGACGCCGAGGATCAGCGGCGCATCCCGCAGGGCGTCGGCCATTTCGGAAGTCACGCGGATGTTCGGAGGCAGGGAAAAGCCGGGGAGGTACAGATCGTTCTCGCGGGATTGCTGCATCCGCTCCGCCAGGTCGGCTTCATGAACCCACAACCGGACCGATTCGAATCGCGGCGCAAGGGCGATGGCCAGCGCGGTGCCCCAACTGCCGCCGCCGGCGATGGCCAGCGTCATTGCAGCGATCCTCGCCTGGCGAAGCGGAACACGTTTTCGTTGCCGTCCCGAATCCGCTGGATGTTCGCTTTGTGCCGGTACACGATAAACGCGCCGGCTGCGATCGACGCCAGCAACACCGGTGCGGGCGGATGCAGGATCAGCCAGACGCCCAGCGGGAACAGGCCCGCCGCCAGAATCGAGCCCATCGAAATGTAGCGCGTCACCGCCACCGCGATGACAAACACAACCAAGGATCCCAGCAGCGGAGCGGGCGTCAGGTACAGGAACGCCCCGATAAAGCTGGCCACGGCCTTGCCGCCCTGGAACTTCAGGAAAACGGGAAAGGCGTGCCCGGCCATCACCGCCAGCGCCGCGAGGCTGGTCCACAGCGGCGACCCGCCGGTGTAGCGATCCGCCAGCCAGACGGCAAGCACGCCCTTGATGATGTCCAGGATCAGCGTGGCGACCCCCGCCGCGCGTCCCGTGGTGCGCAGCACGTTGGTCGCGCCGATGTTGCCCGATCCCGCGCTGCGCACATCCTTGCCGGTCATCAGCCGGACCAGCAGGAAGCCAAACGGAATCGCGCCGATCAGATATGCGGACAGCAGAAGGAGAGCGGGAGTCATGCGAGCGGGAAGGACGCCAGTTTGGAATAGACCGAGCCGCGCGGTCCGGGCTTGCTCAGGTACAGGTGAAACGAATCCGGGCGGAACCGGCCGAACTCCACGGAATCGAGCTGCGCGATCGCCTGCCGCAGCGGGATCAGGCCTTCGTCGGTTTTGATGCGGGCCAGGGTCAGATGCGGCGCGTACGGCTTGGTTTCGGCGGCGATTCCCAAGGGGACCAGCGCCTGATTCGCCGCGGCCGCCAAATCGCGCAATGCAGGGTCCGCCCGAACGCCGGCCCACAGCACCCGGGGGTGATGCGGATTCGGGAACCAGCCGAGGCCTTGCAACTCGATTTCCGGAGCGGCGGCGGGCAGCGATCCCAGCACCTGCTTGAGCTCGGGCAGCCGCGCTTCGGCAAGCTCGCCGATGAATTTGATGGTCACGTGCAGGTTCTCCACCGGACTCCAGCCCTGCGCGGGCGCGGCCGGACGCAGCCGCCCCAGCAACTGCTCGAATCGGCCCTCGATTTCTTCGGGTAAAGCGATGCCCGTGAACAGGCGCATGAAGCTACCAGTGTACACACCCAGGCGGCGGCCCTAATCCGACAGGATGCAGATGTCGCTCAGGTTGCGGTAATCCTCGGCGAAGTCCAGGCCGTAGCCCACTACGAACTCGTCGGGAATCTGGAAGCCGACGTAGTCCACCTGGACCTCGCGCTGCCTCCGGTCCGGCTTGTCCAACAGCGTGGCGATGCGGATGCTGCGCGGCTGCCGCTGGCTCAGCAGGCTCAGCAGATAGCTTAAGGTGATGCCGCTGTCGATGATGTCCTCGACAATGATGACGTCCTTGCCCTCGATGGACAGGTCCAGGTCCTGGGTCACCTTTACTTCGCCCGAGGTAGACTTGGCCTTGCCGTAACTCGAAATGCCGAGGAACGCCAGGCGGGAGGGCGTCTTCATCGCGCGCGCCAGATCGGCGGCGAACAGGCAGGCGCCTTTCAGCACGATGATCAGGTACACGGGGCCCTGGGGATAGTCGGCGTCGATCTTGGCGGCGACCTGGCTCACGGCTTCGCGAATCTGGGCCGCCGTGAGGAACACGCGGAGCGAGGACATAGTCCCCTAGTATCTCTAAAGACCGGCGAAACGGGAGCGGCTCAATCCACGGCCTTGTAGCGCAGGCTGGGCGGGCCGACATGGATGTGCGGCGCGGTGGCGGAGCCGCGGATGGCCACGCGAAAAGCGAAAAACGGGACGCCGTTGTCGGTCAGCCAGCGGCGGACCCAGACGCCTTCCGGATCGTCCGGCGCCAGCGCGAGATCGACTCGCCCGCGGTGGTCGTAGCCCATGGCGCGGTGCACCGCCGTGGACCCGTTGGCGCTCACCGGGAGGGGGCGTCCGAACTCCTGCTGGAACTCGCCCGCCAGCCGCCGCCAATCGCCGGGCGTGAAGAGGCCGCGTCCGTCGAAGCGCTCGTAGGGTTTCCATTCCTCGGCGGGAGCGGTTTCCGGCTCGGTTTCGACCCGGGCGGCCGCCAACAACTGCTCGAACAACCGGGAGCGGCGGATCGCCTGATCCAGGGTTTCCTGGCGGGAGGCGAGCTCTTCCTGTGCCTCGGCGATCTGGTTGGACGCCACTGCCCCGGCGGCGGCCAGATCCTCCAGCTTGCGCACCCGCCCGGCCTGGCGATCCAGCCGCCTGCGGGCCGCATTGATCATGGACTCGCTTTGGCCTTCGTTCAGTTCTTCCAGGGTCAGGCTGCGGTACAGGGTGCCCTGCAGGACCCGGTTGTCCTCGGCATCGAGCAGCGACTCCTCCAGCTCCCTGAGCTTGGCCGGGGCCATGGCGCCGGCGGCAACCAACTGGCGCGAGCGCTCGAGCTTGTCGCGCAGGGCTTCGGCGTCGGAGACGGCGGGGGGCTGCGCCCATGCGGTGGCTGCCGCGGCGCAGAGGAGGAGAACAGGAAACCGCAAACTACCTTCTATTGTAGTACGATCGAACCAGTTACACGTGCCACCCAAACCCCGGAAACCAGCCGCCAAGAAGCCAAGAACCAGTTCCAAGCGGGCGATCCCGCCGCCGGCGGCTCTGCCGCAGCCGCCCGGGGATGCCGCACCCCTGCCGGAGGGCTCGGAGGAGCCCACCTGGCTGACCGCGGTCCGCGCCGCCGACGCCAAGCAGGCTCGCGACCTGGTGGTACTGGACCTGCGGCCCAGTTCCTTCGCTGATTTTTTCGTGATCGCCACCGGATCGAACGCAAAGCAGATCCAGGCGATCAGTGACGAGATCGGCAAACGCCTGGCGGAAGCGGGCGAAAAGCCGGTGAACGTGGAGGGCTACGCCAACGCGGAGTGGATTCTGGCGGATTATGGGGACCTGGTGATCCATATCTTCTCCGATTCCTCGCGTGCCTATTACGACCTGGAACGGTTGTGGCGGGACGCGGCGAGAGTACCGATTCCGGCGCCGGCTGGAGTCTGAGATCCGGAAAAAGCCTTACACGGTTCCGTAATGCAGAGGTTGTTCTTGACTCCCTCTGAGGGCGTGTATATACTCGAACCCGGACTAAACCGCGAGCATCGAGAGGCGGCGGCATTCGACTGTCCGTGTCGGGAACGGAACGCCGGTCGAAGCGCCGGGCGAGATCTGAAAACAGTCTACTCGCCGCGCCCCGCTTTGCCGTCCTGCGTTCGAGACTTGAGGATCGGAGACTAGAGGTAACTATGGCAAGAGCAAGCACGCAACACAAACTCGATCGTGTGCGTCCGCCGCGCGTCCACGTAACCTACGACGTCGAAATCGGCGACGCAATCGAGTTGAAGGAACTTCCCTTTGTGCTGGGCGTACTGGGAGACTTCACCGGACAGCCGGCGGACCCGCTTCCGCGGCTCCGCGACCGGAAATTCACCGAAGTGAATCCGGATAACTTTGACGCCGTGCTGGCCGGCATGAAGCCGCACCTGGCGTTCTCGGTGGAGAACAAGCTGGCGGAGGAAGAGGATGCGCCGCAGCTGAAGGTGGACCTGCACTTCCGCTCGATGGACGACTTCTCCCCGGCCAATGTGGCCAAGCAGGTGAAGCCGCTCAAGGAGTTGCTGGATCTGCGCACCAAGCTCGCGGACCTGCGGGGCAGCCTGCAGGGCAATGACAAGCTGGATGAACTGTTGATGGACGCCGTGAGCAGCTCCGATAAGCTGAGCAAGCTGAAGGGCGAAGTCGGCGGCGGATCGGAGGGAGGTTCCAATGAGTGACGCTCAACAGGCGCGCCCGCAGGCGCAGGAAACCACGCTCGAGCGCGGATTGCTCGACCAGATTGTAGAAGAAGGACGGCTTGGCAAGGAACCTGCCGCGCGGGAACGCGGCAAGGAACTGGTCAAGGAGTTTGTCCGCCAGGTGCTGGACGGCTCGATGACCGTCAGCAAGGACGTGGAGGCGATGATCAACGCGCGTATCGCGCAGATCGATCACCTGCTGTCCATTCAGTTGAATGAGATCCTGCATCACGCCGCGTTCCAGAAGCTGGAAGGAAGCTGGCGCGGGCTGAAGTATCTGATGGATCAGAGCGAGACCAGCGATCAGTTGAAGATCAAGGTGCTGAACGTGTCGAAGAAGGAGCTGCTGAAGGACTTGCAGCGCGCTCCCGAGTTCGACCAGAGCGCCCTGTTCAAAAAGGTGTACGAGGAAGAGTTCGGCGTATTCGGCGGCGCGCCCTTCGCGGCGATGATCGGCGATTACGAGCTCGGCCGCGGACCCGAGGACATGGAGTTCCTGGAGCGCGTGGCGCAGACTGCCGCGGCGGCTCACGCTCCCTTCCTCACCGCAGCCAGCGCGGACTTCTTCAACCTCGACAGCTTCGCGCAGCTCGACCAGCCCCGCGACCTCGGCAAGGTGTTCGACACCACCGAGTACGCCAAGTGGAAGAGCTTCCGGCAGAGCGAGGACTCGCGCTACGTCGGCCTGTGCGTTCCCCACGTTTTGGGCCGCCTGCCCTACGGCCGGGACAACGTGCAGATCGAGGAGTTCGCCTACGAGGAGAACGTGGACGGCACCGATCACAGCAAGTACCTGTGGACCAACGCGGCCTATTCGCTGGGCGCGCGGCTGACCACGGCGTTCGCGCTGTACGGCTGGTGCGCCTCCATCCGCGGCGTGGAAGGCGGCGGACTGGTGGAAGGCCTGCCGGTTCACAACTTCTACACCGATGAAGGCGACGTGGTGATGAAGTGCCCGACGGAAGTTCCCATCACGGACCGCCGTGAAAAGGAGCTCGCCGACCTCGGCTTCGTGCCGCTGGTGCACTGCAAGGGCACCGATTACGCCGCGTTCTTCAGCGTCCAGTCGGCGCAGAAGGCCAAGCTGTATGACAAGGAAGCGGCCAACGCCAATGCGCGTCTGTCCACCCAATTGCCGTACATCCTGGCGGTGTCCCGCTTCGCGCACTATCTGAAGGCCATGATGCGCGACAAGATCGGCAGCTTCATGTCCCGCGCCGATTGCGAGCGCTGGCTGAACCAGTGGATCAACAACTATGTGACTCCGGACGATACGGCATCGCCGGCGGTGAAGGCGCAGTTCCCGTTGCGGGAAGCGCGCGTGGAAGTGATGGAGATTCCCGGCAAGCCGGGCGCCTACCGCGCGGTAGCGTTCCTGCGGCCGCACTTCCAATTGGATGAGCTGTCGGTTTCGTTGCGGCTGGTGGCGGATCTGCCTCCTTCGGCTCGCGGCTAGGCTGAAAAAGGCTGATCTTGGTTTGCAAAAGATTGCGCGTATAGAAACAGGAGGCACCAAACACAATGGCTGCAGTAGATTATTACCTGAAGATCGACACGATTGAGGGCGAGTCCCAATCGAAAGGTCACGAGAAAGAGCTTCAGCTCGAGAGCTGGAGCTGGGGCGAGACGAACGTGGGCACCTTCGCTCACGGCGGCGGCGGCGGCGCCGGCAAGGTCAGCATGCAGGACTTCCACTTTGTATTCAAGGTCTGCAAGGCTTCGCCGAAGCTGATGCTGGCTTGCGCTTCGGGCCAGCACATCCCGAAGGCTGTTCTCACCTGCCGGAAGGCCGGCGGCAACCAGGAACCATTCCTGAAGGTCAGCTTCACCGATCTTCTGGTTTCGTCCTATCAGACCGGCGGCAGCGGCGCCGCTGACATCCTCCCCATGGATCAATGCGCCTTCAACTTCGCCAAGATCGAGGTGGAGTACAAGGAGCAGGATGCCAAGGGCGGCTTGGTCGGCTCTGTCAAGGCCGGCTTCGACCTGAAGAAGGGCACGAAGGTCTAACCATAAATGAACGCCAGGGAGCTGTTTCAATCCGGAAAGCTCACCGAGGCAGTGCAGGCGCTGAATGCCGAGTTGCGGGACAACCCAACCGACATTCGGCGCCGCACTTTTCTTTTTGAGCTGCTTTGTTTTACCGGCGAGTGGGATCGCGCCGAGAAGCAGTTGAAGGTGCTTGCGGACGAGAACCAGAACACCGAAATGGGCGCCGTTCTGTATCTGTCCGCCATCCATGGCGAGAAGGTCCGCCATGACACGTTCAAGAACAGGGATTACCCCTCCGTGCCGGCAGCCGACCGCGATTACGCCGGGTCCCTCAACGGGAAGCCGTTCGAATGGATCGTGGATGCGGACCCGCGGGTGGGCTCCCGGCTGGAGTTGTTCGCCGCCGGAGCTTACCTCTGGATTCCCTTCGAACACGTCGAGTCCATCGAATTCGAAAAACCGTCCAAGCTGCGGGATCTGATCTGGCGTCCCGCCATCGTCCGCACCGGCGCCGCGTTTAAGGCGACCGAGCTGGGACACGTGCTGGTTCCCGTGATCAGCCCGTTCTCCTCGCAGTACCCCAATGACCTGGTGCGCCTGGGACGCTCGACGGAATGGAAGGAGCAGGAAGACGGGACGGCGGTGCCGTTCGGTCAGAAGATGTTTACCGTGGACGGTGAAGACATTCCGATTCTGGAAATCCAGAAGATCGAGTTTGCTCACCCCACTGAGGCGGACGCCGAATCCGCGCAAGCCGGCTGAAGCGGTTTAGCCCGCCCGCCCGCGATCCAGACGTCCATCCACACTCGAGGCACAACGAGGAATGCCGTTACGCGACGACCTCCTGAATCCGATACCCGGCGATAACCCGAGCGGCAAGGAGATCCGGTACGCTCCGGTTTACGACAAGATCAAGGAAGCGCGGCGCGAGGATGACGACGCGCCGCAGGGCGAGTGGGCGCGCGAACGCAAGTCCTACGATGCCACCCAGATCATCAAGCTCGCGGGCGAGGCTATCGCCACCCAGAGCAAGGATCTGCAGCTCGCCGTCTGGCTGACCGAGGCGCTGCTGCGCAAGGAAGGCCTCTCCGGGCTGCGCGAGGGTCTGGACCTGAACCGGGCGCTGCTCGAGAACTTCTGGGACACGCTGTATCCGGAAATCGAGGACGGCGACCTGGAACTGCGCTCCGTGCCGCTCGAATGGCTCGGCAGCCGGCTGGTGGATCACCTCAGGAAAGCGCCGCTGTACAAGGGCGGGGTCAGTTTCTATCGCTACCAGCAGTCCCGCACGGTGCCCACCGAGGAGGAAGCAGGCTCCAACGAACAGAAGATGGAGTTGCGCCAGGGCGCCGTCGCGGACGGCAAGCTGACGCCGGAAGAGTTCGAACAGATCTTCCGCACCACTTCCACCCAGCAGTTTGAAGCGATCCTGGCCACCTTCGACGGCCTGCTCGAAAGCTGCACGGGACTGAAAGAGATCTGCGACGCCAAGTTCGCCGATTACAGCCCCTCGTTCAGCCCGCTGCAAACGGCGCTCGAAGAGATCCGTCATCTGATCAAGACCCAGCTCAACCGCAAGTACGAGCTGGAAGGCGGCGGTCCGGAGACGGCGGTGGAAGAAGCTCCCGCCGAGGAAGAGTACTCGGAGAGCTACGAGGAAAGCCCGTCGCGTCCGGCGCGCAGGAAGAAGGGGATCTCCGCCGGTCCCGAGCCCACGGACATGGAAGACGCCGCGGCGCGTCTCGCCGCCGTGGCCAAATGGATGCGGCAGAGCGATCCCAACAGTCCCGCGCCCTACCTGATGCTGCGCGGCTTCCGCTGGGGCGAACTGCGGGGCCACGGCGACAGCCCGGATCCCACCGTGCTGGAAGCGCCCGACTCCGAGGTCCGGCAAGGCTTGAAGCGTCTGGCACTGGAATCGAACTGGGCGGAACTGATCGAAACCGCGGAGTCCGCGATGGCCCTGCCCTGCGGCCGCGCCTGGCTGGATCTGCAGCGCTACGTGGTCCGCGCCTGCGACGAGTCCGGATACTACGCCATTTCGAACGCCATCCGCAGCGAGATCCGCTGCCTGCTGATCGATTACCCGAACCTGCCGTCGTGGACGCTGATGGACGATACTCCGACGGCCAACGGCGAAACCCAGGCCTGGCTGCAGGAAGTGGCGCCGCCTGTCAGCCAGGAAGCCGCCGCGCCTGCGCAGGAGATGTTCTCCTATACGCCCCCGCCGGAGCCGGTGGAGGAATCCTCCAACGGCGACCATGCAGCCGAGCGCATGCCCACCGCCTACGAGCTTGCCATGCAAGCCGCGCAGGGCGGGCGGCACCGCGAGGCGATTGAGATTCTGATGGACGATCTGGGCAAGCAGCAGTCCGGCCGGTCGCGATTCCAGCGCAAGGTGGAGCTGGCGCAAATCTGTATCGCCACCGGGCACCAGGCCTTGGCCCAGCCGATTCTGGAAGAGCTGGCGCGGGAGATCGATGAGTACCGCCTGGAGCGCTGGGAAGCGTCGCCGATGGTGGCGCATCCGCTGGTGCTGCTGTATCGCTGCCTGGGCACGCCGAAAGCCGGCGAAGAGGACCGCAAGAACCAGCTTTACTCGCGGATCTGCCGTCTGGACCCGCTGCAGGCGCTGGCGGTCGGGAGGTAGCCCATGGCCCGGCCGGATCCGGATCTCACAGTATCGCAGGCGCTTCTCGACCGGCTCATGAACAACGATCCCGGACTCGCTACCGATCCGCCGGTGACCCGCGCGCAGTCCATCCGCCTGCTGAAACAATCCCTGCGGCGGGACCTGGAGTGGCTGCTGAACACCCGGCGCATCCCGGAGGCCGCCGGCGAGGAGTACCCGGAGCTCAGCCGGTCCCTGTTCAACTACGGATTGCCCGACTTCACCACCCTCAGCGTCTCCTCCTCGCGCGACCGCGCCAAGCTGCTGAAGGAAGTCGAGGCCGTGGTGGCGATTTTCGAGCCTCGCTTGCGCGACGTGAACGTAAAAGTGCTGGAGATACCCGACAGCAAGATCCGCGCGCTGACGTTCCAGATTGAAGGCATGCTGCAGATGGACCCCGCCCCGGAACACATTTCGTTCGACACCACGCTCTCGCTGACCAGCGGAGAATACCTGGTCAAGGGTGATCGCAGTGCGTGACGAACTACTCCTTTATTACGAACGGGAGCTGAACTTTCTGCGCCAGATGGGCGCGGAGTTCGCCGAGAAGTACCCCAAGATCGCCGGCCGGCTGGTGCTGGAGGCGGACAAGTGCGAGGATCCGCACGTCGAACGCCTGCTGGAGGCCTTCGCGTTCCTGGCCGCGCGCGTTCACCTGAAGATCGATGATGAGTTCCCGGAGATCACCGAAGCGCTCATCAGCATTCTGTACCCGCACTACATCCGGCCGCTGCCGTCAATGTCCATCGCGCAACTGCACCTGGACGCCGAGCGCGGCGGGCCGGTGACCCCGCAGAAGGTGCCGCGCAACTCGCTGCTGAACTCGCGCCCCGTGGGCGGCGTGCCCTGCCAGTTCCGCACCTGCTATGAGACCACGGCCTGGCCCTTGACCGTGACCGCGGCGGAATGGACCTCGCCGGACCGCCTCACGCCGCCAGTGAAGTCGCTGGACGCCGCGGCGGCGGTGCGGGTGGAAATCGCCGGACCGCCGGAAGTGCTGCTGCCCAAGATCGGCCTGGGCACGCTGCGCCTGTTCCTGAACGGCGACGCCAACCTGGTTTACACCCTGTACGAGCTGCTGTTCTGCAACACCACGCAGATCCTGATCCGCGATCCGTCCAATCCCAAGCTGCGTCCGGTGATGCTGCGTCCCGACGCGATCCAGGCGGTGGGCTTCGGCGCGGATGAAGGCATGATTCCGTACCCCCGCCGTTCCTTCATCGGATACCGGCTGCTGCAGGAATACTTCGCCTTCCCCGACAAGTTCTTCTTCCTGGATCTAACCGGGCTGGAGAACGTATGGATGAACGGCTTCAAGAACAAGGCCGAGATCATCTTCCTGGTGTCGCCGTTCGAGCTGAATGAGCGGCGGCAGGTGCTGGAACTCGGCATTTCAGCCAAGACGTTCCGCCTGAACTGCACTCCGATCATCAATCTGTTCCCCCAGACCTGCGAGCCGATCCTGATGGATCAGCGCAAGTTCGAGTATCCCGTGGTGCCGGACGTGCGGCGTCCCAACGCCATCGAGATCTTCAGCGTCGACGAAGTAGTCAGCATCAATCCGCAGACTCGCGACGTAATGAAGTACGAGCCGTTCTATTCCTTCCGGCACTCCCCGGTGAAGGACAAGGCGCAGACCTTCTGGCTGGCGCATCGCCGCGCCTCCGGAAAGGCGAGCGATGAAGGCACCGAAATTTACCTGTCGCTCGTTGACCTCTCGACACGCCCGCTGCATCCCGACGCGGACGCGCTGACGGTTCGCGCCACCTGCTCCAATCGCGACCTGCCGTCGCGACTGCCGTTCGGCAACGAAGCAGGCGATTTTGACCTGCTGGGCGGCATCGCCATCAAGCGCATCGTGGCGCTGCGGAAGCCCACCAACACACTGCGCCCGGCGGTGGGCAAATCCCTGTTGTGGCGCCTGATGTCGCACCTGTCGCTGAACTACCTGTCGCTGGTGGAAGACGGCGTGGAAGCGTTCAAGGAGATTTTGAAGCTGTACAATTTCAGCGGCTCGAGTTATGCCGAGAAGCAGGTGGAGGGCATCCGCTCGGTGGCCAGCGAGCGGCATTTCGCGCGGCTGATCTCGGAAAACGGCATCACCTTCGCGCGCGGCACGCGCGTCAACCTCGAAGTGGATGAGGAGCAGTTTGTCGGCGGCGGCGTGTACCTGTTCGGCGCCGTGCTGGAGCGCTTCCTCGCCCTGTATACTTCGCTCAACAGCTTCAGCCAGCTCACGCTCCGAAGCTCGATGAGAAAGGAGATCGTCCAGGAGTGGCCTCCACGAGCCGGGCAGATCATCCTGATGTAGGGGCGAACCTTCCCACCGGTTCGTTCGAAGTGCTCCCGGCGGAGCGCTTCGAGCGCGTCGAGAAGCTGCTGCGCAAGGTCCCCTTCGAGTTTCATTTCTTCCAGATGGTCCGCCTGATGGAGCGGATGCATCCGGAGCGCTCCCCCGTGGGCCGCTTTGTGCCTCCGGGCCGCGAGGTGGTCCGCTTCAAGGCGCACAACTCGCTGCCGTTCCCGGCGAGCGAGGTGCAAGGGATCGTCTGGCCGGACCCGGAAGTCCCCGGTCCGCCGGCGATCATCGTGAACTTCTTCGGACTCACCGGCCCGGTGGGCCTGCTGCCGATTTATTACACGCAACTGGTGGTGGAGCGCATCCGCGCCAAGGATCGCGGCGTCGCCGACTTCCTGGACATGTTCAACCACCGGATGCTCTCCCTGTTCTATCAGGCCTGGGAGAAGTACCGGTTCATCATCGGCTACGAGCGCGGGGAGCGGGATCGCTTTTCGCACATCCTGATGTCGCTGGTGGGGCTCGGCACCGGGCATCTGCAAAATCGCCTCGCGGTGGTGGACGATTCGCTGTTGTTCTACGCCGGGTTGCTGTCGCTGCAGCCGCGCTCCGCCGCCGCGCTGGAGCAGATCCTGGCCGACTTCTTCGACGTGCCGGTGCAGGTGGAGCAGTTCGTGGGCGCATGGTACCGGCTGGATATCCCCACGCAGACGCAGTTTGACCGCGCCACCACCGCCTCCGAGCAGCTTGGCCTGGGGGCGATCGTCGGCGATGAAATCTGGAATCAGCAGGCCGGCGCGCGCGTCCGCATCGGACCCATGCCGCTGGCCAAGTACCTGCAATTTCTCCCCATCGGGACCGCCTATCAGCCGCTGCGCGCGCTGACCAGTTTCTTCTCCCGGCAGGAGATCGATTTCGAAGTGCAACTGGTGCTGCAGCAGGAGCAGGTGCCGCCCTGTTCGCTGGGGCAAACCGGGGACGAATCCCCGCTTCTCGGGTGGACGACATGGGCCAGAACCGCGCCGATGTTGCGCAGCCCGAGTGATACAATTTTACGGACTTAAGGCAGGCTGGAAGGCTTCTCCGGAGCCGGCGCGGGCGGTGATCGAATCTCCCGCCTTTTGTCGCATATCCACCTGGGCGAGGTCTGAGAGGACTTATGAGCGTCAATCTGAAATCCCTGATCGGGAAACTGAACGATACAACCAGAGGAGCGTTGGAGTCGGCCGCCGGGCTATGCCTGTCGCGCACCCACTACGACATCGAGATCGAGCATTTCCTGATGAAGCTCCTCGATTCCTCCGACAACGATGCCGCCCGGATTTTCCGGCAGTTCGGCATTGAACCCGCCCGGCTCCAGAAGGAGATCGAGCGGAGCATGGACAAGCTGAAGACCGGCAACGGCCGCACGCCAGCCATCAGCCCCACGATCCTGAAGATGATGACCGAGGCGTGGACGCTCGGCTCCATCGACTTCAACGCCGGCAAGGTCCGCTCCGGCTACTGCATCCTGGCGCTGGCCTCCAACGAGGAACTGAAGCGCATGGTGGGCGAGTTCAGCCGGGAAATGCAGAAGATTGAGGGCGCGCTGCTGAAGAAGGATTTCGCGCAGATCGTCGCCGGCTCGCACGAGGACGCGACTCCCACCGCCGATGAAATGGATTCGTCCGGGGACACCGGCGGCATGCCGCGCAAGAGCGGCAAGACGCCGAACCTGGATCAGTTCACGGTGAATCTCACCGATCGCGCGCGGCAGGGCCGCATCGATCCCGTGCTCGGCCGCGACCTGGAGATCCGCCAGGTGATCGACATCCTGCTGCGCCGCCGCCAGAACAATCCGATTCTGACCGGCGAGGCAGGCGTCGGCAAGACCGCGGTGGTGGAAGGCTTCGCCATCCGCATCGCGCAAAAGGACGTGCCCCCGGCGCTGCAGAACGTCGAACTGCACTCGCTCGACCTGGCGCTGCTGCAGGCGGGCGCGGGCGTCAAGGGCGAATTCGAGAACCGGCTGAAGGGGCTGATCGAGGAAGTGAAGTCCTCGCCCAAGCCGATCATTCTGTTTATCGACGAAGCGCACACCATGATCGGAGCGGGAGGCCAGGCGGGGCAGGGCGATGCCGCCAACCTGCTGAAGCCCGCGCTGGCGCGCGGCGAGCTGCGCACCGTCGCCGCCACCACGTGGAGCGAGTACAAGAAATACTTCGAAAAGGATGCCGCCCTCGCCCGCCGCTTCCAGGTGGTGAAGGTGGAGGAGCCCACCGAGCAGGTGTGCGGCGTGATGCTGCGCGGCATCGTCAACACGCTGGAGAAGCACCACACGGTGCGCATTCTGGATGAGGGCTTGAACGCGGCGGTGAAGCTTTCGCACCGCTATATCGCGGGCCGGCAGCTTCCGGACAAGGCAGTGAGCGTGCTCGACACCGCTTGCGCGCGTCTGGCGCTGGGGCAGAATTCGGTTCCGTCCGCGCTCGAAGCCGCGCAGCGCGAGCTCGAGGATCTCACCGTGCAGGAA
>CAYOQB010000076.1:0-24143 GCA_964406035.1 uncultured Solibacteraceae bacterium | reverse complement strand
GTGTCGTTCCTGTGGACGCCGGGCAGCGAGCATACCATCGCCGCCGAGCCCGAGAAACTCGAATTCGAGCAGAGATTGCGCCGCCGGTTTCTTTCCTGGAGCGATGGCGGCGCACGCGAGCATTCGATCACAGCAGGACCGAACGGGGGAACGGTCACAGCGAGCTATACGAACGAAGTGAAGGTCGACATCGAGTGGGCGCGGCTGGTGCCGCCCCCGCTGCCGGGATCGATTACGGTGGATCCGCCGAGCGCGGATGACTTCTATCCCTTGGGCACGATCCTGCGTCTGAAGGCAACCGCGAACCCCGGGTATCGCTTCCGCTCCTGGACCGGAACCCGCGAATACACGCAACCGGAATGGACCTTGCGCGTGGAGTCGCCGATGAGCATCGGCACGCGCTTCGTGCGTCCCTTGGACCTGGCGACAGAAGACCTGGTGGACGCAGCCACGCTGCTTCCCGGTCCGGTGGCGCCGGGGCAGATCGTGTCGATCTTCGGCGCGGGCATGGGCCCGGAAACCGGTGTCGTCTTCGATGCTTCGCGAGGCCGCGTGGAGACGGAACTGGCCGGCACACAGGTGCTGTTCGGCGGCATCCCGGCTCCTGTGCTCTACGCATCGGACCGGCAGGTGAATGTGGTGGCGCCGTACGGGCTCGCGGGCCGGACCGAGGCGGATGTCCGGGTGCAGTATCGCGGCGCGACCTCGGCGGCGACCGCCGTGTTTGAAATCGCTCCGGTATCGCCTGGGTTTTTCTCCGGCGCAGGAACCGGGCGCGGCTTGGCCGCCGCGCTGAATCAGGATGGCAGCGTCAATTCGCCTCAAAATCCGGCGGAAGGTGGCTCCGTAATTGTGTTGTTCCTGACCGGCACAGGGCCCACGGTTCCACCGAGCACCGACGGCGAATTCTCACCCGCGGGGCGGAAACCCGCACAGGAAATCGCCGTGTATATCGGCTGGCGCCGCGCGGTGGTGGAATACGCTGGTTCCGCGCCGGGCTTGGTCGCGGGCGTCACGCAAATCAATGCGCGCGTGCCGGAGCACCTGTCGGGGGAGCAGCCGGTGGTGGTGGAGATCGGCGGCATCCGGAGCCCGAACATCGCGACCATCGCGGTGCGGCAGTAGATTGTGGCAGTCTTTGGTCAACATTCTGCGGTGATGGCCGACTCCAGCAACAACCAAGACGGCCATCCTGCCCGCGTCTCGCATTCGCAACTAATCGAGCCATTTCACTTTGCAACTCGGGCGAGCATCTGGTCGATGGAGAGCGAACACAAATCCGGTCTTTATACCTGCGATGTTCTGTTGCGGCCCGTGTTGCGGGTGAAATCGCAACGTGACGCGTCGGCCATCTTTCCTGATCAGCAAGGCGGGATAGCTAAGTCGCATGCGCTCCCGCTCAGCCTCCCAGAATTGCTGCAACTCACTGGCGGAGACCTCGCAGTCGAGCTCCGCGGAAACCGACGCGCCCGTCCAGCGGTAGACAACGTCATCCTCGAATTCGAGCCATGCGGTACCAGCGGCGAGCCGCGCTGATCCAGAGGCTAAAGAGTAGAGGGACTCGAACTGCGACGATGGGGGATCGACTATAGATACATCTTCTAAAGTGATGCCAGCCAAGTTGAGGTCTCCCAGGATCTCATTCAAGAGCCGGTAGCCGAACATGCTCCCGCGCTGCGCGACAAGTGGCGAGGCGATGACGAGCCGCCAATAATCCTCGACGGGCAAACGGACCCAGAACATGGACTCCACCGGAAAGAGGTTAGCGTCGAGCTCGCGCAATAGTTTCGCGCCGTCGCTAATGAGTTCTTCTACCAGTTTTCTTTTAACCATCGAAGCACTCCATGCTGAGGATCGCCAACTGCATCCAGCAGCTCCTGCGCCTGCTGCTCATGGCGGTTTTGGTATCTAGACTCCTCTGACCAGTCCTTTACGACAGCCCAATTCGTTCTGAAGGCCGGGTCTTGACTCGCCTCTCTGGAATACTCTTCACTGAGGCCGGCGATGTCTAAGAGTTTGGCAATGTCATGAACGTAATATTTCGCGGCATCTCTGGGAGGGAATTGGTCCTGTTTGGTCTGGCGCGCTATGCAGGCCTTCAGAGCACATTCCACTGCGTAGCCGCAAACGTAATAGGCGCAAGCGTGGCGTCCTGCCTTCAGCAAGGCAGCAGCATCATCCAGGCGCTCGACGGCTTTGGAATTCGGATCGGTCCATTTCTTGCCTCCAGGATACCGCCCTGACGACCAACGCCGTTGAACAGGACCAGGGGGAGCGACGGACAAGCCTTAACTTCAGAAATCCGCGTTCCGAAGACGGTCCATGCGCGGAACACGCGGTGGTGGTGCGCAATCCGCCAAAAGCGAAACGGCCACCCCGCCGGGTGGCCGTCCCTATTCAAGATTTCGTGGTACGCCCGAGAGGATTCGAACCTCTGACCTTTTGCTCCGGAGGCAAACGCTCTATCCAGACTGAGCTACGGGCGCACTTACGACCTCAGTATAACAGCAGCTACTGCTGTCCCGCGCTGCCGCTGCCAGTGCCGGGCAACTGGTTGGTAGCGCGGACGTTCATCCGCACCGAGTTGCCGCCGATCATCTGGCACTCCACCGTGTAGTTACCAACCGTGGTCCCGGCGCGGAAGAACAGGCGCAGCAGCGCCGCCTGCTGGCCGGTCACGCCCCAGGTCACCTGGCTCGATGGCGCGGCGGCCAGGCGTATCCCCGTGGCGTTCCGCGGGGCGTCCGCCCAGCAGAAACCGACCGCGCGGTTCCCCTGGCGCAGCACCCACGAGGGGAAGTCGGTGTCGGCGTTACCGTTCGATTCCAGAGTCACGCCCAACAGAGGCTCTCCTCTGCCGTCCCAAAGCAGCAGATCGAAGGTATTTGGCGTTTCGTTGCCGGGCAGCACCGTCTGGAAGGTCGCGTCCGCGCCAACGGGCGAGGCGAACCGGCTGGTGGCCAGAATCGTGGGACGTCCGCGCCCGGTGATCTGCACCGTGGCCTGGCCCGTCTCATTGGCATTGTTGGCGCCGGTGGCGGAGGTGATATTGAACAGATACATGCCCGGCGCGGGGTTGTTCACAGTGTTCAGCAGCAGGTGCACCTGCTTGACGCCGGGCGAGTTCGGGCCGGCCATGATGTCCTGGGTGGCGCGTATCACGATGGTGTTGCCGCCTTCCAGCGTGACTTCATAGCTGCTGGGCGAAATGGTGGAATCCGGCGTTCCCGACATCAGCACCGCGGTATTGCAGGTGCTGTCTTCGGCCAGCGGAAACCCGCATGCCCCGGTGCCGAAGCGGGTTAAGGTAGCGCCCTGGCCAAGCGAGAAGCCCTCCGGCAGCGTAATCCGGATGGTCTGGTTGCGGTTCAGGGAGCGTCCCGGGACGGTGGGGTCCTGCGAGCCGGTAAGGTTCACGATCAGGTTCAGCGGTCCTCCAGTGACGTTTCCGCCCGGCCCCAGAGGTCCCGGCTGAACGCCGGTGACAATGTTTAATGGCTGATTGGTGGGCGTGGTTGTCTGCCCATCCACCGCGAATACGCCGGCGAAGGCGGCGGCGCAGGCCATAAGGGAAAGTTTGTTCATGTTTCTCATTCCTCCGTACGGAACTCCGCCCGACGGCACAACGCGCCGGTGTCAGGTTCCGACGTAAGACGACTTGAGAAGCAAAGCATTTCCCGAGTGGCTTGGAAAGGGGAGGCGGCTCGCGAGGTCACGCGAATGGCCGTTTCGAAGCTCCAAAAAAAACCGGCGCAACAAGTGCGAATCGGCACCGCCGGGTCCAACGCAATGTGAGTTGCCGCACGATGAGTGACGCCGGACCGCTTGCCCCCCTTCCGGCCCTCTGCCATTCTGGGGCTGAATCGGAGGACCATTGTGAACAAGACTGCGGCGACCTGGCTCATTCTCCTGTCATCCACGCTTCAGGCCGGGACCATCATCGTGAACAACGATGAATGGACTACCAGTGATACCGGATTCGCCCAGGCAGGGGCCACGAGCACCGGCAACTTCGTACGCAACGTCGCGAATCTGCTTACCGGCGGCAGCGGCGACATTCTCATCTACTCCAGCAATTTCTCGCTTAATCAGTCGCAGTTTCTGAATACCCTTACGGGCGCTGGATACACTGTGCAACGCCAGGACGTGAATCCCATCGCCAGCTTCACCCTGCCCAACCTGATCGGTTTCGAGGCGATCTTCCTGGCGGGGCTCCCGGTTCCCGCCGATCTTTCGGTTCTGCAGGCTTATGTGAATCAGGGCGGTGGCGTTTACCTGGCCGGGGGAACAGCCGCGATCGCGGGAGGATCCGCCGGGGAAGCCGCGGCCTGGGATGCGTTTCTGAACGCTTTCGGACTCGACTTCGCCAGCACCTTCAACGGAGTCAGCGGGAATGTCGCGCCCAACACCGCGCATCCGCTGTTCAATGGAGTCACCACGCTGTATTACAACAACGGAAGCTCGGTATCGGCCATCGGCCCGAACGCGGCGATCATCGCGTCCAACGCGCAGGGGATGGGATTGATCGGAGTGTTCGACGATGCCGTGGGGGTGCCTGAGCCGGGAACGGCCACCCTGCTGCTTGCGGGAGCGCTCGGGATGCTGGCGCTGCGGCGGCGGACTTAGCCCGCCTTCTTCTTGCTCGCGGGCGTCGTGGCCGCAGGCTTGGCGGCGGGGCCGGACCGCTCGTTCAGCAGCTTCTCGATCTCCGCGCGCATGCCGGCTTCGGTCTGCATGGCGGGATCTCCGGCGGCCGGGGTCTGCATGCGGATATTGCCCTGGCGATCGATCACCATGATCTGCGGCACCACCCAGCGCTCCATCGGATTGAAGCCGAGGTACTTCAGCGCGGCCTCGCGTTGCGCGTAGCCCACCGGGTACTTCACGTTGAAAGCCTTGATGAAGTCCGGCACCAGCATGTGATCCATGGTGTCGATGGCGATTCCCACCGGCTGGAATCCCTTAGGGCCGAGCTCCGCGTACAGCTTGTTCATGATGCGGGTCGAATCCTGGCAGTGCGGACAGCGCGTGAACAGGAACTCCACCATCACCACCTTGCCCTTGAAGCTGCTCAGCAGCAGTTCGGAGCCGCTGGTCATGTTGATGACGAATTCACCCGCCTTGCGGGGCACGGGCAGAGCCGCGTTCACGGGCATCAGAAAGGAAGATGCCAGCAGGATCGAGAGGAGCGCTCGCATGTCTATCAGTGTAACGCACGCCGGCGGAATCGAGTTACAATGGAGGCTCGATGGCAGACGACAAACTCTATAAAGCCGAGTACATCGGCAGCGGCACGTTCATCATCAGCAAGCCCAAGCGCAAGGAAAAGAAGTTGCGGCAGTCCCGGGTGAAAAGCCCGCAGCGCGGCGCCCGCAAGTAGGACAGCCTACAGCGATTTCAGCAGTTCCTTCCAGCGCTTCCAACCCTCTTCACGCGCCTTGCGATTTTCGGCCGACCCGGCCGGATCCTCGCCTGCGCGCATGAACCCGTGTCCTGCGCCGGGGTAGACCACCGGCTCGTATTTCTTTCCCGCCGCCTTCATCAGCTCCTCGGACTTCGGGATGGTCGCGTTCACGCGTTCGTCGTTGCCGCCGTAAAAGCCGTGGACCGGCGCCTGGATGCGCGCGATCGACTCCGCGTCCATGGGTCCGGTCCCGTAGAACACGAATGCCGCCTTCAGGTCCTTGCGGTTGGTGGCGAAGCGGAAGGAATTCGACCCGCCCCAGCAGAATCCGGCCACCGCGATCTTTCCGTTGGCCGCCGGGATCTTCAGCGCGTAGTCCGCGACCGCGTTCAGGTCGGCGGTGACGCCCTCCGGTTTCAGCCTGCCGATCCCTTCGCGAGCCGTTCCCGGCGCGAAATCCTTGGTCCGCCCGCCGTCGGGACCGTAACCGGAGAGCAGGTCCGGCGCGATCGCGATGTAGCCCGCCTCGGCAAGCTGGTCGGCGACGCTGCGGACCCAATCGGTGAGTCCCTGGTTCTCGTGGATCACCAGAACGGCGGTCGCTTTGGTGGAGATCTCCGGATAGACGACGAAGGCGTGGACCACGCGATCGCCGTGCTTCACCTGCACCCATTCCTGGTGGCGGGGTGATTTCTCTAAACGTTCCAGTGGAGCCTGAGCGAAGGCGAGCGTGGCAAACAGGAGAGGGAGTGCGCGAATAGTCACCGTAACAGCATAGATCAGGAGGGCCGCGCCTAGAAACTGTCGCGCCGCAGCAGGCCCGCGACATCGAGATTCGCGGCCAGTAAGGCACTCGGGATGGTGGCGGCGGCGGCAGTGGCGGAGATCGCAAGAGCCGACAGGACTAAGCTGAACGCATCCAGTGCCGGGACGCCGTAAACAAAGTGTGTAGCGACTGACGCCGCCCACGCGGAGATCAGTGCGCCTCCCGTCAGGCCCAAGGTCAGAGTCACGATGGTCCTGCTTAAGAGCTGGCCGATCAGTCGCCAGCGTCCGGCTCCCAGCGCGATGCGAATGCCGGCCTCCTGCCTCCGCGAGAGGCTCTCTTCGCGAATGGCGACGAAGAAACCGACGGCGGCCAGGAAGACGGCCACTGCCGCGAGGCCTGAAAACAGGAAGCCCCGATTCGAGTAAGCCGCATACGCGTCCTTCGCAAGCGCGGAGTAAGGCACGGGCGCGGCGTCGCTAAAGGGTGGGCCCATTCGCGCGAGTGTGGCCGCTACGTTTTGCAGGGTACGGTCCCGCCCGGGGTCGAGGATCAGGAACAATTCGCGGTTCTCCAGGGCCGCTTCGTGCAGCGGCAGATAGAGCTGGAGTTCTCTTTCCGAGGCGGGGTCGCTTCGGGATGGAATCGTCTCCACCACCCCAATTACCCGGCGCGCCGCGCTCTCCTGTTCGATCTTCAAAGCTTCTCCAACCGCCGGCCGGTCCGGCCAGAACGCCTCTGCCAAGGATCGGCTGACGATGACCGTTCCCGCTTCCCGGTGACGGAGGGGAAACGTGGCGCCGGCGATCAGTTGAGGTCCGGTGAGGTCGAAGATCTCGGGCGTAACATGCGACACCCGAACCATGACGCTCGCCTCACCCTGCAGCACCGACAGGAATCGGCTCCGCCCGTCGCCAAACGGAATCTGATCCGCAATGGCGAAACGGTGGATTCCGTGGCTCTCGATCAGACCCCGCCACATCGTCAGTTCCGGCCCAGGTGATGGACGCGGGGGAATGGCCAGCACGGCAAGTCCCTGAGTGCGGACCGCTTCTCTCGATTCCGCGAGATTCCAGGACGTGCGGACAAACAGGAACGCCAGAAAGACGAGGGCGAAACTGGAGGCGGTCTGAAGCACGTTCAGAATGCCGCGCGATAGCGGTCTTCCGGCGAGGTGCCCTCCCGGCGCCAACCCCGGTCGGCCGCCGCCTCGCCATCGCGAGCTTCCTCTTACCAGGATCATCACCAGCAGCGAAGAGACGGTGGCAAACAGGACGGTGAGAACTGCGTCCAGCGGTGTGACGATCACCGTCGTCAACTGCAGGAATAAGGGCGGCAGAAAAACGGGGGTCACCTGCAGCAGCAACCGCGCAAGCAGGACTCCCGCTGTGCTTCCGAGCAGTCCGAGGCTCACCGCTTCCAGCGCGAAGCTGCGCAACAAACGGGCGTCCGTCGCTCCCAGAGCTCTGCGGATTGCGTCCTCGTGAGATCGTTTCGCGGACTGCGCCAGGAACAAGCCGCCCAAATTCAGCAACGCCAAAAAATAGATGACCGCCGCGGCGATGGCGGAAACGCGGAGGGCCGGCCGGAACCGCGCCGTCAGCTTGTGGACCAGCGGCGACACGTAAACGCGCTGCCCCAGAAACATGCGGTAATGCTCCTTCATGCGTTTCAGGATGGCGGCACATTCTAATTCGACGGCGGCAACGGATCGGCCTTCGCGCAGACGCGCGACCATGCCGTCCTGGAGGTCCGGCACGATGGGGGCGCTGGAGGCGAAGGCCGCTGTGGAAACCCCCTGGGGAGCGACGATCCATGCGGCGACTCTCGGGGGGAACTGGAAATCAGCGGGCGCGACGGCGGATACGGGGTACCACGCGCCGTCGATGAGAATGGTGCGATACGTTCCCTCGTCGCCGTTCGGAAACCATCGCCGCGCGGCCGATTGACTCAATACCACTGTCGGAACCGCGGATCGGCCGAGCGTCGGCTGCGGAAGCGCGCCAAAGACATCGAAGAATTCGGCGGTAACCGAAGCGACCGGAAGCCTCTGCACACGGTCGGGCAGTCCGATGTTGACCAGCCCAATCCGGTACTTGGCGACTCGTTCCAATGAAGGCGCCTGGCTCCACCAGGCCAACCCATCGCCGTCGGGAACATCGCCCGCCCCGGCAATAAACAGCACGCGGCTCAGATCGAATCCGGGCATGGGCGCCCAGATTGCCGCGCGAAAAACCGCCAGAGTGATGACGATCACCGAAGCGCAGATCGCAACCAGGACTGCACCCGTGCCGCTCCTGGCCGCCCGGCGCGTGACCCCTTGCATTGTAAGTTGCACGTTGGTACCCGCTGCCGCTCAGATGTTCGGATGCCGTCCGGCAACCGTGCTGTACAAGCGACGTACGCTCAAATTCAGGAGATTACAATCGTGATTCGCTTGCTAATTAATATTGCTTCTATGCAATCCAGGCTACTCGACGGCAGTATGTTGGAAGGGACTGAGCAAGTCAAGCGGAAAGTGTGCGCGCGACCCTGATGGTCGCGCGCCTTTATCGGCCCGACAAGTCCGGGCGGACCTACTGCCCGCTTGGCATCGTACCCGGTTTGCGATGCTGATCGAACCAGCCCACAATGTGGGCGATCTTCGAGACATGGTGGCTGGGCCGCCGTGAAATCCCGTGCGGCTCACCCGGCACGCGCACCAGAACGCTTTCCACGTTCAGCAGCTTCAGCGCCTGGTAGTACTGCTCGGATTCCGACATCGGCGTGCGCCAGTCTTCCTCGCCGCACAGCACCATGGTCGGGGTCTTCACGTTCTTGACGACGCTCAGCAGGGATCGTTTCTCATAATGCTCGGCGTGATCCCACGGCAGGCCCGGGAACCAGTTCTTAGAGGTCCAGTTGCCGATGTCGGCCGTGAGAACGAAGCTGTACCAGTTGATCACCGGATAGACGGTCACCGCCGCGCGGAAGCGGTTGGAGCGGCCGATCATCCAGCAGGTGAGCACGCCGCCGCCCGAGCCGCCGGTGACATACACCTGTTCGGGATCGATGTAGCCCTTGGCGATCACCGCGTCAACGCCGGAGTTCAGGTCGAAGAAGTCATCGCCCGGATAAGCGTGGTGGATCAGGTTGCCGAACTCGCCGCCATAGCTCGTCGAGCCGCGCGGATTCGTGTACAGAACCACGTAGCCTTTCGCCGCCCAGATCTGTTTCTCCAGATCGAAGCGATCGCCGTAATTGGCGAACGGACCTCCGTGGATCTCCAGAATCAGAGGGTATTTCTTGGAGGGGTCGAAGTCCGGCGGCTTGATGATCCAGCCCTGTACTTTCCGCTTATCCTTCGAGGATTCGTACCAGACCTCCTCCACCGCGCCGAGCTTGCGCTGCGCGAACAGATCCTCATTCACCGAGGTGACGATCTTGGGCGCGGTATCCGTGACCCGGGCGACGGCGATGTCGCCGGGCATCATTGGCGTCGTGTAGGTGAACGCCAGCACGCCGTTTTTCGCCACGGTGAACCCACTTCCGCCGCCGTATGCGCTGGTGGTGGACCCGACGTTCTTTTCGAGCATCCGGCGCTTGCCGTCGAGCGTGACGAAGTAAAGTCCGGTGTTCCCCTGGTTGTCGGAAGTGAAGTAGATTCCCGTGCCGTCCGGCGCCCACTTCACGTTGGCTACATCGCGGTCCCAACCGGAATCCACCAGGCGGGAGCCGGAACCGTCGCGGCTCATCACGTAGAGCTGCGTCACCTGGTAGCCCTGGTACCGCTCGTCGTATCCGGTGTAGGCGACCATCTTGCCGTCCGGCGATACAGCCGGAGCGCCGTCGGGACCCTTGCGCGAGGTCAGTTTCCGAACCGCGGAGCCGTCCAGCGGAAACTCGAAGACGTCGCTGTCCCGCGGTTCAAGGTCGGCGTCGGTGCGGCGGTTCGCCGAGATCAACAGGCTCTTGCCCTCGGGCGCCCACACCGCCTCGCTCGCGCCGAACACGCCACCGTGCTGGAAGTTGCCGGTGGTGATCTGCCGCGGAGTTCCGCCCTCCACCGGTACGACAAACACGTGGTGATATCCGGTCTTCAGGTAGCCCGGACCGTTAAAGCGATACACCAATTTGTCGATTACCTTGGCGGGCTCCGCCCACTTCGCGCCCTCCGGCGCCTTGGGCATCTGGATGATCTGCCGCGGCGCGTCGGGAACCAGCATGGTGAACGCCACCATCTTTCCGTCGGGCGACCAGGAGATCCCAGCCGGAGCCTCCGTGACGCTGGTGATCTTTTGCATCTGGCCCGAGTCCACCCACCGGCGCCAGATCTGCTGCGTGCCGTCGCGATCACTGGTGAACAGAAGTTGAGTGCCGTCGGGCGACCAGCGCGGAGCCGCGTCCGAGTAGTTGCCGGTGGTCAGCGGCCGGTGGTCGGAACCGTCGCTGTTCACCATCCACAAATTCGAGCGCCGCTGGTCGGCCATGATGTCGGCGAACTGCCGGACATAAACGATGCGGCGGCCGTCAGGAGAGACCTGCGGGTCCGTGGCGGTCTCCAGGTGGAAAACGTCGTTGGCGGTGAGCTTGTTCTGCGCGAAGGTCGCGCTGAACGTGAAAACAGCAAGGCAAAGCAGCTTACGCATGGCGCTATTCTACTGCGGTTTGAAACTGCCGGGGCGGCGCGGCGGGTGCTGCTGCCTGGCGGCGAACCGGGTGTGGTTTGCTGCCCCAGCGGACTTGTGATTCGAATCGTGGAAGCGGCTGTGGACAGCCGAAGTCAGCGGCTGCAGGGCTATCCAACAAGAAAGCGAACCGCTCGGGCCGCAGTTTCGGACATGCGAACCGCTCTACTAGCGAGCATCCGCCTCCGCCCCAATCATTGCCGCTGCCCACGAACTTGCCTGAAGCCGGTCTCTTCCTCCGCAACGTCGCGCTGATCCGCTGGACGACATGCCGGATCAATCGCCATAGAATTTCACGTAGGTGTGCACCTGATTCCTGGCGTGGTCCACGAGTTTGAGCACAGCTTTCAAGACTGTCTGTTCTGTGTCGATTCCGCAAGTCGCATCGAATCGGTCAGTTCCTCCAGGAGCTACGGAATTTGAGGCTGGCTGAAAAAGTGTATCTCCGTAAGGGCCGATGTATTGAAGAAGATGCGATTCCGCACCCCGACCTCCCTCTCTGCATCCGCTTCGTCGTTTTGCGATGATACATCGTCATTCGGAGTAGACCATGGAACGCCGTGGAAGAATCAGCGCATTTGACCGGGTAGGCATTGTGGTGGTGTCGATCCTGGGCACCTGCATTGGCCTATTGATCGGGGTTGCTTCCGACGTTAGCCTGACGCCAGCGGTGGCCTTACTGTTTCCAGGTTTGGTGGCTGGAACAATCGTGGCACGTCTGTTCGGGATCACTGCTGGCGTCGTGGCCTGTGGTGTGTCGAACGGCGCGGCCTACGGATTACTGCTGTACGGCTGGTATCGGCTGGCGGCGGCTCTGCGATGGAGAATTCCAATATGGCTTGCTGCCCTTGCGAATGCCTTGGCCCGTCATGGAAGTCGGTAGTGTGCCGTCGAGCTTCGGAGTGCTGCGGTTGTAAAGACGGTCATAAGGAGAAAAGCGGCCTTGGTTAGCCGCTTCTTCGATTTCTGTTAAGTGCTTTATAATGAACTTGGTGCGGATGAGAGGACTTGAACCTCCACACCCTTGCGAGTACTAGAACCTGAATCTAGCGCGTCTGCCAATTCCGCCACATCCGCACGTGGGTGACCCTTCTATTGTGATCGACCCGGCGCCCGTGTGTCAACGCGATTGCTTGCGCAGCTCCAGGATCAGCCGCATTACCAGGCTTTCGATCTGTTGCGCCGCTTCCCTGTAGACCTCGATTTTTTGCCCCATCGGGTCGCGCACCTTCCACTCCGCCACCGGCGTCGGGGTCTTCCACATCGGCTCCCCGCTGATGTTCACGATCAGGTCGAACTTGCGTCCTTCCAGAGCGTCCAAGCCCTTGGGGAACACTTCGCCGAGAGTGACGCCGCGTTCCTCCAGCGCCTGCCTGGTCAGGGGCGAGATCGCGCGCGCCGGAGCCAGTCCCGCAGAGTATGGCTCCACCACGTCCGCGCCGTACTTGCGCGCGTAGGCTTCCGCCATCTGGCTGCGGACCGCGTTGCCGATGCACAGGAACAGAACTTTATGCGCCACACCTGCCAGTGTAGCGATCAGGGCGCTTCCGAAGGCAGGGTGACCGTCACCCTTGCGTTCTTAAAGGACCGCGCCAGGAATGGCGTATAGAAGTTCATCGGATAGTTGCTGATGGTGACCGTGATGCGACCAGCAGGGTTGGTCAGGTCCGCGGCCTGCACGTTCACCATCGCGGTGGTTAGCCCAGGCACCATCGGCTTGGCGCCCCCTGTGGGCGCGGGACTGTTGTACACCGCGACGTTCTGTATCTGCGTGGTCTGGGTGGGCCGGATGGCGCCGTAACGCGCCGCCGCGCGAGCCCGCTCCACCAGCGACTGCTGGAAGTAAAGTACCTGACCGAAATCGAGCACGCCGATCAACAGCGTCAGGAACATCACGATGGTCAGCGCGCTCTCGAGCATCGCTTGCCCGCGTTCGCCGTTGCGTTTGCGAATCTTCATCGCTAACACCCCGTGGGGCAATACTGCCCGAAGAATGGCATGTTCAGCACCGGTTTGTTGGTAAGCGTGAACCGCCGGAAGACCGCGTCAATAGTTAGCCGCGTCACCTTCACGGTTACCGCCCGCGGAACCAACTTGCCGTCGAAGCCAATCTCGACATCCACGTCCTGCGGACGCAGGCCGGGCACTACCGGTGTTGCGTCCATCGCCGGGGAGGGCGAGCCGTAGACCACGACGTTGCGCACATTGCTCTGGAAGGTCGGGGGCAGGGAACCGTCTCCCATGTTGCTGATTTTCGCCAGCGACGCGTACCGGGTTCCCGCGCGTACGGCGTTCGTCAGCTCGTTGTACAGATAGAAGGTGTAGCCGAACTGGAAGATGCCCGCAAACAGCGCCACCAGCAGCGTCGCCGAGATGGCGAACTCCACCATCGCGTTGCCTTTTTCCGAACCCAGCCGCCGTTTCATTGCACCAGCCTCACCACATAGGAGCCGCCGCCCGGATTCGCCGACACGCCGCCGCCTTCCACCGAGGAGCCCATGTAAATCGCGCACCAGGTCCGGTTTCCGGCGCTCGGGTAGTTCATCGGAAGCAGAAACGCCGCAAAACCGAGAACCACATTGTTCGGAGTCGACAACGATCCGCCGTTTACCGGCATCACCACCAGGCGCATGTTGTTGCCGTTATAAGGCGGGGCAATGCCGCTGCTGTTCGGCTGATAATTCGTCTGGTCCGTGTCCAGGTTGGCCCGCGCGGTCAGCGCATCCTGCATCGACTGCTTCTGTCCATTGGTCAGGTTGATAATGTCGCCCACCGCCAGCGGTGAGGTCTGCTTCTCCCCTTCGATCGCGTCGCGGATGCTGGATGCCGATTGCAGCTCGAAGTAGCCGCGGTCCGAACCCGCCGTCGACGAGTTGTCGGAGAAGTTGTACTGCGGCCAGTTCACCTGGTTCCCGGCGCAACTTCGATTCTGCTGGGCGTTTCCCGGCCACAGGAACGCATACTCCTGACCGATGCTCATGCCGAAATTCCCCGTCGGATCGCTGGGATTCAGCGCGAATGGCGTGAACGGCATGTAGCCGCCCGCCGGAAATGTCTGTGGAACCTGCCCCCCTACCGCCTGGGCCCCCACCGGCTGAAACTTCCCTGTTCCCAGCACCGGCATGAACGCAAGCGACACGCTGGGCGTTACCGTCACCCGCACAAACGCATAACCCGAGGGGTTCGCGATCGGCTGCCGCTCCCACGGACCGAAGGCCGTACTCGAGAACTCCACTACCGTGTTCGCCGTTGGAAACCGCTGTGTGCCGAAATTCCAGCCGTTCGTGCTGGCCGCCACCGATGCTTCCGCGGCGTCCAATCCGCTCCTCTTTCCGTTCAGGTCGCGAGCCGCTGTAATCGCGGCTGCGTCCGCAAACGCCTGCGCTTCACTCTTGACGATGTATACCCGTCCGAGATCAACCGCTAACCCCAGTACTGCCACGAGTACAACCAGGCTTGCGGCCGTCGCGATCATGATGAAACCGCGCCGGCGACGTCTCAAACTGTCCATATAAGCTAACCCGTGATGGGAGAACCCCATCCCTTCACTCCATAATCTCGCCCGCCGGTCCTCAGAGCCATCAGACCTTAGCCTTAGGCCATCCCGAAGCGGGCCTTAGAACTGCTGCCGATCGCGTCCTAGCGATCTATAATGTCCCCATCCATGCGCCCACTCCTCCTGCTTCTTGCCACCCTCCCCTTAATCGCCCAGGAACGCGTAAACCTGCAGGTCATCCAACAGATAAAACAGGAGGCCTTTGCCAATTCGAAGGTCATGGACCACGTCAAGTGGCTTACCGATGTCTATGGACCCCGCCTCACGGCCTCCCCCGAATACGACCGCGCCGCGATCTGGGCCATGGGCCGCATGCGCGAGTGGGGACTTGCCGAACCGCACCTCGAAAAGTGGGGACCCTTCGGCCGAAGCTGGACCGTCGAGCAATACTCAGCCGAAATGGTCAAGCCTGCTTACGCCAACCTGACCGCCCGTCCGCTCGCCTGGTCCGGTTCCACTCCGGGCCCCATCACCGCCCCGGTACACCTGGCGCCGCTCACCATGGGCTACAGCCCAAAGAAGGCGTCCGACAGCCTGGCGAAGTTCATGACCTCGCAAAAAGGAAAGCTGAAGGGCAGGATCGTGCTGCTGTCGGAAGCGACCCCGGTTCCGGACCAGGTGAAGCCGCAGTTCCTGCGCTATACCGACGCCGAGCTCGCCTCCGTAGCTCAAGCGCCCGAGCTCACCCAGAAACCCGCTTACGACATCAACAATCTGGATGTGCCGGATGACCCGGAAAAGATGCTCCAGTTCTTCATGAACGTCCCCAATGCCGTGCTCGACAAGCTCTTCGAGCAGGTGGAGGAGGTTGCCAACCGGCGCAACCGGTTCCTCATCGAGGAAGGCGTGGCCGCCGTGGTCACAACCGACGCACGTTCCGTCACCGGGACCGTCTTCGCCGAAGCCGCGGGCTCCTACCGTGCCAAGGATCCGCTCGCGCCGCCCTCCTTTGTGGTCACTCGCGAACAATACAACCGCTTGGTGCGCCTGCTGGAATTGAAGCAGGCGGTCGAGCTGCGCTTGAACCTGAAGGCGATCGCCTCAGAGAAAGATGTGGACGGGACCAACGTCATCGCCGAGATCACCGGGGCCTCCAAGCCCAACGAGGTGGTGATGGTCGGCGCGCACTTCGACACCTGGCACACCGGCACCGGCGCCACCGACAATACCACCGGCACGGCCGTGATGATGGAGGTGATGCGCATCCTAAAGGCGCTGAATCTCAAGATGGACCGCACCGTGCGCATCGGCCTATGGGGTGGGGAAGAGCAGGGGTTGTTCGGGTCGAAGGCCTACGTAAAGGAGCACTTCGGCGATCCGGACACGATGAAGACCAAGCCCGGTCACGCCCGCTTCTCCGTTTATTTCAACCACGACAACGGTTCGGGCAAGATCCGCGGCGTGTATCTGCAGGAGAACGACGCCGCGCGGCCGGTCTTCGAAGCTTGGCTCGCGCCGTTCCATGACCTGGGCGCGAAAACCATCACCATCCGCAACACCAGCGGCACCGATCACCTGTCGTTCGACGCGGTGGGCCTTCCGGGGTTCCAGTTCATTCAGGACCCGCTTTCCTACATGACCATCACGCACCACTCGGACATGGACACGCTCGACCACGTCGAACCCGGCGACCTGATGCAGGCCTCCGCGATCATCGCCTCCATGGTTTACCACGCGGCGACGCGGCCGGAGCTGTTCCCGCGCAAGCCCATGCCGAAGCCCTAGCTCTTCGGAGCGCCCACGGCGCCGTAAGCCCGCGCCCTTGCTAAAGTGCGCCTAACTTCCTGCCGATCTGCACCATACGGAAGCCGTGTCGACCCAAGCCATCCCCATTGCCCGCGCGCACTCCCGCAGGATCTCCCGGCTCTTCATCCCGTCGCTGTCCGACTTCTTCTTCGTTTTCGTCATCGTGTGGTCATTCCTCACCAGCCCGGCCGGCTGGGAGCGCCTGCTGCTCGACGGTGACGCCGGCTTCCACATCCGCATCGGCGACCTGATCCGGACCAACGGCGTGGTCCCCACCCACGACGTCTTCGCCTTCTCCGTCCCCGGTGGGAGATGGTACGCGTTCGAATGGCTGTCGGAGCTAACCTACTCGAGCCTGCATGCTGCCTATGGCCTGAAAGGCGTGGTGCTGGCCGCCGGCCTGATGCTGGCCGCCTGCTTCACCATCCTGCTCCGCTACGCGCTGTGGCTGGGCGCCCAGGCGCTGATCGCGGTTCCGATGATCCTGATCGCCGTCAACGCCGCCAACATCCACTTCTACGCCCGGCCGCATCTGTTCACCTGGCTGCTGCTTGCCGTCGCGATCTGGATCGTGCAGCGCGATCGCCGCTCGCCCGGCTGGACGGCGTGGCTGCTGATCCCGCTCACCATCGTGTGGGCCAATCTGCACGGCGGCTTCTTCATCTTCTTCCCCCTGCTGGCCCTGCTGGTTGCCGGCGAAGCAGCCGAGGCGTGGCTGGATGGCCGCGGCTTCTGGCGCGCCTTCCGCTATGCGCGGATCGCCTTCGCCTGCGCCGTAGCGTCACTCGTAAACCCCTACGGCTTCGAACTGCACCTGCACATTGCCGAGGTGTTGAATGCGACGTGGATTCTGACTATGGTGAAGGAGTTCCAGTCCCCGAGCTTCCGTGGCGAGGCGATGCTCGCCTACCTCGGCATGCTCTTCCTGTCACTATCCCTAATTGCCGGGCTGCTCCGGCGGCGGCGCATCGTGGAGCCGCTGTGGATACTGTTCCTCGGCTACGCCTCGCTGGTCTCCGTCCGCCACGTTCCGGTTTTCGTCCTGGCCGCCGCCCCCCTCGCCGCGGCCGAACTCAGCCGGCTGTGGTCCGCCTGGATCGCCACCCGCCCCCGGCAAAGCTTCGAGCGTATTCTCGATCAGGCGCAAGCGCAGTTCGCCGCCGGCGCCGCGCACACCAGCATCTGGGTGGTCGCCTTCGCGTTGCTCCTGATGATTGCTCCGGGCATCGCCTGGCCCACCGCGATGCCCGCCGGCATCTTCCCGCACGAATTCGCGGAAGACACGGCCAACTCCCGCACCTTCACCTCGGATCAGTGGGCGGACTACCTCATCTACCGCAACTTCCCCAACCAGCAGGTATTTCTCGACGGCCGCCACAACTACTACGGCGAAAAGCTGCTGATCGAGTATCAGGACCTGATGAACGGCCATCCGCGCTGGCGGCAACTCGCGTCCCGATACCAGTTCGACAAGATCCTTGTGCCGCCGGATGCGCCCCTGGCCGGCGCGGTGGCCGCCAGCGCCGAGTGGCGGGTCGCGCGGCGCGACGAAAACGCCGTCCTGTTCGAACGAAGGCGATAAGCCATGCCCCAGCCCCGCTATCAACTGACGCCGCGCAAGCCGCCCAATCTCATCTCGCTGGTGTTGCCGGTGTACAACGAGGAGCCGCTGGCCGCAATGCTGCGCGCCGAACTGACGCAGTTCATCGACGCAGCGCCCTACGCCTTCGAAGTGATCCTGGTGAACGATGGCAGCTCCGACGACACGCTCGCGCTGCTCCTCGAATGGGCCGAGGCCGACCGGCGTATCAAGCTCGTCAGCCTGACCCGCAACTTCGGACAACAGGCCGCCGTCACCGCCGGCCTCGACTACGCCCGCGGCGACGCCATCGTGATCATGGACGCCGATCTGCAGGATCCCCCCGGCGTCATCGTGGACATGGTGCGCGAATACTGCCGCGGCTACGACGTCGTTTACGCGCGCCGCGCCGTCCGCCACGGGGAAACCCCGTTCAAACGAGTCACCTCCTGGGCCTTCTACCGCTTGATGAAAACGCTGATCCATCGCGACCTGCCCACCGATGTCGGCGATTTCCGCCTGATCTCGCGCCGCTGCCTGTATGCGCTCCGCTCCCTGCGCGAGACCCACCGTTTTATGCGCGGGCTGGTGACCTGGGTCGGCTTTCCGCAAACCTCCGTGGAGTTCGTCCGCCGCGCCCGGCCCGCCGGTGAAACCAAGTACGGCGTGCTGCAGATGGTGAAGCTCGCCTGGACCGCCGCGGTCTCGTTCTCGCCCGCGCCGCTGCGGCTCAGCTTCATCGCCGGGCTGATCGCCTTTACGCTAGGTATCACGCAGGCGATCAACGCAGTGGTCCGCGCCGCCTTCGGACTTTACCTGGTGCCCGGATGGGCGTCCATCATCGTCGTCAACTGCCTCATCGGCGGCGCGATCCTGATGAGCATCGGCGTGCTCGGCGAGTACATCGGACGCATCTTCGAGGAATCGAAGGACCGGCCCCTGTATATCGTTGAATCCGCCGTCAACGTCGCCGAGATCGCCGAACCGGACCAGGAACTGCACCGCACCCAGTTGATCCGCCTGGGCGAGCATATCCAGCATTCCGAAATGCCCCAGCGCGCCGGACAGGTGAAATGAGCGAAGCAATTCACCTCAGCGAGACCCACTTCCACGATGCCTGGGCCGCCGGAACGCGCCTGGACCAGATCACCGTCCGTGAGGCTTTCGAATCCCCCACCGCCGTCGAGAACCGCTTTATCCTGTCCCAAATGGGACCGCTGGCCGGCAAACGCGTGCTGGATGTCGGCGCGGGCCTGGGCGAATCTTCGGTGTACTTCGCTCTCCAGGGCGCCGAGGTCACCGCCACCGACATCTCCCCCGGCATGGTTCGTACCGCCGTCGATCTCGGACGCCTGCACGGCGTCACCATCCATGGTCACGTCACCGCCGGCGAAGCGCTGGACACCGCGCCCGATCACTACGACTTCGTCTACATCGCCAACACCATTCACCACGTCCCGGACCGCCGCGCCCTGTTCGCGCAGATCCACCGCACGCTGAAGCCCGGCGGACAGTTCTTTTCCTGGGACCCGGTGGCTTACAACCCCGCCATCAACATCTATCGCCGCATGGCCACCGAAGTCCGCACCGAGGACGAAACCCCGCTGAAACGAGCCGATCTGGCGCTTGCCCGCCAGTTTTTCCCGGATGTTCGCCACCGCGAGTTCTGGATCTCCACCCTCGCGTTATTCCTCAAGTACTATCTGATCGATCGCGTTCATCCCAACCAGGACCGCTACTGGAAGCGCATTTACCGCGAAACCGACGCAACCCTGGCCTGGTGGAAGCCCCTGCTCGCGCTCGACAACGTCCTCACCCGCGTTCCCGGCGTTCGCTGGCTGGCCTGGAATATGGTCATGTTCGGGTCCAAACGATAAATTGGGACGGGAACCACGCTGCGCCAGTGTGAAATCGGTTACGATGCTCTTGATCTCGCTTACTCACGATGCCGGAAAAGATCACTTTATTGGCGCGTCAGGCGGGCGCCGGCGATCGGGCAGCTCAGTCCGAGCTCTTCGAACTGGTATACGCGGAACTGCGAAAGCTGGCCGCCATCCACATGCAGCGCGAGCGCGGCGGGCATACCCTGCAGGCCACCGCGCTCGTGCATGAAGCCTACTTGCGGCTTTTTGCCTCGGATTTAACCTCGATTCAGGATCGCAAGCACTTTTTCGCGATCGCCAGCCGCGTGATGCGCCGCATCCTGGTGGATCATTCCCGCTTGCGCAAGGCCGGAAAACGCGGCGGCGGCGCGGAGGCCATCGAGTTACTCGAAAATCAGCATCCGATTACCTATAACTTCGATGAGGTGCTTGCCCTTGACGAGGCGCTTTCGCGCTTAGAGAAGTTAGATGCCCGCCAGTGCCAGGTGGTGGAGATGCGTGTCTTTGGCGGGTTCACCGAGGCGGAGATCGCCGACCTATTGGATGTAAGCGAGCGTACTGTAAAGCGCGACTGGAAATTCGCGAAAGCGTGGCTCTATGGCGAAGTGGCGGGTGGCGAGTGACTTCACTCCCGAACAATGGCAGCGCCTGAAAGCGATTTTTGACCTCGTAGCCGACACTCCGCCCGTCGAATGGCCGGATCGCGTCCAGGAGCTCTGCCAGGGCGATGAAGCCCTGGGGCAGGCCGTGCTGCGGGTCCTCCATAGCCACCAGCGGTCCACCGCCTTTCTGGATCAGCCGCTGACCAGCGTCCGCCCCGCCGAGTGGCGCCGCTTCGAGGCCGGCACCTGCCTGGCCGCGCGCTTCCACATCGTGCGATTTCTGGGTCGCGGCGGCATGGGCGAGGTCTACGAGGCTAGCGACTCCGTGCTCGGCGAGCGCGTGGCGCTGAAGTGCCTGCCGCCCGAGACCGCGGGGGACGAACGCGCGGTGAACCGCCTGCGCACGGAAGTCCGCCGCGCCCGCCAGGTGACCCATCCCAATGTTTGCCGGGTCCACGAGCTGTTCGAGACCCGCGACGGCGCGGGCGCTCCCCTGGTCTTCGTCACCATGCAGTTGCTGCGGGGCCTGACCCTGGCTGATCACCTTGCCGCGCGAAGCAGCCTCCCTGCATCCGAGGCCCTGCCGTTGCTTACCGGGATCGCAGGCGCACTCGACGCCTGCCATGAGGCCGGCGTCGTGCATGGCGATGTCAAACCCGGCAACGTGTTCCTGGTGGAAGCCGGGGGCGGAGCCTGGTCTCCGGTGCTGACCGATTTCGGCCTGGCCCGTCCCGCCGCCAACCCCACCACCGCAACCTCCCTGATGGCCGGCACGCCCCAATACATGGCGCCGGAACTGCTTCGCGGCGGCGTTGCCAGCCCGGCGTCCGACATCTACGCCCTGGGCGTGCTCGCGCGGGACCTGGTGGACGCGGCGCGGGCGGAGCGCTGGAACGCCGCGTTGAATCGTTGCCTGAGTCCCAGCCCACCGGCGCGTCCGCGAACCGCCGCCGAGTTCGTGCGCTCGCTTGCCGCGCGCCGCATCAGCCGTCGCACGATGGGGCTCGCCGCGGCGGGAACGCTGGTGGCCGGAGGCCCGGCGGCGTGGCTGGCCACCCACGACAGCGAGGATCGCGTTCGTCTGGCGGTGCTGCCTTTCGAGAACCAGAGCGCAGCCGCCGACCAGTATCTGGCCTCCGGCATCACGGAGCAGTTGATCTGGCGGCTGCAGCGCCGCCCGGGGTTTTGGGTGGCGGGCCGGGGAAGTTCGTTCTACTACGCCGACAAGCTCGCGCCGTCCCGCGAAGTCGCGCGCAACCTGGATGTCGCCTGGCTGCTGATGGGCGCGGTGCGCCGCGGCGGCGCGGGCATCGCCGTGCAAGCCACCTTGCTCGATTCCGAGGGCCGCTCCGCCAACTGGACCCGCGCCTTCGAAGCGGGCATCACCGAACTGCAGAAACTCGAAATGAAAATCGCCGACGCCGTGGCCGCGCGCCTTGCGCCCGCGCTGGCGCAGGCCGGAATTGGAGGTCAAACCGCCATGCGCGCCGATCCCCAGGCTTACGAACTGGTGATGAAGGGACGTTACCATCACAACCAGCGCACGCTGGAGGAGATGTCCCGCGCCGTCAGCCTGTTCGAGGAAGCCATCCGCATCGATTCGAAGTTCGCCTTCGCCTATTCGTGCCTCGCGGAAACGCTCACTACCATGGCCGACAACGGGCAGCTCCCGCCCGATGAGACATTCCCCAAAGCCAAGGCGGCGGCGCTGGACGCCATTACCCTGGACCCCGCGCTAGCCCACGGCCACGCAATCTTTGCCGCCGTCACCTCGATTTACGACATGGACTGGGCCACCGCCGACAGGCACTTCCGCAGGGCCGTGGACCTCGATCCCAACGACGTCAGCTCACGCCAGTGGTATTCCGCCTTGCTGCTGAAGCTCGGGCGCGTCGAGGAAAGCCTGCGCTTCGCGCGGGAGGCCATCGACCGCGATGCCGGCTCCGCCGCCGCGCACTTCAACGCCGGCGCGATGCAATATTACTCACGCCGTTACTCCGACGCTGCCGAAACGCTGGAGACCATGCGCCGCCGCTGGCCCGATTTTCACGTCGTGCGCGAGATGCAGGCCGAGCTCTACGCGCGCCTCGGCCGCACGGCCGAAGCCGCCGAGATCGCCGCCGGAACGCTCCTGCAAAGCCGCCATCCCGGTCACGCGCTGACCTACGCGGCGGTGACCCTGGCGGTTCTCGGACGCCGTGAGGACGCCGAGGAGCGGCTTCGCGAACTGGAGAAGGCCTCCGGCGGCATCCGCTTCCAGCCATTCCATGCGGCGCGTGCGTACGCCGAACTGGGCCGCGCCGACGACGCCGTCCGCTGGCTGCAGACCGCGCTTGACCGCCGCGACAGCGGCGTGCAGATCGCGGGAGTCCATCCCTCCTTCGATCGCATCCGCGACGACCCCCGGTATCAGAACCTGATGAAGCGGTTGCGCCTGCCCGTCCAGCCCGCCACGCGCGTGAACTGACACCCCTTCTGCCGGACAACCGAATGGGAGCCGCGATGCGTAAGCGAGCGGCAAACGGTGTTCCACGCCCCACCGCTCCACCACTCACAAACAAAACGGCGCCGGATTCAATTCTTCCTCCGCCAATACACGCGCCCGCCAACCCAGCGACACCGGAACTTCATACAACCGCCGGAACCAAAACCGATGCCAGGGACAACATAGATCCGGCGTCAGCACCCGCACCACCGGCACCGCGACCTCCGGCCGCGTCAGCACCGCCGCATACAGCCGCAAACCCTTGCGCCGCGCGATCTCCAGGCAGCGTTCGTAATCCTCCCCCGCAATCTCCGCCACGGCGGAACCAGGCGCGTCCACATCCGGCCGCAAATGCGCCTCATTCTCCAGCGTCGCGACGCTGCGCCAGTATTGAAAACACGCCCCCTGGCTGTAGCGCCGGAATTCGCGAGTCGCCGCTCCGGCCCACGCGTGCGTGATCTGCGCCAGCTCCGCAAGCGCCTTCCAGGCCGCCTGCTCCCTCCCGAACGCCGCGCCGAATCCGAGCGTCAGATCGCCGCCCGACCCATCCGCGCCGATCGCTGCGCAGACCGCGATCCCCAGGTCGGTGGTGATGTCCAGCAGCGTCGTCGACCTCCCGTCCGCAAACGCCTCAATGTGCTCCGCCATCTTCGTCCACCCCAGCGCGCGTGGATCGAGCGCCGGCCTCTGGACGCGGTTGTACCACCAGATCGCCGTCGCGTCCCGCTCCACCAGCTCCAGAAACCCCCGGACCACAGCGGCTTCGAACGTCTCGCCCGCGGCGCAGCCGTTCGAATCCGGCACACACAACGTCCGGCGATCCAGCGGACCATAACCGGCGTAGCAATACTGCATCGGAATCACCCGAAATCCGTCGCTCAGCAGATCCGATACCGGCGTCCACTCGATCTCGACATCGTCTTCATAACGAACCGGCACGTAAGGAAACTGCCACGGGCTCGTTTCCGCATCCTTGCGATGCCGGTATTGCGCTTCGCTGAACTGCAGCAGATCGCGCGGATGGATGGCCTGCTCGCCGAGCTGGGAATACGACGCCGCGAAGCGAGGTTCATCGCCCTGGAAGGTGATGCTGTACCGCTCGGCCGCTTCGCCCAGGCACGACCTGCGCGCCGATTCTTCGTCCAGGCTCTGCCCCGAAACAAACACCTTGGACACCGGACGCGACGGCTCCGATCGCGGCAGCGTCAGCTCTGCCGCAGTCACGAAAAAGCCGCTTCGTCGCGACGTGCTTAGTTGGGAAAGCCGGCCCTGCAAGCCCGGCGGCACGGTGGACATCATGTCGCCTCAAAGTCGCTGAGCGCTTCCCCCGGCCGCGACACCCGCACCGCGTTCAGCACCGTCGCCAGGTCGATAAACTCCTGCGCCACCGCGCCCAGCAGCGGCGGCAGGAATCCGAAGACTGCCAGCACCATGCCCAGGAAGCTTAGCGCGATC
>CAYOQB010000075.1:0-24270 GCA_964406035.1 uncultured Solibacteraceae bacterium | reverse complement strand
GGCGAGGAAATGGAGATCGTCGGCTTCCAGGCGACGCGGAAGACGGTGGTCACCGGCGTCGAGATGTTCAAGAAGCTGCTGGACGAAGGCCAGGCCGGCGACAACGTGGGCCTGCTGCTGCGCGGCATTGAAAAGACGGACGTGGAGCGCGGCCAGGTGATCGCCAAGCCGGGCTCGATCAAGCCGTTCAAGAAGTTCAAGGGTGAAGTCTACGTCCTGTCGAAGGACGAAGGCGGACGCCACACGCCGTTCTTCAACGGCTACCGCCCGCAGTTCTACTTCCGCACGACGGACGTGACCGGCGTGGCCAAGCTGCCGGAAGGCATGGAAATGGTGATGCCCGGCGATAACGTGAACATGGAGATCGAGCTGATCACCCCCGTGGCCATGGACAAGGGGCTGCGGTTCGCGATTCGTGAAGGCGGCCGCACGGTGGGCGCCGGCACGGTGACGGAGATCCTTGAATAAGATTCCGGCGCGCACCGGCGGGGAGAAATCATGAGCAGTTTGAGAGAACGAATCCGCATCCGGCTGAAGGCGTACGATCACCGGGTATTGGACCAATCGACGACGGAGATTGTCGACACGGCGAAGCGCACCGGCGCGCAGGTGGCGGGGCCGATCCCGCTGCCGACGACGCGCAACCTGTACACGGTGCTGCGTTCGCCGCACGTGGACAAGAAGTCGCGCGAGCAGTTCGAAATCCGGACGCACAAGCGCCTGCTCGACATTCTCGAGCCGACGCAGGACACGGTGGATGCGCTGATGAAGCTCGATCTGCCGGCCGGTGTGGACGTGGAAATCAAGGCGTTCGGCAAAGGCAAGTAAGCCGGACGGGTGGATTGAGGCAAGAAGGGAAACCGGCGGGGGCCGCACCGGAAGGGAAGCCCTCCGCCGGGATCGACTGAGGTTGAGATGAGCCCAGGAATTCTAGGCAAGAAAATCGGGATGACGCAGGTCTTCCGGCCGGATGGCCAGGTGGTGCCGGTGACGCTGGTGAAGGCGGGACCGTGCGTGGTGGTGCAGCGGAAGACTCCGGTCACCGACGGCTACGACGCGATCCAGCTCGGGCTGGTGGAGTTCGCCAAGACGAAGAACGTCACCAAGCCACGGCAGGGCCACTTTCAGAAAGCCGGCGTGGACGGGGTGCGTTTCGTGCGCGAACTGCGGCTGGACAACGGCGCCGGGGACCTCAAGACGGGGGACCGGGTGCTGGTGGACGAGTTCAAGCCCAACGACATCGTGGACGTGATCGGCGTCAGCAAGGGCCGGGGATTCACGGGCCTGGTGAAGCGGCATCACTTCAAGGGTGGTCCGGCGACGCACGGTTCGATGTTCCATCGCGCGCCGGGCTCGATCGGCGCGTCCAGCTTTCCGTCGCGCGTGTTTCCGGGCATGAAGATGGCCGGGCACTCGGGCGTGCAGAAGGTGACGATCCGCAACCTCGAGGTGGTGGAAGTGGACGCCGAGGACAACGTGCTGATGGTGAAGGGCGCCATTCCGGGCCCCAACGGCGGCTACGTGGTGGTCCGGCGGGCGAAGAGGTAAGCGACGATGCCGAACGTGGACGTAATCAATCTTCAGAATCAGAAAGTGGGCCAGTTGGAGCTTGCCGACGCGGTGTTCGCCGCCGAAGTGAACGAGCATCTGCTGTATGAGGCGGTGCGCAATCACATGGCGAACCAGCGGTCAGGCTCGGCCAAGACCAAGACGCGCCACGAGGTTTCCGGGTCGGGCAAGAAGCTGTGGCGGCAGAAGGGCACCGGACGGGCGCGCATGGGTTCCATCCGCAGCCCGCTGTGGCGGCACGGCGGCACGGTGCACGGTCCGCAACCCAAGGACTACGGCTATAAGCTGCCGAAGAAGATGCTGCTGGGCGCGCTGCGCAGCGCGCTGAGCGCCAAGCTTCGCGACGGGCAGTTGATGGTGGTGGAGGCGTTCCAGCTGGCCGACCACAAGTCGCGGTCGATGCGCGCGGCGCTGGACCGCATGGAAGCCACCCGCAAGGTGCTGCTGGTCGATCTGGGCGAAAACCGCAACCTGCAGTTGTCCAGCCGCAACCTGGACGGGGTGAAGCTGGTGGAGACCAAGGACGTGAATGTCTACGATCTGCTGGGCAGCGATCGCGTGCTGGTGAGCTCGGCGGCGGCCCGCAAACTGTCGGAGGCGCTGGCATGACCGTATACGAAGTAATCAAGCGGCCCATCATCACGGAAAAGGGCGTGGGCAAGAAGGACGCCGAGAACACGCTGTGTTTCGAGGTGGCGCTCGAAGCGAACAAGACCGAGATCCGGAACGCCGTTGAGACGCTGTTCAAGGTGAAGGTGGACGAGGTCCGCACCGCGAACTTCGACGGGAAGCTGCGCCGGCGGGGACGCTTTTCCGGCTACCGCTCGGATTGGAAGAAGGCCTATGTCCGCCTGAAGGCGGGCGAGAAGATACCGGAGTACGCCGAGCTCTAAGCGGGCGAGGATCAAGACGATGCCGATCAAGAGTTATCGACCGACAACGGCGACGCGGCGGTTCCAGACCGTCGTTTCGCGCGAGGACATCACCAAGCAGACGCCGGAAAAGAGCCTGGTGAAGGGCAAGAAGCGCACCGGCGGGCGCAACAGCGCGGGCCGCGTTTCCTCCCGGTTCCGCGGCGGCGGCCACAAAAAGAGCTACCGCGACATCGATTTCAAGCGGGACAAGGCGGGCATTCCGGCGACGGTGGCGGCGATCGAGTACGATCCCAACCGGACGGCGCGGATCGCGCTGCTGCATTACGTGGACGGCGAGAAGCGCTACATCATCGCGCCGGTGGGTTTGGAAGTGGGCCGGGCGGTGATGTCCGGCGCGCAGGCCGACATCCTGGTGGGCAACGCGCTGCCGCTCAAGAACATTCCGGCGGGCACCGTGGTGCACGCCATCGAACTGCGGCCGGGCAAGGGCGCGCAAATGGCGCGGTCGGCCGGGGCGCAGGCGCAATTGATTTCCAAGGAAGGCGACCTGGCGCTGCTGCGGCTGCCCTCGGGCGAGGTCCGCAAGGTGCATGTCGAGTGCATGGCGACGGTGGGCCAGGTGGGCAACCTGGATCATGAGAACGTCAGCCTGGGCAAGGCGGGACGCAAGCGCTGGATGGGCAAGCGTCCGCACAACCGCGGCGTGTCGATGAATCCGATCGACCACCCGCACGGCGGCGGCGAGGGCAAGACCTCCGGCGGGCGGCATCCGGTGACGCCGTGGGGCCAGCCGACGCGCGGCTTCAAGACGCGGAACAACAAGCGGACGAATCAGTTCATCGTGACCCGCAAGCAGAAGAAACGGTAAGAGGACGAAGAAACCATGGGACGTTCGCTGAAAAAAGGGCCGTTCACCGATGATCACCTGGCGGTGCGGGTGACGGCCATGAACGCGAAGAACGAGAAGAAGGTGCTGCGGACCTGGTCGCGGCGGTCGACGATCCTGCCGGAATTCGTGGGCCACACCTTCGGCGTGCACAACGGGAAGAAGTTCATTCCGGTCTACATCACCGAGAACATGGTGGGGCACAAGCTGGGTGAATTCTCGCCCACTCGGACTTTTAAGGGACACGCGGCGAAGACCGAGAAGTCGTCGAAGTAAAGGGATCAAAGATGGAAGCGAAAGCGGAAGCCAGATACATCCGGATTTCGGCGCAGAAAGCGCGGCTGGTGGTGGACCTGATCCGGGGCATGCGCGCCGGCGACGCGATCAACGCGCTGAAGGCGACGAACAAGCGGATCGCGCCGGCGGTGGAGAAGGTGCTGCGGTCGGCGATCGCCAACGCCGAGAACCGGTTCAACGACGTGGACGTGGACCAGCTCATCGTCACCGCGGCGTATGTGAACGAAGGGCCGCGCATGAAGCGCATCCGGCCGGCGCCGATGGGCCGGGCCTACCGCTACCAGCGGCGGATGGCGCACATCGTGGTCAAGGTCGGCGAGAAGGCGACGGCGTAGAAGGACTCGGAATGGGCCAGAAAACACATCCTTACGGATTTCGAATCGGCGTCACGAAGACGTGGCGGTCGCGCTGGTTTGCCAACCAGGATTACGCGAAGCTGCTCAAGGAAGATCTCGACCTGAAGGACTCGCTGCGGGGACGGCTGAAGGCCGCCGGCATCAGCTCGGTGGAAGTGGACCGTCCGGGCAACAAGTTGCGGATCACGATTCGCACCTCGCGTCCGGGGATCATCATCGGGCGCAAGGGCGCCGAGATCGAAAAGCTGAAGCAGGACCTGGCCAAGAAGACCGGTCGGGAAGTGTTCATCGACATTCAGGAAGTGCACAAGCCGGAGCTGGACGCGCAGTTGGTGTCGGAGTCGATCGCGCTGCAGCTCGAAAAGCGCGTGGCGTTCCGGCGGGCGATGCGCAAGGCGGTGGACTCGGCGCTGCGCTTCGGGACCAAGGGAATTAAGGTTCGGGTGTCGGGCCGCCTGAACGGCGCCGAAATCGCCCGCACGGAGTGGTATCTGCAGGGCCAGTTGCCGCTGCATACGCTACGCGCGGACATCGATTACGGGTTCGCCGAAGCGTACACGACCTATGGCGTGATCGGCGTGAAGTGCTGGATCTATAAGGGCGACATCCTGGACGGGCAGCGCCGCCTGGGCCTGCGCAATGAGCCGGAGCCGAGACGTGCGCCGCGCGGCGACCGCCGCGACCGGGATCGCGACCGGGACCGGGATCGCCGCCCGCCGGTGCAGGCGCCGCCGGTGCAGCAGGCCCCGGAAGCCGCCGCGCCGGTGCAGGCGCCGATTTTGCCGCCGATGCTGCCTCCGCAACCCTCCTGGAAGTCGGAAGCGAAGCCGGAAGGCGAAGGCGAGAACAAGGAATAGCAACGCGGAGTTTGAAGGAGATCTGATTCGCCATGTTGATGCCGAAGAAAGTCAAATACCGCAGGCAGCAGAAGGGGCGCATCCGCGGGAAAGCGTGGCGCGGCAGCTCGCTTGCGTTCGGCGATTACGGGCTGAAGGCGATGGCCATTGGGATGATCACGGACCGGCAGATTGAAGCGGCCCGCATCGCGATGACGCGGTTCATCAAGCGCGGCGGCAAGGTCTGGATCCGGATTTTCCCGGACAAGCCGATCACCAAGAAACCGGCCGAAGTGCGCATGGGCAGCGGCAAGGGTCCGCTGGACCACTGGTCGGCGCCGATCCGCCCGGGCAAGATTTTGTTTGAGATGGAAGGCGTCGCGCCGGACATCGCCAAGGAGGCGATGCGCCTGGCGGCGATGAAGCTGCCGATGCCCACCAAGATGGTGACGCGGCTGCCCTACGAGTAGGAAGCGGGATACGACGATGAAAGCCGACAAGATACGCCAGATGGAAACGGGCGAGATCCAGACGCAGGCCAAGGACGGGCTGGAGCAGATGTTCCGGCTGCGGTTCCAGTTGCGGATGGGGCAGACCGACGGCATCAAGAAGGTGCGGGAGCTGCGCAAGGATCGCGCGCGGCAGTTGACGATCCTGCGGGAGCGGGAGCTGACGGGCGCGGCCGCTCCGGCGCAGCCGGCGGCGAAGGCGGCGAAGCCCGCCGCGAAGAAGACCGCGAAGCCGGCGGCGAAAAAGGAGAAGTAAGGGGATATGGCCGAAGCACAGCGTGCGGCATCGAACAAGAACGAGAAGGTGGGCGAGGTGGTGTCCACCAAGATGGCGAAAACGATCGTGGTGCAGGTGACGCGGAAGGCGTCGCATCCGCTGTATCGCCGGGTGGTGACGCAGCGCAAGAAGTTTTACGCGCACGATGAGCAGGGCCAGGCGAGAACGGGCGACGTGGTGCGGATCATCGAGTCGCGGCCGTTGAGCAAGCTGAAGCGGTGGACGCTGAGCGAAGTGATTCGCCGCGCGCCGCAGGTGGCGTCGGTGGTCCTCGACGACGCCGGCACGAAGAAGCAATAGGGTTTAGGAACAGGGAGAAGCACCAATGATCGGGATGCGGACAATCCTGGAAGTCGCCGACAACAGCGGCGCGCGCCGGCTGAGCTGCATTTTGCCGCGCGGCGGCGACAAGGGTCTGCGCGCGGGTCTGGGCGACATCATCACCGCCAGCGTGAAGGAAGCGGCGCCGGACTCCGCCATCAAGAAGGGCAAGGTGGTGCGGTGCGTGATCGTGCGCATGCGCAAGGAGACCCGCCGCAAGGACGGGACTTATATCCGGTTCGATTCGAACGCGGCCGTGCTGGTGAACGAGCTGGGCGAGCCGGTGGGCACGCGCGTGTTCGGGCCGGTGGCGCGCGAGCTGCGCGACAAGCGCTTCATGAAGATTGTGTCGCTGGCGCCGGAGGTGATCTAACATGGCGAAACCGATGCCGAGGCGTCATCAAAGCGCCCCCAAGACGCTGATCCGCACGCGGATCAAGAAGGATGACACGGTGATGGTGATCACCGGGCGGGACAAGGGCAAGACGGGCCGGGTGCTCGAAGTGGACCGGGAAAAGGGCCGGGTGCTGGTGGAGGGCGTGATGATGGTGAAGCGCCACACGCGTCCGAATCCGCAGCGGCAGATCAAGGGCGGCATCGCCGAGCGCGAGAGTTCGATCCACGTCTCCAACGTGATGATCGTGACCAGCGAGGGCAAGCCGACCCGCGTGGCAGTGAAGATGGAAGGCGCGCGCAAGACGCGCGTCGCGACGGCGCGGCGCGGCGGCGAAACGCTGGACAAGAAGTAACACGAGGATAGGGAAGGCAATGGCAGCGCGACTCAAAGAGCACTATCAAAAGAACGTGGTCACGGCTCTCACCAAGGAGTTCGGCTACACGAACGTCATGGCCGTGCCGAAGGTCGACAAGGTTTCGATCAATATCGGAATGGGCGAGGCGACGCAGAACTCCAAGCTGATGGACGGCGCGGTGTCGGAAATGAGCGCGATCGCCGGCCAGAAGCCGGTGGTGACCAAGGCGCGCAAGAGCATCGCGGCGTTCAAGCTGCGCGAGGGAATGCCGATCGGCTGCGCGGTGACCCTGCGCGGGGACCGCATGTACGAGTTTCTGGACCGGCTGATGAACGTGGCCCTGCCGCGCGTGCGCGACTTCCGCGGCGTCTCCTCCAAGAGCTTCGACGGCCGGGGCAACTACACGCTGGGCGTGAAGGATCAGTTGATTTTCCCCGAGATCGACTACAACAAGGTGGAGAAGGCGAAGGGCATGAACATCTGCATCACCACCACGGCGAAAACCGACGCGGAAGGCCTGGCGCTGCTGAAGCACCTGGGGATGCCTTTCCGGCAATAGGAATCGAGAACAATGGCCACCACTGCGAAGATCGCGAAAGACGAACGGCTGCTCCAAGCAAGGAAAGCCAACAAGCCGAAGCTGGCGTGCCGGCACCGGAACCGCTGTTTCCGCTGCGGACGCCCGCGGGGCTACATGCGGAAGTTCGGGCTGTGCCGGATCTGTTTCCGGCAACTGGCGCTGTCCGGAGAGATTCCGGGCGTCACCAAGGCCAGTTGGTAGATGGTGCGGGCGGATAAGGGTATCAAGAGGGCGAGGAAAGAAGAACGATGACGAGCGATCCGATTGCCGACATGCTGACGCGCATCCGCAATGCGATGCAGGCGCGCCATGCCAAGGTGGACGTGCCGGCCTCGAAGCTGAAGATGGATATCGCGCGAATCCTGAAGGACGAGGGCTATATCGCCAATTACAAGCCGGCCGAGGAAGGCGCCAAGCGCAGCATCAGGATTTACCTGAAGTACACGCCCGGCAACGTTCCGGTGATCTCGCACATCGAGCGCGTGTCGCGGCCCGGCTGCCGCGTGTACGTCGGCTCCACGGAGGTGCCGCGGGTGCTCGGCGGACTGGGGATCAACATCCTGACCACGCCCCGGGGCGTGATGACCGGCGCCGCCGCGCGGCGGGAAAACGTGGGCGGCGAGGTTCTTTGTCAGGTCTGGTAAGACAGGTTTGCGTTAGACGCGTAACGAGGCTGGAATTATGTCACGAGTAGGAAAGAAGCCGATTCCGCTGCCGAAAGGCGTGAAGATCAGTATCGGCGGCGAACTGGCGGTGGAAGGTCCCAAGGGCAAGCTGACGGTGCCGATCCCCAACGGCGTGCGGCTGGTGCAAAAGGATTCGACGCTCGAGGTGGAGCGCGACAGCGATCAGTACGCGGCGCTGCACGGGCTGACGCGCGCGCTGGCGGCCAACGCGATCACCGGCGTGTCCTCCGGATTCACGCGGGAAATGGACATCGTGGGCATCGGCTACCGCGCCGACGTGAAGGGCCGCATCGCGACGTTCACGCTGGGCTATTCGCATGCCATCGAGTTCTATCTTCCCGACGGCGTGGAAATGAAGGTGGATAAGCAGACCCACCTGGTGATCACCGGATACGACAAGCAGGTGCTGGGCCAGGTTTGCGCGAACATCCGTTCGCTGCGTCCGCCGGAGCCATACAAGCAGAAAGGCATCCGGTATACCGGGGAAGTGCTGCGCAAGAAGGTCGGCAAGACCGGCGCGGGCGGAAAGTAAAGCCGCGGAGGCGATCAGGAAATGGCGAGAGAATCGAAAGACATCATCCGGCGGCGCATTCATTCGCGCATCCGCCAGAAGCTCAGCGGAACGGCGGAGCGCCCCCGGCTGGCGGTGTTCCGCAGCCTGAATCACATTTACGCGCAGGTCATCGACGACACCGCCGGCCGCACGCTGGTCTCGGCTTCGTCGAATGAGAAGAGCGCCCCGGTGAGCGGCGGCGGCAACATCGCCGGCGCGAAGGAAATCGGCAAGCTGGTGGCCTCGCGAGCCAAGGAAAAGGGCATCTCGAAAGTGGTGTTCGATCGCGGCGGTTATCTGTACCACGGGCGCGTCAAGGCTCTGGCCGACGCCGCCCGGGAAGCGGGATTGGAGTTCTAAAGAACATGGCGACAGTCGCGAAACGCATCGAATCGCAAGGCTTGAATCTGAAAGAGCAGGTTGTCTCGATCAACCGCGTCACCAAGGTGGTGAAGGGCGGCAAGAACCTGAGCTTCTCAGCCCTGATCGTGATCGGCGACCCCGGCGCCAAGGTGGTCGGCTTCGGAACCGGCAAGGCCAAGGAAGTCCCGGCGGCCATCAAGAAAGGGATCGAGAGCGCGAAGAAGAACCTGCGCAAGATCCACGTGCTCGAAACCACCATCCAGCACCAGGTGACCGGACGCTTCGGCAGCGGCATGGTGCTGTTGAAGCCGGCCCCGGCGGGAACCGGTGTGATCGCCGGCGGTCCGGTGCGCGCGGTCATCGAGGCCGTGGGCATTCCCAATGTGCTCACCAAATCACTGGGCTCGCACAACCCGCACAATGTGGTGAAGGCGACCATCAACGCGCTCGAGCAGTTGCGGGACAAGACCGAAATCGCGGACCTTCGCGGCGTCGATGCCGGACGCCTGCGGGCCTAAGGAGTATCGAGAATGGCCGGAACAATCAAGATCAAGCTGGTGAAGAGCCCCATCTGCACGCCCGAAAAGCATAAGCGGATCGTGAAGGCTCTGGGCCTCAGGAAAATGCATCAGGTGGTGGAAAAGCCGGATACGCCGGGTTTCCGCGGCATGGTGAAGAAGGTGCCCCACCTGCTGGCGCTGGTGGAACAGTAAACGGACGCGGAGCAAGCGATGAATCTCAGCAATGTGCGGCCTCCCAAGGGCCAGAAGAAAACGAAACGGCGCGTCGGCCAGGGCATGGGCACCGGGCGCGGCAAGTACTCGGGACGCGGCGCCAAGGGCCAGGCTTCCATTTCCGGCTTCTCGCAGAAGCGAGGGTTCGAGGGCGGCCAGATGCCGATCCACCGCCGCCTGCCCAAGCGCGGCTTCTCGAACGCGCTGTTCAAGACCGAATACGCGGTGATGAACGTGGGACGGCTGGGCCAGTTGGAGGGCGACTCCTTCGACCCGGCTTCGCTTACCGCTTCGGGACTGATCAAGAACATGATGGACGGGCTGAAGATTCTGGGCTCTGGTGAGCTGACGCGCGCCATTCACGTAAAGGCGCACCAGTTCTCCAAGTCGGCCGAGGAGAAAATCCGGAAGGCCGGCGGTACAGTGGAAGTGATCCCCGCCCGCCCGGAAGCGAAGGCCTGAGCGGCGTTTGAAGCGGGCTCCCGCGGGTTGTCAAGAGGGCTGATTTCATGAACAAGTTCTTCGAAGCCGTCGCCAACGTCTTCCGGATTCCGGACCTCCGGAACCGCGTGCTGTTTACGCTGGCAATGCTGGCCATCTACCGGCTCGGCGGGCATATCCCCACGCCCGGGATCGACACCAACCGGCTGGAGCTGTTTTTCCAGCAGAACCAGGGCTCCCTGTTCGGGTTCCTGGACCTGTTTTCGGGCGGCATGTTCCGGCGTCTGACCATCTTCGCCCTGGGCATCATGCCCTACATCACGGCGTCCATCATTCTGCAGTTGCTCACCGTCGTGGTGCCGACCCTCGAGAAGCTCCAGAAGGAAGGCGAGCTGGGACGCCGCAAGATCACGCAGTGGACCCGCTATCTGACGGTCGGTCTGGCGCTGTTCCAATCGGTGGGCATCGCGCTGACGCTGCAGAATTCGGGCGGCGGCTTCGTGATCAACCCGGGAGTCGGCTTCATCCTGATGACCATGATCTCGCTGACCACGGGCACGGCGTTCATCATGTGGCTGGGTGAGCAGATCACCGAACGCGGCATCGGCAATGGAATGTCGCTGATCATCTTCACCGGCATCGTGGTGGGGCTGCCGGGCGCGATCGTGGAAATCTACAACAACGTGCTGGTCACGCGGCAATGGAATCCGCTGCAGCTCATCATCATCATCCTGATGATGATCGCGGTGGTCGGCTTTATCGTGCTGGTGGAGCGCGGGGAGCGCCGCATCCCGGTGCAGTACGCCAAGCGCGTGGTGGGGCGGCGCATGATGGGCGGACAGTCCACGCACCTGCCTTTGAAGGTCAACGCGGGCGGCGTGATTCCGGTGATCTTCGCCAGTTCGCTGCTGGCGATCCCGCAGACGTTCCTCAACGTCGAATTCGTGAAGAATTCCAAGATCCTGAGCGGGATGCTGGACGCCATGGGCGGGTCCCATCCGTTGTACTACCTGCTGTACACGGTGCTGATCATTTTCTTCTGCTTCTTCTACGTGTCGATCATTTTCAACCCGGCCGAAGCGGCGGACAACATGCGCAAGTACGGCGGGTTCATTCCGGGCATCCGCCCGGGCAAGAACACCGCCGACTACATGAACAAGATTCTGACCCGGATCACGGTGGTGGGCGGCCTGTATCTCTCCATTCTGTCGCTGCTGCCGCAGATTCTGATCTCGGGCATCAAGCTGCAACGCCTGCCGGGGGTGGGCAACTGGATCGACGCGACCTTCCCGCGCTGGCTGTTGGACGGCCTGGGCGTCAATTTCTTCTTTGGCGGCACGTCCCTGCTGATCGTGGTGGGCGTGGCCATGGACACGGTTAACCAAATTGAAGCGCAGTTGATCATGCGCCACTACGAAGGATTCACACCGAAGGCGGGCCGGATTCGCGGCCGGCGCTCCGCGGTGTAACAACGAAACGGTACGGATGAGCCGACTCTGCGTGATCCTCTTCGGCCCGCCGGGCTCGGGGAAGGGAACCCAAGCCAAACTCATCCGCCAGTGTATCCACGGGGCGCACATCTCCACCGGAGACATGCTGCGCGAGAAAGTGCAGTTGGGCGACGAACTCGGCCGGCAGGTGGATGCGCTGTTGAAATCGGGGCAGTTGGTGCCCGACGAGGTGGTCGACCGCCTGGTGGCGGAGCGGATCCTGCGGGAGGATTGCGCCGAAGGTTTCGTGCTCGACGGGTACCCGCGGACGGTTCCGCAGGCCGAAGTGGTGGATAACCTGTTGATCCGGCATAAGGTTGAGCCGGTGGTGGTGTTCCTGAAAGTGGATTACAATATAATTGTCGATCGTCTCACCCAGCGGCGGCAGTGTCCGAACTGCAAGACTATCTACAACTTGTCGCAGAACCCCCCGCATCTGGACGGGGTGTGCGATAACTGCGGCGCGGATTTGATGGTGCGGGAGGACGATCGGGAAGACGTGGTGCGCGGCAGGCTTCTGGCCTATGAGCGGCAGACGTCGCCGGTGCTGGAGTTTTTCCGGAGTTCCGGATACCGGGTTCTGGAAGTGGATGGTTCGGCGGGCGCGCCGCAGATGATTGCGGAGCAGATCTGCCAGAGACTGGCGGAGCGAGTGAGCGGAGCGGGACGATGATCGTACGCAAGAGTCCGGGCGAGCTGGAAAAGATGCGCGCCGCGGGTCTTCTCGTCTACCGCATCCTGAACGAGCTCAAGGGCATGGTGAAGGAAGGCGTCACCACCCAGGATCTGGAAGCCGCGGCCGAGAAGATGGTGGCGGAGGCCGGGGCCAAGGCCGCCTTCAAGGGTTATACGACGCCGTCGGCGGGGTCGAAATACCCCTTCGTGCTGTGCACCTCGGTGAATGAGGAGATCGTTCACGGAATGCCCTCCGCGAAGCGGGTGTTGAAGTCGGGCGATATCGTTTCCATCGATATCGGCGTGCAGTTGAACGGTTATTTTGGTGATTCGGCGGTGACCGTGGCGGTGGGCGAGGTGCCCGACGAGGTCCGCAAGCTGCTGCAGGTGACCCAGGAATCGCTGGATCTGGCGATCGAGAAAATGCAGCCGGGCAACCGGCTTTTCGACGTGTGCGGCACCATTGAGCGGCACGTGGAGTCGAACGGCTTCTCGATCGTGCGCGAGTTTGTGGGTCACGGGATCGGCACGTCGCTGCATGAGGAGCCTCAGGTTCCCAACTATGTCGACCGGCGGAACGAGAACCCGCGGCTGAAGGAAGGGATTGTGCTGGCGATCGAGCCCATGGTGGCCGCCGGCAAGCCGGAAAGCAAGATGATGCCGAACCGGTGGACGGGCGTGACGAAGGACGGATCCTTCGCGGCGCATTTCGAGCATATGGTCGCCGTGACCGGCAACGGTCCGTGGGTGCTTACGCGGCCGTAATGACGTCCGGGAGCGTAGTGGAAGCGGTGGTGATGGAGTTGCTGCCCAACCTGACGTTCCGGCTGAAGCTGGAGAATGAATCGCAGGTGCTGGCGCATGCCGCCGGCGCGGCGAAGCGGAATTTTGTCCGGGTAAGGCCGGGCGATCGGGTGCGAGTGGAAATTTCGCCGCACGATCGCACGCGGGGCCGGATCGTTGAATTGTTGAACCGGAGCTGAACGCTTCGCGGACTGGGAATCGAGGGCGAGAAATGAAAGTTCGGGCATCGGTAAAGAAAATGTGCGACAAGTGCAAGATCGTCCACCGCCACGGCGTGGTGCGGATCATTTGCGCGAATCCGAAGCACAAGCAGCGGCAGGGATAGGGTAAAGGAAGAACTATGGCGCGTATCGCAGGTGTGGATCTGCCGCCGCGGAAGCGGGCGGAAATCGGACTGACTTACATTTACGGCATCGGGCGGACGCGGGCGGCATCGCTGCTGCACCGCGCCAACGTCGATCCGGCGAGGAAAGTCGCCGATCTGACGGAAGAAGAGGTGAACCGCCTCCGCATGCTGATCGAGACCGAAGGCGCGGTGGAAGGCGATCTCCGCAAGGAGCTTTCGCTCAACATCAAGCGGCTGATCGAAATGGGCTCCTACCGCGGACTGCGGCATCGCCGCAACCTTCCGGCCCGCGGACAGCGCACCCACACCAACGCGCGCACCCGCAAGGGTCCGAGGCGCGGCACGGTGGCGAACAAGAAGAAGGCGACGGGTAAGACTTAGTCCAGGCGGATCGTAAATGGCGCAGAAAACAGCAGCAAAGTCCAGCAAGAAGAAGACGTTCAAGAAACGCGAGAAGAAGAGTATTCCCGTCGGCCTGGTGCACGTGCAGGCCTCCTTCAACAACACCATCATCACCATCTCGGATCAGGTGGGGAATGTGATCGCATGGTCGAGTTCGGGTTCGCTCGGCTTCCGCGGCTCGCGCAAGGGAACTCCGTTCGCCGCGCAGCAGGCGTCGCTCACCGCCGCGAACAAGGCCAAGGAATACGGCCTCCGCTCCGTGGAAGTGCACGTTAGCGGTCCGGGCGCCGGGCGCGAGTCCGCGATCCGGGCGCTGGGCACCGCCGGAATCGAGGTCCGCTCCATCAAGGATCGCACTCCGATTCCGCACAACGGCTGCCGTCCGCCCAAGAAGCGGCGCGTCTGACAGGTTTTTTGTTTTCGCGCCGGGCTCTGGAGTCCGGCGCTGGCCGTCAACCAGACATTACAAGCGGGACGAAGGCGCAACGCCGTAAACCGCACCTCTCTTCGAAGGAGAAGACAAGGTCTCATGGCACGATATAACGGCCCCGTCTGCCGCCTCTGCCGGCGCGAGGGCATGAAGTTGTTTCTGAAGGGCGAACGCTGCCACACCGAAAAATGCGCGATCGAGAAGCGCAATTTCGCACCCGGACAGCACGGCAAGGATCGCAAGGCCAAGATCGTCGGCTACGGCATCCAGTTGCGCGAGAAGCAGCGCGCCCGCCGCTACTACGGCCTGCTGGAGAAGCAGTTCCGCAACCTGTTTGAGAAAGCCAGCGCGATGAAGGGCGTCACCGGCGACAACATGCTGAACATGCTGGAGCGCCGCCTGGATAACGTCGTGTACCGCACCGGCCTGGCGACTTCCCGGCCGCAGGCACGGCAGATGATCCGGCACGGCCACTTCAGCGTGAACGGCCACAAGGTGGACATCCCGTCGTATCAGATGAAGCCCAACGATGTCCTGGAAGTGCGGGAAAAGAGCAAGAAGAACGTCACCATCCTGGCCGCCAGGGACGCCACGGCGCACGCGCCGAGCCCGAACTGGCTGGAAGTGGACCGCGAGAACCTGAAGGCTCGCGTGCTGCAGCAGCCCAAGCGCGAGGATCTGGTGCAAATTCAGTTGAACGAGCAGTTGATCGTCGAACTGTACTCGAAGTAAGAGGGGCGTGGAGGCTCACCAAAACCATATGTTCAAAGGCTTTCAAAAACCCAAGCGCCTGGTGGCGAACACCGAGACGCTCACCGACCGCTACGGCCTCTTCACCGCGCAGCCGTTTGAGCGGGGCTTCGGCTCCACCATCGGCAACGGCCTGCGCCGCGTGCTTCTCAGCTCCATCGAGGGCGCCGCGATCACCGCGGTCCGCATCGAGGGAGTGGCGCACGAGTTCAGCCCGATTCCGGGCGTGGTGGAGGACGCCACCGACATCATCCTGAACCTGAAGCAGGTTCCGTTCAAGATGTTCAACGAGGAGATGACCACCGTCCGCCTGAAAGTGGAAGGTCCGGGCGAGGTTCTCTCCAGCCAGATCGAGACCGACGCCGACGTCGAAGTCCTGGATCGCAACGTGCACATCGCCACCGTGGCCGAGGGCGGCCGCCTGACCATCGAGATGCGGCTGAAATCGGGCCGGGGCTACGTCGCCGCGGATCGCAACTTCGACGAGGATCTGCCGCTGGGCTACATCCCGATTGATTCGGTGCATTCGCCCGTGCGCAAGGTGAATTACTCGGTGGAAGCGGCCCGCCTGGGACAGACCACCGATTACGACAAGCTCACTCTCGAAGTGTGGACCAACGGAGCGATCTCGCCGGCCGACGCCATCGGCCAGGCGGCGAAGCTGCTCAAGGACCACATGGGCATCTTCATCAACTTCGAGGAACTGCCGGAGACGGTGGAAGAACCGGCCGAGCGCGCCATGAACCAGATGAACGAGGTTCTCAACCGTTCGGTGGAGGAACTCGAACTTTCGGTTCGCTCCTACAACTGCCTGAAGAACGCCAACATCCAGACCATCGGCGACCTGGTCCAGAAGACTGAGGCGGAGATGCTGCGCACCAAGAACTTCGGGCGCAAGTCGTTGAACGAAATCAAGGAGATCCTGCAGGGCCTGGGTCTGACCTTCGGGATGAAGTTCGATCCGCAGGGGCGGCTGGTGGGTCCGGCCGGCACGCCGGTCAGCCTGGATGCGGTCGAGGACGAACCCGAAGAGCAGGAAGGCGAGGTAGCCCAATGAGGCACGGAAGAAGCGGATACAAACTGAAGCGCGACCTGGGCGCGCGCAAGGCCCTGCTAAAGGGGCTGGTCACCAGCGTTATCGAGCATGAGCGCATCATCACCACGGAACCCAAGGCGAAAGCCGCCAAGCCGCTGGTGGAGAAGATGATCACGCTGGCCAAGCGGGAAGGCACCAAGGAGCAGCAATTGCACGCCCGCCGTCAGGCGGCGGCGTTCCTGGAGACTCCCGCGGCGGTCCAGAAGCTGTTCGACAAGCTCGGCGCCCGTTTCAGCCAGCGCAACGGCGGCTACACCCGCATCGTGCGCGTCGGCTGGCGCAAGGGCGACGGCGCCGAACAGGTGATGCTGGAGCTGGTGGGTTCGGAACTGGTGAAGCGCGCCGCCGAACGCGCCAAGCGCCGCGAGGAGCGCCTGAAGCAATTGAAGGAAGGCGAAACGCCGGACGAATAACATCGGGAATCGCGATGACATCAGGGCCGCCGGTTTTCGCCGGCGGCCTTTTTGTATTCTGGAGACTCCGTGGCGATGAACACCGAGAGCTTCGGCAAGTCCACCAGCGGCCGCATTGTCCGCGGTGGTCCGGCGAACGCTCCCTACCATGCCTTCGTTCCCCATCCCCTGCCGCCGCGAGTCGAGTTCTCCCCGAACCTGGTCTTACTGCTCTCGGATGCCGACCGCGCCTTGGGCGAGCTCTCCGGTTATGCCCGCAACCTGGCGAATCCCGAGCTGATCGTGCGTCCCTTCATTCGCCGCGAGGCGGTGCTGTCCTCGCGCATCGAGGGCACGTTCGCCGGCATCCTCGACGTCTACACGTACGAGACGACGCGTCATGACAACACCGGCGACGCCCGCGAGGTCTACAATTACGCGGCGGCCCTGGAGTATGGACTGGAGCGCCTGGCTACGCTGCCAGTCAGCCTGCGGCTGATCCGCGAGCTGCATGACCGCCTGCTGGACGGCGTCCGCGGCAACTACGCGATGCCGGGGTCGTTCCGGACCACTCAGAACTGGATCGGGGGCAGAGTCCTGGAAGATGCGGTATTCGTGCCCCCGCCGCCATCGGACCTTGCTGGTCTCCTGGACGCCTTCGAGAAATATTTGCACGAACCAGGCGGCTTGCCGCCGCTGATCAAGCTCGCCTTAATTCACTATCAGTTCGAGGCGATTCATCCTTTCGTGGATGGGAACGGACGCGTCGGCCGCCTGCTGATCTCGCTGCTTCTCGTCCACTGGGGTTTGCTGCCGTCGCCGCTGCTCTATCTCAGCGCCTATCTGGAGGCGAACCGCGAGCGTTATTGCGAACTGCTTCAATTCGTCAGCGAGAAAGGCGATTGGACGGCCTGGATCGAGTTCTTCCTGACCGGGGTCGCCCAGCAGGCTCGAGACGCGACCGGGCGCGTCCGCCAAATCGAGGATTTGCAGACGTCGTGGCGGGACCGCCTGGCGCAGGCCGGACGGTCGGCCTTGTTGCTGAAGATTCCCGACCTGCTGGTGCGGTCGCCGTACGTGACGATTCCGGAGGTGCAGGCGTATCTCAGAATCAGTTATCCGGCCGCGAAAAACCTGGTTAACCAGTTGGAAAAAGAGAAGATCCTGGCTCGGGCACCGTCTTCGTCCACCACCAAGGTCTACGAGGCGATCGAGTTGACGGCGCTCGTGACCCCGCCTGGCGACAGCTTCTGAGGATTGAAGCATGGTTTAATGGCCGGGCAGGCGATTAAAGTTTTGGGCCGAAAACTTTAATGGCTGGTGGCGGGATGGAAGCATCCGTTAACCAACCGGGACAACCAAGGCAGCCTCTCGTCTAACCTAAACACATGCGAGCATTGGTTCTCCTCACCGCAATTTCCTGTTTTGCCGCCGATTGGCCTGCTTGGCGAGGTCCCAACCGGGATGCCGTCTCCGCGGAACAAGGCCTTTTGAAACAATGGCCTGCGGGCGGTCCGCCGCTCGCGTGGAAGGCCTCCGGGATGGGCGGCGGTTTCTCCAGCATCGCCATTTCCGGGAATCGGATCTATACGCTGGGCGACCGCTCCGACGGGCAGTACGCCCTGGCCCTGAACCTCGCCGACGGCAAACAGGTCTGGGCTACCAAAGTCGGCCCGGTCTGGGATGACGAGTACGGTGGCCCGCGGGGCACGCCTGCCGTGGACGGCGATCGCGTGTATGTTGTTGGAACGGAAGGCGATCTTCTCTGTCTCGAAGCGGCCACGGGCAAGGAGCGCTGGCGCAAGAGCCTGCCTCGCGACTTCAGCGGGCAGATGATGTCGATCTGGAAATTCTCGGAGTCGCCGTTGATCGACGGCGGCCGGGTGATTGTGACGCCGGGAAGCTCGCAAGCCATGCTGGCGGCGTTGGACAAGATGACAGGAAAGGAAGTCTGGCGGGCGGCGGTTCCCTCCGCCGGACCGCAGGGTAAGGACGGGGCGGCGTACTCGTCCGTGGTCATCTCGAACGGCGCCGGAGTCAAGCAGTATGTTCAGCTTACGGGGCGCGGCCTGGTCAGCGTCCGGGCCGACGACGGCAAGCTGATGTGGACGTACAACCGGATCGCCAACGATGTCGCCAACATCCCCACTCCGATCGTGCGCGGCGACTACGTGTTCACATCCACCGGCTACGGCACCGGATCCGCGCTGCTGAAGCTGGAGAAGACCGCAACCGGAGTGCAGGCTCGCGAGCAGTATTGGCTGGGCGCGAATCAGTTTCAGAATCACCACGGCGGCATCGTGCTGGTGGGCGACTTCCTGTATGCAGGGCAGGGCCACAATAACGGGCTTCCGATCTGTGTCGAGTTTCTCACCGGGAAGATTCGCTGGGGCGGCAATCAGCGCAACGAGGGGCGCGGGTCGGCCGCGGTTCTCTACGCCGATGGACACCTGTACTTCCGCTACCAGAACGGCAAGATGATGCTGATCGAGGCCACGCCCGAGGGATATCGCGAAAAAGGCATCTTCGACATCCCGAACGTGCGCAAGCCGAGCTGGTCGCACCCGGTGATTCACGACGGTAAGCTGTTCTTGCGGGAGCAGGACACGCTGTACGTGTACACCATCCGGGGCTAATCAACGTCGCGCCAACCAGCCTGGGTCGAGGGTGAAAATCAGGCGGCGTATGCTACCGTAAGTTTACCCGCCATGAAGCATTTCTTCGTCTTTACGTTCCTTTGCACGGCCTTGCTTGCCGCGCCGCCTGACGGCGAGGCTCTCTACAAGCAACGATGCGCGGCGTGTCACAACGGGCCCAAACAGGACCGCATGCCGACCTTCGACGACATGCGCGCGCGCACGCCCGAGAATCTTCTGGAAACCATGTCCAAAGGGGCGATGCGGCCGCAGTCCGCGGGTCTGTCGGACGAAGAGATGCGCTCGATCGCGCGCTTCGTTGCCGCCAAGGACTTCGGGAGCGTCCCGGCGGCGCCCGCGGCGGGAATGTGCACCGCACCTGGACCCAAGTTCGCGATCGCAGCCACGGATTGGAACGGCTGGGCGGGCGACATCGCCGGATCGCGCTATCAGGCCAAGCCTGGCATCAAGGCGGAAGATGTTCCGAAGCTGAAGGTGAAGTGGGCGTTCGCCATCCCCGGCGCCACAGTGATGCCGGCGCAGCCCGTGGTCGTGGGCGGACGCCTCTTCTTCGGAAGCCTGAACGGCAAGGTCTATTCGCTTGACGCTGCTTCCGGATGCATGTACTGGCAATACGACGCGGGCGGGGCGGTCCGCAGCGCGGTGAATGTTATCCGCAGCGGCGCGGATCACCTGGCGATCTTCGGCGACATGCGCGGCAGCCTGCATGCGGTGAACGCGCTGGACGGGAAACAGCTCTGGACCGTCAAGCTCGACGATCATCCGGTCGCGCGGGTGACCGGATCTCCCGTGTACCACGAAGGCCGCATTTACGTTCCCATGTCGAGCGTTGAGGAGGCCGCGGCGCAGAATCCCAAGTACGAATGCTGCAAATTCCGGGGCTCCGTTTCGAGCGTGGATGTGAAGACCGGGAAAGTGCTGTGGAAGAGCTACTCGATTCCCGATCCTCCCACCGCGTACAAGACCTCCACCGCGGGTGCGCAGCTTTATGGTCCGGCGGGCGCCGCAATCTGGAGCGGGCCTACCGTCGACGTGAAGCGCAAGCTGATCTATGCCTCCACCGGGAACTCCTACACCTCGATCGACACCAAGTACAGCGACGCGGTGATCGCGTATGACCTCGAGTCGGGGTCGATGAAGTGGGCCGTGCAGGTGACGCCGAAAGACAACTTCATCATGGGCTGCCGCAAGCCTGGCGACAACAACTGTCCCGAGCAGATGGGTCCCGATTACGATTTCGGCACCTCGCCGATCCTGCGGCGGCTGAAGAACGGGAAGGATGTCATCGTGGTGGCGCAGAAATCGGGAGTGGTTTACGGTCTCGATCCCGACCAACGGGGCAAGGTGCTATGGCAGACGCAGGTTTCCAAGGGCGGCGCGCTCGGCGGCGTGGAATGGGGTCACGCCGTGGATGAGACGCAAGCCTACGCGGCGGCTTCGGACCTGTTCCAGAAGGAAGGACAGCCGGGCATCACCGCGCTGAACATCGAGACGGGCGAGAAGGTGTGGAACGTGCCCGCGCCCCCGCTAGATTGCAAGCCGGGGTCGCGGGGATGCAACGGCGCCCAGTCGGCCGCGGTCACCGTGATTCCCGGAGTCGTATTCTCCGGTTCGGTGGACGGGCATCTGCGCGGCTACGATACCCGGACCGGCAAAATTGTGTGGGACTTCAACACAGTGCAGGAGTATCAGACCGTGAATGGCGTACCCGGCAAAGGTGGATCGATCGATTACGGCGGTCCGGCAGTTGCGAATGGCCGGCTGTACGCGAACTCGGGATCGGCGATGTGGGCAGGGGCGGGCGGCAACGTGCTGCTGTGCTTCACGGTGGACGGCAAGTAGCCGCCGCTGTGATAAATTGATCCTCCAGAATGCGGTCCCTCTTCCTGCTTGCTCTCTGCGTCCCGGCACTTGCCGCTCCGCCTGACGGCGAGGCGCTTTACAAAGAGCGGTGCGCCGGATGCCACAACGGACCGCAACAACCGCGCATGCCGGGGTTCGAGCAACTGCGCCAGAGCCCTCCCGAACAACTATGGCGGGTGATGAGCCAGGGCGCGATGGTGCCGCAGTCGGCGGGACTCACGGATCCGCAGATTCGCGCAATCGCGCGATACGTCGCCGGCAGGGACTTCGCGGTCACAGTCACCGGGGGCGAATCGGCGGGGCGATGCACGGCAGTGAAGCCCTTCCGTCCTTCGCCGGACGACTGGAATGGGTGGGGACGCGAGCCCTCCAACCTGCACTACCAGCCCAAGCCGGGGTTTGACGCCGCCGCGGTTCCGAGGCTGAAGGTGAAGTGGGCCTTCGGATTTCCGGGCGTCGTGACGCTGACGTCTCAGCCGACAGTAATGGGCGGGCGGGTATTTGCCGCAAGCTACACCGGAGATGTGTACGCTCTGGACGCCGAGAGCGGATGCACGTACTGGAAATTTACCGCAGCCACTTCCGTGCGGCACGCGTTGAGCGTGGGGCGCATTGGGAATCGCTGGACGGTGTTCTTCGGCGATACCCAATCGAATGCCTATGCGGTCGATGTACAGACCGGCAAGGAGATCTGGAACGTCAATGTGGACGACCATCCGGTTTCGCGAATTACGGGAGCTCCGACGTTCCATGAAGGACGGCTGTACGTGCCGGTCTCCTCGCTGGAAGAGCCCGCGGCCATGGCCCCGAGCTACGAATGCTGCACGTTCCGGGGGAATGTGGTCGCGCTGGATGCTGCCACCGGCAAGCAGATTTGGAAGGCTTACGCCATTCCGGATCCGCCGAAGCCGTATCGCAAGAACACTGCCGGCACTCAGATGCATGGCCCGGCGGGAGCGGCTATCTGGTCCTCGCCGACCATCGACGCAAAGCGCAAGCTGATTTACGTCGCCACCGGCAACTCGTATACCGAAGTCTCGACGCCTTACGCCAACGCGGTGATCGCCTTCGACCTGGAAACAGGTTCGATGAAGTGGGCCAACCAGGCGACTCCAAACGACAACTTCACCATGGCCTGCGGCAAGCCCGGCCTGAACAACTGCCCCGAGAATCGCGGTCCCGATTTCGATTTCGGCACGTCGCCGGTATTAGTGCGGACGGGTAGCGGCAAGGATGTCGTGGTGGCGGCCCAGAAGTCGGCGATGGTCTACGGCTTGGATCCAGATAACCGCGGGAAGACGATGTGGTCGACCAAGGTGGGTCAGGGCGGCGCGCTGGGCGGCGTCGAGTGGGGCCATGCCTCGGACAACACTGCGGTATACGCCGCCGTTTCCGACCTGTTCCGCTACAGCGACGGCAAAAAGCCGGGCGGGATCTCGGCTCTGAATGCGCTGACCGGCGAGCTTTTATGGCGCACGGACGCGCCTGAGCTCGACTGCAAGGACCCGCGGCAACCGGGCTGCACCGGAGCGCAATCGGCGGCGGTTACGGTGATTCCCGGCATTGTATTTTCCGGTTCCATCGACGGGCACTTCCGCGCGTACGACACCAAATCGGGCAAGATCGTTTGGGATCTGGACACCAAGCGCGAGTTCCCGACGGTGAACGCCGTTCCCGGCAAAGGCGGGTCCATCGACTACGGGGCGGCCACGGTGGCCGGAGGCCGGGTGTACCTGAATTCGGGCTCCGCCCAATGGCAGGGCATCGGTGGTAACGTGTTGATTTGCCTGACAGTTGACGGCAAATAGGCGATATCCCATCCGCTCTCGCCAAGCGACCTCTGTCGATCCGCTAGACTCTGAACGATTCTTCATGTACATTAGGGCTGTATTAAGATAATGTAATCGGGATCGGCTAGGAGGCTGGAGATGGACAAGATACTGGCGGGGGTAGCGCGGTTTCAGCGCGAGGTCTTTCCGGAGCAGCGAGACGTATTTCAGAAGCTGGCGCTGGAGCAGAATCCGCGTGCATTGTTCCTCACATGCGCGGATTCGCGGGTGATGCCCAACCTCATCACGCAATGCAAGCCGGGAGAGCTGTTTCAGTGTCGCGATGTCGGCAACATTGTGCCGCCGTACGGTGCGGCTTATGGCGGTGTTTCGGCGACCATCGAGTATTCCGTGAGCGTTCTCGGGGTGAAGCATGTGATCATCTGCGGGCACTCGGATTGTGGTGCGATGCGGGCGCTGCTGCACTCCGAACGGCTGGCAAAACTGCCGAGCGTGCTCGGCTGGCTGCATCACGCGGAAGCAGCGCGCCGCACGGTTCTGGAAGTGGAGCCGCTGCCGCCGGAAGATCAACTGCTGCGGGCGTTGACGGAGCAAAACGTGGTTACGCAACTCACCAACCTGCGGACTCATCCGTCTGTTGCCGTGAAGCTGGCGAAGGGCGAGCTGTCGCTGCATGGATGGTTTTACGAGATCGAAACGGGTGAGGTCTACGTCCTGAACGAGAGCAAAAAAGCATTTGAGCCCGTTTCGGGCAGCAGGGAACAATTGGTGGGAGCCTGGCAGCCCGGGGAGACGCTCGCTCTATGATGATGGGCCGGCGTGAGCTTCTGCGGGAGTTTCTCGCCTCTATAGTCGTGTTCCTGGTCGCTCTGCCGCTGTGCATGGGGGTGGCGATCGCGTCCGGAGTCCCGCCGGCGATGGGCGTTATATCGGGGGTGATCGGCGGGCTGATTGTCGGAATGTTCTCCGGATCGCCGCTGCAGATCTCGGGTCCCGCGGCCGGGCTGGCGGTGATTGTTTACGAACTGGTGCAGGAACAGGGGATCGCCACCCTGGGCATCATCCTGATCGGTGCGGGGCTGATCCAGTTGGCGGCGGGCCTGCTGAAGCTGGGGCAGGTGTTCCGCGCGATCACGCCGGCGGTGGTGTTCGGCATGCTGGCCGGCATCGGCGTGCTGATCTTCGCCAGCCAGTTCCACGTGATGGTGGATGATAAACCGCGCTCCACCGGCCTGCAGAACCTGATTTCCATTCCGGAGGCGGTCTACAAAGGCTTGTTGCCGATGGACGGGAGCAACCATCACCTGGCGGCGTTCATCGGCATTCTCACGATCATCATCCTGGTGCTGTGGACGCACTTCAAGCCCGTGGCGTTGAAGCTGGTTCCGGCGCCGCTGGTGGCGGTGGTGGTGGCCACCGTGGTGGATCTCTGGCTGGGGCTGCCGATCAACAACGTGGACGTCCCGAACACGCTGCTGGACGCGATCCATCCGCCCACTGTGGACACGCTGTGGAAGCTGACGGAGTGGAAGATCATATT
>CAYOQB010000074.1:4678-24479 GCA_964406035.1 uncultured Solibacteraceae bacterium | reverse complement strand
TATGGAAGGGCCATCGCTCAACGGATAAAAGGTACGCCGGGGATAACAGGCTGATCGGAGTCAAGAGTTCACATCGACGCTCCGGTTTGGCACCTCGATGTCGGTTCATCGCATCCTGGGGGTGTAGAAGCTCCCAAGGGTTAGGCTGTTCGCCTATTAAAGCGGTACGTGAACTGGGTTCAGAACGTCGCGAGACAGTTCGGTCCCTATCTGTGGTGGGCGCAGGAGATTTGAGAGGGCTTGTCCGTAGTACGAGAGGACCCGGATGAACGAACCTCTTGTGTTCCAGTTGTCACTCCAGTGGCATAGCTGGGTAGCGAAGTTCGGTCAGGATAAGCGCTGAAAGCATATAAGCGCGAAACCTTCCTCAAGATGAGATCTCCCAAGCGAAAGCTAAGAAGGGCCGTGGTAGACGACCACGTTGATAGGACGGATGTGTACAGCATATATTGAAAGCGTAGCTGACCGTTACTAATAGCCCGTTCGGCTTGACCATAAAATTTACTGTAAGCACCGATGCTCTCGTTGCTTGCGACTCTCAGTGGCCCGTCAGTATTCAAATTCAAAACCCTTTTGGGTGACCCTAGCGAGGAGGTCCCACCCGTTCCCATCCCGAACACGGAAGTTAAGCTCCTCAGCCCCGATGGTACTGCACGGATCTCTGTGTGGGAGAGTAGGACGTCGCCCAATCCAAAATACCGAACGCCCCGCTAATCCCGGGGCGTTTCGCTTTTTACCCCTCCTCCACCCGGCAGCTTACCCGGTTGCCCCCCGCTTCCCGCAGCCTGCTCATCAGGCCCCCCATGTCCCGGTTTGACAACCGCACACACCCGTACGTCGGCCGCAGCTTCCCCGCCGCATTCCGATCCCCGCCGTGGATCAACAGCCCGAAACGGCCGTTCTTCTTGGCCTGCAACGCCGGGCCCGACACCGGATCCAACGCGACCCAGCCGTGCGGGCCATAACTCCGGACCAACGCCGGCGTCGCCGCTGCCGCGCCCAAGTGACACCGGTACACGCCAAGAGGCGTATCGCCAAAGGGCTTCAGCGGATCGCGATTCGCATTCCCCCGCGCGCGCGCCATGCGATCGTCGGATCGTCCGAAGCACGGCGCCGGACCGAACACGGTCCTGCCTTCGCGCTCCACCAGCAGCCGGCCCAGGCAGCCGCGATCCGCGGGGAGAATCACCAGAATTTCTGTCTTCATGCGCCGAAACTAGCAGGCGACCCCCGGGCTGCCCGTCCGGGGCGAACGCAAGTTTTTGTTTCGCAAACCAGTTCCGGCCGGCGATCTCACGTGACAGAATAAAATCGATGTCCACCACCGGCGTTCCCACTGAGAGTTCCGCCCTTGCCTTGCCGGAGGTCCCCTTGACCCTGGAGGGCGCCAGCGTCCTGCACCAGATGCTGCGGATCCGCTGGCAAGCATGGAAGTCGCTGGACGCGCACTCGCAGAAGCGTTTGATCCAGGAAGCGGTATCGGCGTTCGGCTCGCTCGAAACCGGCCGGCAGAGTGCGTTGTTCAGCATGCTGGGCCACAAGGCGGACCTGATGCTGATTCACTTCCGCCCCAGCCTGGAAGATCTGAACGGGCTCGAGTTCCGCCTCGCCCGGCTGGGCGTGTGGGACTACTTTGAGGTCACCACGTCGTACGTGTCGGTGGTCGAGCTGGGACTGTACGAATCCAGCCAGAAGACCTATGAAGCGCTGGCCGCGCGGGGTCTTGCGCCGCATACGCCGGAATGGAACGAGGGTGTCGCCGAGACCCTGGAACGGCAGCGCAAGGCGATGCAGCCGCGGCTGTTTCCGGAAGTGCCGGAGCACAAGTATGCGTGCTTCTATCCGATGGACCGGCGGCGTGGCGAAACCGCGAACTGGTATCGCCTACCGATGGCGGAGCGCGCCCGCCAGATGCATGAGCATGGACTGGTCGGCCGCCGCTACGCCGGCGAGGTCCGCCAGATCATTTCGGGTTCTATTGGCTGGGACGACTGGGAGTGGGGTGTGGATCTCTTCGCCGAGGATCCGGTGGTGTTCAAGAAGCTGATCTACGAGATGCGGTTCGACGAGGTTAGCGCAATGTACGCGCTGTTCGGGCCCTTCTATATCGGGCTGCGGCGCAAACCGGAGGAGTTGCCCGGCCTTCTCGGCGGATGACCAGCGCGTGTAGGACAATAGAGGCGCGACATGAAACTCCGCGTCCGCAACGCCGATCGGGATCAGATTCTCGCCGACCGCGCCGACATCGCCGGCACCAGCGCCAAGCGACGGGAAGGACTGCTGAAGCGGACCGGGCTGGAACCCGGAGAAGGATTGTGGATCGTGCCCTGCGAAGGCGTCCACACCTTCGCCATGAAGTTCCCAATTGATGTTGTCTTCCTGGACAAGAAGTATCGCGTGGTGAAAACGGTTCCCCACATGGGCCGGCGGCGATTCGCATTCAGCATCTGGGCTCGTTCCGTAGTAGAACTACCCGCCGGCACCATACAGGCGACTTCCACTCAAGTCGGCGACCAACTGGAGCTGACTAAGTACGAGCCGCAGTCTTCCTGAGGCTCTCGGCAGTCATCTCTTTGGCCTCCACCAGCAGCCGCGCCACCGTCTCGGGATGCTCCCAGTGCGGGCTGTGACCGGTGTCCTTCAGGATCTCGAGCCGCGACAGCGCGATCCCCTCGTGCAGCAAATGCTGGTGCGCGACGGGGAAGATGGCGTCGTGCTCGCCGTAGATGATCAGAGAGGGGCAGCGGATCTGATCCGGATCCGTGTCGCCGCTGTCTGTGAGGGCGGCGAAAGCGGATTTCCACACGCGGAGCGGCAGTTTCCTGCTTTCTGCGACCACCTGCTCAAAGAAATCCTCTGGAACGGCGGCGTGGAGCGTGCTCGATTGGAAGGCGCGGATGAACTCCTCGTCGGGGCCGCTCTCCAGTTGCGCAACCTCACACTGCAGTCCGCTTACTTCGGGCATGTCAAAAGTTCGGGCGGCTCCGATCAGCACCAGCCGGTGGACACGGCCGGAGTGCCGGGCGGCCACGCGCTGTGCGACGGCGCTGCCCAGCGAGTGCCCGACCACCATTGCCGAGCTCGCGCCGATTTCCTTCAGCAGGGCGATGGCGTCGGAGGCATAGTGCTCGATTGTGTAGCCAGACGCGGGCCGATCAGACTCGCCGTGCCCGCGCTGATCGGGCATGATCAGATGCCAATCCGGGGGCAGCAAATCAACGATACGGCTGAAGGAGAAGGAGGAATCCGTGATGCCGTGAAGCATCAACACGGGATAGCCGTCCCGCGGGCCGGATTCGGCCACACGCAGGCGGAGACCGCCGGGGAGGGTGACGTCGGAATAGCGCAGCTTCGACATGTTTCCAGGCTACGCCCGTGCCGCCGCGAAGTCGTCAGAACGCGGTAAGGAAGTCCTCAAACGGCATGGAGGGCGGCCCGGACGGCCGGTTTGGATGCGCCCGCCGAAACCATCCGCAACAGCCACACCGAAAGCCACACGACCTGGGCCATCAGCAGGTGCAGGATCTGCATCCAACCTGGGGCTCCGAGCGCGACGTTCACCAGACCCAAGACCACCTGTCCGAGCGTGGCGGACATCGCCGTCGCAGACACCATCCGCTCGGCCGAAGACCCGGGGCTGCGGATCCCGGGAGCCGCAGCCGCGAAGGCGACCATCGCCGCTAGCACCGCGACCAGCGGGTGCACAATCCGGAGGCGCACCAGGAAATGCTCGCCTGCCGTGATGTCAGCGCGCAAATCGGCCCACAGCGAGGAGTCCAGGGCGGGCTGCCGCGGGAACAGGGTATCGCCCAGAGCCGTGACTGCGCCGGTCATGTTGGTGATTAGAAGGAGAATCAAAGCCGCCGTGAGCAGCGCACTGCCGCGGTTCCACAAAGGTCCTGCCGCGCCCTGACAGCATGCCCGCCATGCGACCGTCGCCGCGCTCGCCGTCAGCAGCAGCGTATTCGCCAGGTGCAGCGCGATCACTACCGCCCTTGCCGTGGAGGTGTTCTGTGCCACCAGCGCCTGTTTCACCAGCACCGCGCCGATCAGGCTTTCCACAATCAGGAAGCCCAGCACCGCCAGTGATGCCCGGAACAGTAGGCGATCGCCCAGCTTGCGGGACCAGAAGACCAGGACCAACCCGAAGATGCCGCACAACCCGCTGGTGATGCGATGTGTGAACTCGATGGCCGTTTTCGACTGCGAAGCTTCAGGAATCACGCTTCCCTGGCACAGCGGCCAGTGCTCGCCGCAGCCGTCGCCCGAACCGGAGATGCGGACCCAGGCTCCGAACAGGATCACGGCGATCAGGTAAGCAAGGAAAAGCCAGGAGAAACGGGCAAACGCGCTGCGCGACATCTGCTTTCAGGCTAGCACCGCGCTGTCAGTAGCAAAAGACTTCGCTGGGCGAATGCGGGTCCGCGATGTGCAATCTGGTGAACAGCTCCCGTCCGGCGAGCGCGGCGCGAGCCGCCTGGTGAACGATGGCGGGGTGGTTGTTGTTTTCGGACAGATGCCCCAGGATCAGCGTTGAGGTTCGCGAACCGAGCTCGTGCCGCACGAAGGAGCAGGCAGCTTCGTTCGACAGGTGGCCCTTGCGGCTCATCACCCTCTGCTTCACGGCCCAGGGGTAAGGGCCCACTTTCAGCATCTCCAATTCGTGATTGGCTTCCAGCAGCAGCAGGTCGCAGCGGTTGATGTGGACCTTGACGGAATCCGGCAGGTAGCCGAGATCGGTGACCACGCCGTATTCCAACCCCTGCGATCGCAGCACAAACCCCACCGGGTCCACGGCGTCATGAGGGACCGTGAAACTGTCTACTTCGATATCGCCGATGACGAATCGCGAACCGGCCTGGAAGCGCTCCAGCGCGGGCTCCCAACCGCCCCAATCGATGGCGGGAGCGGTCAGGTGAGTCATGTACACCGGAATCTTCTTCTTACCGCCGGCGCGCGCGACGGGCAGCAATCCGCAGACATGATCCGAGTGCTCGTGAGTGATCAGGATGGCCGAGAGCTTTTCCGGATCGGCGCCAATCTTCGCCATTCTGGCCAGCGTTTCCTTGCGGGAGAGGCCCGCATCGATAAGCAGGCTGGTCTTCTCCGTCGAAACGTAAACGGAGTTTCCGGAGCTCGAACTCGCAAGAACGGCAAGCTGAAAGATGGTTCGATCCTCTCTGTGGCGGCTTTCCAGTAGTGTAACCCGATCCCTGGCCGGGGGCGTTCGCAATTTCTTATCGGTTTGTGGCGGGAGAGCTTGACGGCGCCGCCGCCGTGAATAGTCTGGTTATATGAAGCTGCTTGTGTTGTTCGCGCTCGCGCTGCCGGTGCTCGCGGCGGACCCGTTCCTGGGCGAATGGGTACTGAATCTCGACAAGTCGAAGTGGGAGACTCCGGCCCTGAAGGAGCAAACGATCCGCTGGGAGTCGACCGGCACGGATGCCTATCGCGTCACCGGGCACGGACGAGGCCCCGACGGAAAAGTCTCGCAGTGGCAGTTTCAGACCACCTACGACGGCCGCGAACACACCCCGCAAGAGCCGCAGGGTTGGGAGCGCGTGATCAGCCGCCGCATTAGTGATCGTGTCCTCGAGGACACCTTCTTCGTCAAGGGGAAACTCTTCGGGGTGGAGCGGCGCGAGGTCTCCGCCGACGGCCGCACGCTGACTTACTTCACGCGCCTGGCGGGCACGCCGGAAAAGAACAACGTGCTGGTGTACGACCGCAAATAGCTTCGGGCTGCGTACCGGAGCGAATCGGCGCATCCGGCTGGTATCCTGAAATTAGTCCCCATGCACAGAGTCCGATTCGCCCCCTCGCCGACGGGCTATTTGCACATCGGCAGCGCGAGAACCTTCATTTTCAATTGGTTATTCGCCCGCCACCAAGGCGGGACGATGATCCTTCGCATCGACGATACGGACATCGAACGCAATACCGAGGAGTCGCTGAACTCGATTTATGAAGGCCTGAAGTGGCTCGGCTTGGAATGGGACGAGTTTTACCGGCAGAGCGACCGGGGCGAACTGCATGCGCGCATCGCGCGGCAGATTTTCGATCGCGGCATGGCGTATCGCGATTTCACGCCCGCCTCGGCGGACCTGGAAGACAAGGACAAGACTCGTGAAGGTCCGTGGCTGTTCAACCCCGGCATGCGCGAGCTTTCCGCCGAGGAGAGCGATCGCCGGGCAGCGGCGGGCGAGCCGTTCGTGCTGCGCTTCCGCGTTCCCCGCGATAGCGATCGCACGGTGACGTTCCAGGACGCGGTCTACGGCGAACAGTCCAAGCTGGCCGCCGATATTGAGGATTTCGCGCTGCTGCGGTCCAATGGCGCTCCGACGTACCACATGGCGTCCTGCGCCGACGATATCGACTTGCGGATCACCGACATTATCCGCGGGCAGGATCACCTTTCGAATACGTACAAGCACGTGCTGATTTTCGAGGCCGCCGGCGTTGAGGCGCCGCGCTTCGCGCACCTGCCGCTGCTGGTCGCGCCGGACGGAGCGAAGCTCTCCAAGCGCAAGCACGGGCCGGTGGTCAGCGTCCTGACCTACCGCGATGCCGGGTTCCTGCCGCAGGCTTACATCAATTTCCTGTGCCTGTTGGGATGGTCGCCGAAGAACGATCGCGAAGTGATGTCGATCCCGGAGCTGCGGGACGCGTTTACCCTCTCGGGCGTGAACCGGTCCAATGCCGTAGTCAATTTCAGCGAGGAAGATCCATTCGACGCGAAAGCGGTGTGGTTGAACGCCGAGCACATCCGGATGCTTCCAGTGCCGGAGCTGGCGGCGGCCCTGCATCCGTTCCTGACCTCGGCGGGGCTGTACGCCGATGCGGAGCAGGTAACCCGGGTGACGCCCCTGGTGCGGGAGCGCATCAAGCTGTTGCGCGACGTGCAGGGGGTGGCGGATTTCTTCTTCCTGGACAAGCTGCCGCCCTACGACACCGCGGAGCTGATCCCGCAAAAGGGCGATGCCGAACTGGCCCGGCGCGTTCTGGAAAAGGCGCACCAGGTGCTGGCGGCGGCCGAGTTCACGCACGACGGCCTGGAGTCTGCCCTGCGGAGCGCCGCCGAGGAAATGAAGATCAAGACCGGGCAGATGTTCCAGCCGGTTCGCGTCGCCGCGTGCGGGCGCAAGGTGGCGCCGCCGTTGTTTGAGACGCTGGCCGTGCTCGGACGGGATGTCTGCCTGCGGCGGATCGAGGAAGCGATCCGCAAGCTGCAGTAACTTTACAAGGAAATACGATGGCTGAACTGAAAGAAGAAGTCGCCGCCGGGTCCGCACCCGCGCCCTCAAACTTTATCCGCGACATCATCATCGAGGACCTGAAGACCGGCAAGTATCAGGGTCGCGTTCACACCCGATTCCCTCCGGAACCGAACGGCTACCTGCATATCGGGCATGCGAAGTCCATCTGGCTGAACTTCGGCCTGGCGGCGGAGTTCGGGGGCAAGTGCAACCTGCGCTTTGACGATACCAATCCCACCAAGGAAGAAGTGGAGTTTGTGGATTCGATCATCGAGGATGTCCGCTGGCTGGGGGGCGACTTCGAGGACCGGATCTTCTATGCCTCCGATTACTTCGGCCAGCTCTATGAGTGGGCTGTCGATCTGATTCGCAAAGGCAAGGCCTACGTGTGTGACCTGAGCGCCGAGGAGGTCCGCAGGCAACGCGGCACGCTTATCGAACCCGGCCAGGAGAGTCCGTACCGCACCCGCTCCGTTGAGGAGAACCTGGATCTTTTCGCGCGCATGAAGGCCGGTAAATTTCCGGATGGCTCTCGCACGCTGCGAGCCCGCATCGACATGGCGTCGCCCAACCTGAACCTGCGGGACCCGGTGATGTACCGGATCATGAATCAGCCCCACCATCGCACCGGCTCGGAGTGGTGCATCTATCCCACCTACGATTTCGCCCATGGGCAATCGGATTCGATGGAAGGCATCACGCATTCCATCTGCACCCTCGAGTTCGAGGATCACCGGCCGCTATACGACTGGTACGTCACGAACCTCGGAATTTACCGTCCGCAGCAGATCGAGTTCGACCGCTTGAACCTGAATTTCACCGTCCTCAGCAAACGCAAACTGCTGAAGCTGGTGCAGGATGGGTTCGTTTCCGGCTGGGACGATCCGCGCATGCCGACCCTGTCCGGAATGCGCCGCCGCGGTTACACGCCGGAGGCGATCCGCACCTTCTGCTCGCGGATTGGAGTGTCGAAGACGAACGGCGTCACCGAGATGGCGCTGCTGGAGTATTTCGTTCGGGACGATTTGAACCGGCGCGCCTTGCGCGTGATGGGCGTGCTGCGGCCGCTGAAGGTGGTGATCGAGAACTACCCGGAAGGTCAGGTGGAGCAGATGGAGGCGGTGAACAATCCCGAGGACGCGAGCGCCGGCACGCGGCAGCTTCCTTTCTCCCGCGAGCTGTACATCGAACAGGACGACTTCCGCGAAGATCCGCCAAAGCAGTATTACCGGCTGTCGCCCGGGCGCGAAGTCCGGCTGCGGTACGGTTACTTCATCACCTGCACCGGCGTGATTAAGGACGAGCAGGGGAACGTGGTGGAACTGCGCTGCACATACGATCCGGCAACGCGAGGCGGCAACGCGCCCGACGGACGTAAGGTGAAGTCGACCATCCACTGGGTCTCGGCCCGTCACGCCGTCGACGCTGAGGTCCGGCTGTATGAAACGCTGTTTCGAACCGAAAATCCGAACGATGTTCCGGAAGGCCAGGACTTCACCGCGAACCTGAATCCAAGTTCGCTGGAGATCCTGAAGGGCTGCAAGCTGGAGCCGGCGTTGGCATCCGCGCCGCCGGGCTCGCGCTATCAGTTGGAGCGTCTGGGCTACTTCGCAGTGGATCGCGACAGCACGCCCGGACATCCGGTTTTGAATCGGACGGTCGGTCTGCGCGATACGTGGGCGAAGATTGAAGCGAAAACGAAGTGATGGGATCGAACCTGTGCTGATTCTTGGATTAGGCGGGCTGCTCGGCGATGCCGCGTGCGCCGCATTGCGCGATGGCCGCATCGTCGCGGCCGTTGAGGAAAGCAAGCTGACGCGCCGCGGCGGAGACGGCGCGATTCCCGAAGCCGCCATCGCGGAGTGCCTCGCGCTGGCGGGCTTCACCCGCGATCAGGTGGATTGCGTCGCGCTGGTGCGGCCGTTTTCGGCGAACCAGGAGCCCCAGGTCTACATCGCGCTCCGCTCCATGTTTCCCAACGCCGAGGTTGTCGTGGTGGAGCATCAGGCGGCGCATGCGGCGTCGGCGTATTACGCTTCACCGTTCGACCAGGCCACGGTGCTGACGCTGGACCGCGCGGGGGACTTCCGCTGCGGCGCCAAATGGCTCGCCTCCGGGTCGCGACTGGAGATGCAGCGCGAGTGGTATTACCCCGATTCGCTGGGCAGGTTGTACGGCGCGGTCACCGAACTTCTTGGCTTCCGCCCGCGCGCCGATGAACACAAGGTTCAGTGGCTGTCCACGGCGGGCGACGGGCAACTCACCGGCGTGTTCCTGGAACTCGTTTCGCCGGACCTGCGGCTGGAAAGCTCGTTCTTCGATCGCAACCGCCCGCGAGCCGGCGGATTCAGCGGGCTGTTCCTGCGGAAGCTCGGCCTGACCGAGGACGCGCCGGTGCCGGCGGGCATGAAGCCCGCCATCGCGGCCGGTTTGCAGAAAGCCGTGGAGCGCCGGGTGCTGGACATCGCCGGCAGCGGCGTTAATCTCTGTGTCGCGGGCGGCCTGTTCTTCAACGCCCTGTTGGTGCAAGCGCTGGAGCAGAGCGGCCGGTTCGAGAACGTGTTTGTGCAACCGGCGGCGGGAAACGCCGGAACCGCGCTCGGCGCGGCGCTGCACGCCTGGCACAACGCCCGCAATCAGAGCCAGCGCGCCGCTTCGCCAAATCTGTTCCTGGGCCCCGGATTCCAGGCCGAGGCGATCAAGCAGGTCCTGGAGAATTGCAAGCTGCAGTTTCGCTTCCTGCATTCCATGGATGAGACGGTGCAGGAGGCGGTGAAGCTGATTTCGCAGCAGAGCATCGTAGCCTGGATGCAGGGGCGCATGGAATTCGGACCGCGCGCGCTGGGCAACCGCAGCATCCTGGCCTCGCCTTTGAATCCATACTCCACCGAGAACCTGAACGTGTATATCAAGCATCGCGAGCCGTTCCGCAAGTTCGCGGCCTCCGTGCCGGCAGAGGCGGTGGCGCAGTACTTTGAAGCGGGTCCGAACGCCCGCTATCTTGCCACCGTGGGGCGGGTTCGTCCGGAGCATCGGGCGACGTTCGAGAGCGCGGTTCTGGGCGAAGATCTGGTCCGCGTCCATGCCGTGCACCGCGAGGACAATCCGCTGTACCACCGTTTGCTGGAGGAAGCGGGACGCGCCACCGGACTTCCCGTCCTGTACAACACCAGCTTCAACCTGTTCGGCGATCCGCTGGTCTGCACGCCGCGCGACGCGGTTCGCAGCTTCTATTCTTCGGGCATCGATGCCATGTTTGTGGGTAATTTCCTGCTGGAGAAGTAATTCGGGGCGGGTCACCCCAAGTGTCCGCTATTGGGACGCCATTTCGCGCGGGCGAAGCGAGCCTGTTCGCCCAAGTTAATTACTTACAATGACTTAGACATGGTTCTCGACGTGCTGGTCGAGCCGCATGACCGAAGCTCGCTTTGCCTGGCGCACGTTCCGCAAAAGCCCCGGCGTGATCGCCGTTGTCGTGCTCTCGCTGGCTATCGGGATCGGCGCCAATACCACCATTTTCACGCTGATTAACGGCCTGTTCCTGACGGCGCTGCCTGTAGAGAACCCCTCTGAACTGGTCCTGTTCAGCGACGGCCGCACCCGCGGGGTGGTCGGCGGGCAGAATGGCGCCTGGGCGATTTTCCCGTTCAAGCTCTGGAAAATGATTCGGGAAGACAGGAAATCGTGGCGCGATGTGGCCGCGTTCCGGACCCAAATCGACCGCCTGAGCTTGCGGCAGGAAGGCCAGCCCGCGCAACTTGCCCAGGGGCGGCTGGTGTCCGGGAACTATTTCGCCGTGATGGGAGTGCCGATGGTGCAGGGACGGCCGCTGTCAGCGGCTGACGACGATCCCGCCGCGCCTCCGGCGGCGGTGATCAGCCACGATTATTGGCTGCGCGCATTCGGCGGGTCGCCGGCGGCGATCGGACGGGCGGTGCGCATCAATGACGTCGGCGTGGTGATCGCGGGGGTTGCCCGGCCAGGGTTCTTCGGCGAGAGCATCGAATCCCAGATGGCGGATATCTGGCTGCCGCTGCGTCTGCAGCCGGACATCATGAGGCGGCGCAACCTGCTGGAGGACGTCAGCAACGCCTGGCTGAACATGGTGGGCAGGTTGCAGCCGGGAGTCACCACGCAGCAGGCCCAGGCTGCCGCCAACGTCACTTTTCAGAACTTCCTGCGGGAACATGCGGCCCAGGTGCTTCCCGGGGGCCTTTCGGTGAATCCGGATCCGGCGACACATCGCATCGAGTTGATGCCGGGCAAGAGCGGAGTGTCCAACGTACGCCTGCGCTACGGGCAGGCTCTGCCGCTGCTGCTTTCGGTGGTCGGGGTGCTGTTGCTGATTGCGTGCGCCAATGTGGCGAACGTGCTGCTGGCGCGCGCCGCGGGCCGCCGGAAGGAGATGTCCATCCGCCTGGCGATCGGCGCGGGGCGCATGGATGTATTCCGTCAGGTGATCGTGGAGAGTGGCATGCTGGCGGTCATGGGCGGCGTACTCGGACTGCTGCTGTCCGCCTGGGGGGCCAGCCTGCTGGTGGCCACGGTGTCCACCGGCCCGGCGATGATCCCGGTGGATGTCAGTCCGGACTGGCGGGTGCTCGGCTTCACCGCCGCGCTGACGCTCGCAGCCGCGTTGCTGGTGGGAATCGCGCCCGCGTTTCAGGCGATGAAGGCCGATGTCGCGGAGGCGCTGAAGTCGGGTTCCTCGGCTTCCGGGAAGGCTCGCCGGATCAGCGCGCCAAAAATGCTGGTGGTGCTGCAGGTGGCGTTGTCCCTGCCGCTTCTGGTGCTGTCCGCGATCCTGCTGGCGAGCCTGCGGCACCTGGAGAAGCAGGACCTTGGATTCCAGCAGGAGAGCATGCTGGAGGTCGGGATGGAGACGCGGCTCTCCGGAATGAAGCCCGAGGAGCTCGCCGGATTCTACGAGCGCCTGCTGCAGCGAGTGCAGGGTTTGCCGGGAGTGAAGGCGGCGAGCGTGTCACTGTACAGTCCCATGAGCGGCGACAACTGGTCGGCCGTCAACGTCGTGGAGGGCTATACGCCGCCCCAGGGGCAGACGGCGTTCTCCCAGTATGTCTTCGGCGGTCCGCGTTACATCGAGACGCTGGGGATGAAGCTGGTGGCCGGGCGTGACGTCGACGTCAAGGACCTGACCTCCACCCGAAAAGTCGCCATGGTGAATGAAGACTTCGTCGAGAAGTACTTGAAGGGCAGGAATCCCCTGGGTGTTCGTTTCCATCCCGGAGGGAACAAGGAGAACGCCGCGGTGGAAATCGTCGGCGTGGTGAAAAACTTCAAGTTCAACGATCCGAAGCAGAAGATGTGGCCGGCTGCCATCTTCCCGATCACGCAGGCTTTTCTGCCGCCGGCGCAATACGCCGGATACCTCGAGGTTCGGGCGAACGGGGATCCGGTGCAGTTGACCGGGCAGGTGCGGCAGGCATTGGGCGAGATCGCGCGTGACGTTCCGCTGACCACGGTGCGCACGCTGGACGCGCAGATTGGAACGCAACTGGTTCGGGAGCGGCTGATCGCGCGAATTTCCTCCTTTGTCGGCTTGGTGGCGCTGGCGCTTGCCTGCCTGGGCTTGTACGGCGTGTTGTCGAACGCGGTGGCGCGCCGCACCCGCGAGATCGGAATCCGGATGGCGCTGGGGGCCCGCGCCGAGTCGATTCTGAGAATGGTGCTCAGAGAGGCCGGCTTGCTGGTGATCGCAGGTTCGGTTGTTGGTCTGGTCGCTTCGCTCGGCGCCGGATCGCTGATTCAGAGTCAGATCTACGGAGTGCAGCCGGCCGATCCGCTGAACCTGATCCTGGCGGTGGTGGGGCTTTTGCTGGCGGCGGGGTTCGCGGCGTGGGCGCCGGCGCGGCGCGCCACGCGGGTGGACCCGATGGTGGCGTTGCGGATGGACTAGTTGCGGATCGCGATGGTCGCCGTGGAGCTCGCGCCGCCGGGCATTTCCACGCGAACCGGCACGTCATCGCCGGGCGGGACGCCGGGAACCACCACATTGAGCTGGTACAGACCCGCGAAACCCGGCGCGATTCCGGAGAAGACCACATTCGCGGCGGCGCCGCCAATGGTCACCATGGGCCGCTCGACAGTCTGAAAAAGCGGGTTCCCGCCGGCGGGGGCGAGTTCGTCGCCACGCAGGACGCGGCCTCCCGGATCGCCGCCTGGAGTGGCGCGGCCCAATCCGGTCACGTAAAGCTGGATCACATCGCCGGCGCGGACCGGCTGCCCGCAGACCGACGTGGCGACTGTGCATCCCGGCAAGTTGTAGGCTCGCGCCATGGTCAGCGGCATCACGTACCATGCTGTGTTCGCCAGCAGCGCCGCCGCGTTCCGGCGATCGGGGTTTGACGGATCGGAGACCAGGAAAATGCCCGGATCCGTGCGCACCACTTGCGCGGTGAACGGCTGCGAGCGCCCGCGCGGGTTGGAAACAGTCACGTTCACCGCGCCTTCCGGGAAGTCCTGCGGCACGATCACGTTAATCTGATTCGCGGTCGCGATCACGTCCGAGATGGGGATCGGGATGTTGTTGAAGAACACCGTAATGTCCTCCAGATTCGTTCGCGGGAAAGCGCCGATGAAGTTGCGGGTGCCCAGATTGTTGGCGAACACCGAGACGAACGACCCCGGCGCGACCGGACCGGCGCGGAAGGTTGCGCCGTTCACCACCGCGGAAACCACCGGCGGACCTCCACTGGTGAACAGCACCGCGGTGTTGCTGGTCTTGCCGCCGATTTCGATGACGACCGGATTTTCGCCCTGGTTGATGTCCGGCGGAACCACGAAGACCACTTCATAGGCCCCCGCCTGCGCCGGCGCGAGCGCCGCGGATCGTACGGTCGCCAGCTTCCCGCTCACCAGGACGCGCGGCGGGACCACCGTCAGATTGGTGGCATCGGGCGGAGCGCTGCCCGCCGGAAACGGGGGATTCACCGCGCCCAAACCGGTGGCGAGCATCTTCACCGGCTCGCCCGGCGCGGCGGGATTCGCGGCCGAGACGGCGGTCTGATTCTCGCGCTGGAACGCGCCCTCCTGTTGCAGGCTAAGGAAGATACCAGGAGCGTAGTCGTCCACCGTAACGGGGAACGGATTCGATGTGGGTCCGGACGCGATGACGATCAGGTCCGCGGTTCCAAGCGGCAAATCAAAAGGAAGCTGAATGTTGAACTGCGTGGGCGACACCGAGCCCACCACCGGCACATTGCGTTCGCCGATTCGAACCCCAAGGTTGGTGAAGGGGAAGTTGGATCCGTTGACCCGCGCCAGGGCGCCTGGCGAGATCCGGCTGTCGCCTCTTGCGGCGTTGACCACCGAGGTGACCTGGAAGGTCTGCGCGGCGGAGAATCCCGCCAACGCGACCACAAGCAAAGGAACGCGACACAGCATAAAAAAGAGGCGATCCTCCCGATCAGAATAGCATCGGCCGTTCGTAACGGGATCTTTACGCTCAAACCGCTACAATAGTTTCTTCGATGCGCATCGCGTTGGCGCAGATCAATCCCGTTGTCGGCGACCTGAAGGCGAATGCTCAGCGCATCGCCACCCATGCCCGTCAGGCCGCCGGCCGCGGCGCGGAAATCGTTGTCTTTCCGGAACTTGCGTTAAACGGATACCCGCCGCGGGACCTGGTGGAGAAGCCCAGCTTCGTGGAGCGCACCACGGAGGCGCTGTCCCACCTTGCGGCCGAGACCGCCGCGCTGGATGTGGCGATCGTGTGCGGCTACGTCGGGGCGGAGCAGCCGCTGGACGGGAAAAGCGTCACGAATTCGGCGGCGGTGATCGAGAAGGGCGAGATCGTGTTCCGGCAGCATAAGATGCTGCTGCCCACCTACGACGTATTCGACGAAGCCCGCTACTTCCGGCCCGCCGAAAAGCAGGCGCTGCTCGAGATTCGTGGCCGCAAGATCGCCCTCACTATCTGCGAGGACGCCTGGAACGACAAGCAGTATTGGGATCGCCCGTTGTACAGCCGGGATCCAGTGGAAGAGCTGGTGCGGCAGGGCGCGGATCTGTTGATCAGCATCAACGGTTCGCCCTACCACATGCATAAGCGGAAGCTCCGCCGGGATATCTTCACGGCGATCGCCCGGCGTTTCGGCATACCGCTCGTATACGTGAATCAGGCGGGCGGCAACGATGAGCTGGTTTTTGACGGATCGAGCTTCGCCATGGACGCGGAAGGCCGGGTGACCGCGTCCGCCTGTTCCTTCGCCGAGGACTTGGTGCTGCCGGGAGAGTTTCACGACGACTATCCGGACGAGTGCGAGGCCGTATACCAGGCGCTGGTTCTGGGCACGCGCGACTACCTGGCGAAATGCGGGTTCCGGTCCGTGCTGATCGGGCTGAGCGGCGGCATCGATTCCTCCATCACCGCGGCGATCGCCGTGGACGCCGTGGGTCCGGAAAACGTCACCGGAGTGGCGATGCCCGGACCGTATTCGAGCGATCACAGCCTGACGGACGCGAGGGCGCTCGCCGAAAACCTGGGGATTCGGTTCGAGGTGGTCCCGGTGACTCCGGCGTACGAGACCATGATCGGGACGCTGGCGCCGCTTGGGATCGGTCAATCGCTGGGCGTAGCGGAGGAGAACATCCAGTCGCGGCTGCGCGGCCTGACGCTGATGACGCTCTCGAACAAATGGGGAGCGATGGTGCTGACCACCGGCAACAAGAGCGAGCTCGCGGTAGGCTACTGCACGTTGTACGGCGATATGGCCGGCGGGCTTGCGGTGATCAGCGACGTCCCCAAGACGCTGGTTTACGAGATCTCGCGAGTGGCGAATCGCAGGCATCCGAACGCCATTCCGGAGAGCGTATTCACCAAGCCGCCGTCGGCTGAGCTTCGCCCCGATCAGAAAGATACGGATTCGCTGCCGCCGTACGAGGTGCTGGACGCGATTCTGAAGGCGTACGTCGAGGAGTTCCAGAATCCCCGCGACATTGCGAACCGGGTCGGCCAGCCGGTGGATTTTGTTCGCGCCATCATCAACAAGGTGGACCGGAACGAATACAAGCGGCAGCAGGCCGCGCCCGGTCTGAAAGTCACCACGAAGGCGTTCGGCATCGGCCGCCGCTATCCCATAGCCCAGAGGTTTACTGAATGAGATACATCGTTGTTGCAGTGCTGATTCTTGCCGCCGCCATTACCCTGGTGTCGCAACCCGCGGCCCGGATTCAGGTGGGGCCGCAGCAGGACGGCGCCTACCTGCTGAACTCGGGCTGGAGGGTGAAACCGGCCGGAACGCAGGTTCCGCTGGATACGTTTCCCATGGCCACGGCGATGTCGCCGGATGCCAAGCACCTGCTGGTGTTGCATGGCGGCTACAACCCGCCCTCCGTGGTCGCGTTCGACCCCGCCACCATGCGGGAAAAAGGCCGCGTGACGCTGGCCGACGGCTGGCTGGGGCTCGCGTTCGCTCCCGACGGCAAGAAGGTCTATGCGGGCGGCGGGTCCAAGGGCCGCGTTTACGAGCTGGATTTCAACAACGGCGCGATGACCATCGCGCGCGAGTTCCTGACCGTGGAGGACGACAAGCGCACCAACCAGGATTTCATCGGCGACGTTGCAATTTCTCCGGACGGCCGGCTGATCTACGCCGCGGACCTATTTCACGACACCGTGCTGGTGATCAACCCCCAATCCGGGCGGGTGACGGAGCGCTTCGCCACCGGCCGCAGGCCGTACCGGATCCTGTTCCATCCGGACGGCAAGTCGTTCTTCGTCAGCAGCTGGGCCGACGGCGCGGTGTACCAGCATCAGGCCGATACCGGCGCGCGCATGGGCGTAATTCGCCTGGGATCGCATACCACCGACATGCTCTGGCGCGACAAGGGCGAAGAGAAGGCAGGCGAGGGCGGGGAGTGGACGGGCAGGCTGTTTGTCGCCGCCGCGAACACGAACTCCGTGTTTGTGGTGGCCGTGGATTCGGGCAAGAACATGCGCTTGCTCGAGACCATCAATGTCGCGCTCACCGCGCGCCACCGGCTGGGCATGACCCCGAGCGGACTCGCGCTGAGCCCGGACAGGAACTCGCTGTACGTGGTCTGTTCGGACGCCAACGCGGTGGCGGTGGCGGACGTTCGCGAGGCGCAGAGCCGCGTGACCGGATTCCTTCCCGTCGGGTGGTATCCAACGGCGGCGCGGTCGCTGCCGGACGGGCGGCTGATGGTATTGAACGGGAAGGGGGATCGCAGCTATCCCAATCCGCGTGGGCCGAATCCGGCCCTGCGCGCCGCTCCCACGCACCAGGGAATTGTGGCGGTGCAATACGTCGGCAGGCTGCAAACGGGCTCCGCTTCCGTGATTCCGCCGTTCAACCCGGAACAGTTGGAGGCGTACACGAAGTCGGTGTACGACTACTCTCCTTACCGCGACCGCAACGCCGACGATCGCTGGATTGCCGGCGACACTTCCTGGTACACGACGCAGGAACGCAAATCGCCTATCGAGCACGTGATCTACATCGTGAAGGAGAATCGCACCTACGATCAGGTTTTCGGCGATCTGGGCAAAGGCAACGGCGATCCGTCGCTGGTGCTGTTCGACGCCAAGTCGACGCCGAACCATCGCAAGCTGGCGAACGACTTCGTGCTCTTCGATAACTTTTATGTCAGTGCCGATGTGAGCGCGGACGGGCACAACTGGTCGACCGCCGCGATCGCGCCCGACTACGTGCAGCGCATGTGGCCGAACTCCTACGGCGGACGCCGCCGCAATTACGACTACGAGGGCGGGGAGCCCGCCGCGCTTCCCCCCGCCGGATACCTCTGGACCAATGTTCTGGCAGCGGGCATTTCGATGCGAAACTACGGATACTTCGTGCAGAACGTGAATCCCGCCGCCCCGACCGGTCAGAAGCAGATCGTCAAGTACATGGATAACTCGCTGGCCCCCGTGACCAACGAAAACTACCGGAACTTCGACATGGACTATCCGGACGTGGATCGCGCCAAGGTGTTCCTGGCGGATCTGGCGGAGTTCGAGAAGCGCGGATCGATGCCGCAATTCATGATCATGCGCCTGGGCAACGACCACACCTCGGGCACTTCACCGGGCAAATGGACGCCGCAATCCTGCATGGCCGACAACGATTACGCGCTGGGCATGATTGTCGAGGCGGTTTCGAAGTCGCGTTTCTGGGGCAAGACCGCGATCTTCGTGCTGGAAGACGATGCGCAGAACGGACCGGATCACGTGGACTCGCACCGCTCCCCCGCGTTCGTGATCTCGCCTTACACCCGCCGGGGCGTCATCGATTCCACGCTCTACAACACGGCTTCGATGTTGCGCACCATGGGCCTGATTCTGGGGCTGCGTCCCATGACGCACTTCGACGCTTCCGCGACGCCGATGACCTCGGCCTTCAGTAAGAATCCCAACAACGCGCCGTGGCAGGCGGAGCAGCCGCGCATCTCGCTGAACGAGCGGAATCCCGCGACCTCCGCCACCGCGGGGCGCAGCCTGCGGATGAACTTCACCGAGGCGGACCGGATCGACGACGATGAGTTGAACGATATCCTGTGGCGGGCGATCCGCGGGACCGAGCCGCCGGCTCCGGTCCGCAGCTACTTCGGAGGGCCGCGGGCAAGGTGATCGAATTCCGGCAAGCTTCGCTGGGCGCCCTGCGGGAGTTGTCCGCTTCCGCGCCCGCGGGCGTGGTCATCGGCGTCATCGGCGGCAGGGCTTCCGGCGTCCAGGATCTGCTGCTTCTGGCGGGCGGCGCCGCCAATCCCGAGAGCGGGGAAGTGACGCCCGCGCAAGGGCGGCATTACCTGGCGGCGGATCGGGCGGGCAGCCTGGCGGCGGCCGCGGTCCTCGCCGTCGATCATTCACTCGCGCTGCTGGACCCCGCTGCCCGGATCCGGATGCTGGCCGGGATCGACCGGCTGCGCCAGTCGGGTTCGACGGTGTTGCTCGCGTCTCACGACGATGCGCTGCTCCGCCAGATGGCCGACGAGGTGTGGTGGATCGACGGCGGCAGGCTGCGCGCCAAGGGGGATCCCGGGGAGATCCTGCCCTTATATCGCGATCAGGTCGCGGAGGAGGTGCGCGCCTGGGGTGAGCAGATTCCGGCGCGGCTCGCACCGTCGCGGCGCCGCGGCAATGGCGGCGCGGAGATCCTGAGCCTCGAGATCCGCGGCGCCTCCGGACAGCCGACCGTCATTGTGCGCGGGGGCGAGGCAGCGTCCATCCACTTGAGAGTTCGCTTCCACCAGCCTTCCGCCGACCCCGTGATCGGAATCCTGATCCGCACCCGCATCGGCATGGAAGTGTACGGCACCAACACGCAGTTGCAGAACGTCCACTTCGGGCCGGTGGCGGCCGACGATGATTTCGAGATCTGCTTCGCGTTTGCCTGCGAGCTGTGTCCCAATCAGTACACCATCACCGCCGCATCGCACGAGCCCGACGGTACGGCGCATGACTGGATGGACGACGCGATCGCGTTTACCGTGATTGACGAGCAGGCGGCGGCCGGCGTGGCGAACCTGCGGGCCAAGGTGGAGGTCCGGAAAGCCGCGGACCA
>CAYOQB010000074.1:0-4578 GCA_964406035.1 uncultured Solibacteraceae bacterium | reverse complement strand
CGGCCGGCGTGGCGAACCTGCGGGCCAAGGTGGAGGTCCGGAAAGCCGCGGACCAGAGGCAGATGGCGTAATCTCTCGTCTAAACGACAGCGACTTGAGCCTATTTTGGGCGATAAAGGTCGAGCATTTGACAGGTGCGAACCGCCTGTTCTTCCTTCACGGTAAGATCGATCACCCTCTTGTTGGAGGTTTGGGCGTACAGCGACGAACAGGCCTCCTCAGCGGCCTTCCTTCGCCGGGCTGCCGCCGCTTCTTCTGCCTCCGCAGCTTTCTTCTGTCTGGCAGCCGCGGCAGCCTTTGATCGGCGCGCATCTTCTGGAGAAACCCAACTCTCGGAGAGCGAGAACTCGATCTTCTCGAAGTTCTCCGCTGTGTACGGGAAGGGCTCCGAAAAGGTTTTCTCTACCTTCACAGTTCGACCAGCTAGGAAGTCAGCGATGAAGTTGAAGGTTTGCACAGTGCCATCTTTCCGGTGGACAATTGCGTTGATCGTCAAAGTGAAGGCGCTATTCGTTAGATTCTTTGCAGTGGCTTGAAAATCAGGGATGTCACTTTTGAAATAGGTCGAATGCCTGAACATCTTGGTGTCGCTTATCGCCACGACAGGAATTCCATTGCGGTCCTTCAAATTGAAGGATTGTCCATATGCGATGACGGCAAAGATTGAGATACTGGAGCATCGTAGTGAGTGTCTCATCGTTGTGTTTCCCAGCCTGACCTCGTGAACGAGCCTGCCCCAGCCACCGAATCGGCAAGCCAAGACTGATTGGAGAACAGGCCTCAAGGGCGCTTCGAACCACCCAGTCACCGGTTGATTATAACTATCCGGGAGACCAAATTCATTGCTTCAGTTCCACGACGGTGGCGCCTTCGCCGCCTTCGCCCTGCGATGCCGGGTAAAACTTCTCGACGTGCGGGCTGCGCGCCAGAAGGTCAGCCACGGCGCGTTTCAGAATGCCCATTCCGTGGCCGTGCACGATGCGCACCCGGTCGACTTGGGCCAATGCGGCGGAATCCAGGAACTTGTCCACTTCGTCCATCGCTTCCTCGGATCGTTTGCCGATCAGATTGATCTCGCGATAGGAGGCGTCCCAGCGCGGCCCTTGCGTGAAGGTGACTCCGTGCGGGAGCCTTGCGCCTTCGGCCGGAGGCAGTACTTCCTCGATGTCGTCCACCGAGACCTGCATCTTCATGAGGCCGGCATCCACTTCGACGACGTCGCCGGTGATCCGCCGCACGCGCGCCGGCTGGCGGATGCCGCGCAGACGGACCCGCGCGCCTTCGGTCAATTGCAGCTTCGGGGGCTCGCCCGCGGGACGCGCGGCGGCGGTTTGCTGCGCGACATTCTCCTGGAACTCACGCCGGGTGCGGGCGACCTTGCGCTGCGCCTGTTCCACGGCCTTCCGTGACTCGACGCTGGCGGTGATCTCTTCAATGGTGCGCCTCGCTTGTTCCTCGAATTGCCTGGTGAGCTCGGCGGTTTTTTCCTCGATCTCCCGGACGCGCGCCTGGTACTTGCGTTCGAAGTCGCGGGCCAGCGAGCGCTCGCGTTCTTCCAGTTGCGCCTGTTTTTGCGCCAGCTCCTGTTCCACCGCCGCCGTCGATTCCAGCCGCGCGTGCAGTTCGCTCAGGAAGCGGGAGATGTCGCGTTCGCTCGAAGACATGGCGGAGCGCGCCCGCTCGATCAGTTCCGGCCACAGGCCCAGCCGGGTGGCGATGTCCAGGCCGGCGGACTTGCCGGGCGCGCCCAGCCGCAGCACGAAGGTGGGCTGGAAGGTCTGTTCGTCGAAACCCATGGACGCGTTTACCACTCCGGGTGTGTTCGCCCCGTAAACCTTCAGCGCCAGAAGGTGAGTGGATGCCAGAGTGAAGCACCCCAGCCGGCAGAAGCGATCCAGGATCGCCACGCCCAGAGCGCCGCCCTCCTCGGGATCGGTGGCGCGGCCCAGCTCGTCCAGCAGGATCAGAGAGTCCGGAGTCGCCTCCCGAAGCATCTCGCGCACGGTGGCGATATGGGCGGAGAAGGAGGACAGGCTTTGCTCGATGGATTGCATGTCGCCGATGTCGGCCAGCACGCAGTCGAATACCGGGAACTCGGCTTCCACGGCGGGCACCGGGAATCCGGCGTGAGTCATCAGCGCGAGCAGGCCGGCGGTTTTCAGCGAAACCGTTTTTCCGCCGGTGTTGGGGCCGCTGATCAGCAGCGTGCGCGATTCGCGATCCAGGCGGAGCGAGATGGGAACGACGGTCTTGCCCTGGCGCTTCAGGACATCCTGCAGCAGCGGATGGCGGGCTTCCCGCAACAATAGCGTGCGGGATTCCCCGGCGCTCAGGCGCGGCACCGTGCAATCCCACTCGCGGCCGAACTCCGCTTTTCCGAAGAGGAGATCCAGCTCGCCCATGGCCTCCGCCGCGCGGGCGATGGCGGTCGCGTGGGCTCGCAGATGCGCCGTGATCTCGCGCAGGATGCGGTGGACCTCGCGCATCTCCTCCTCGCGCAGCCGCACCAGTTCATTGTTCAACTGGATGGTCTCGATCGGCTCCACGAACATGGTGTGGCCCGATCCAGAGGCGCCGTGGATCACGCCCTCGACGCGGCGTTGCTTGCCGGCGACGATCGGCACCACGAACCGGTCGTTGCGGATGGTGACGAAGTCTTCCTGCAGCGTTCCATCGTTGTGGTGGGCCTTCAGGAACCGTTCGAGCGAGGCCTGGATCTGCTTCTGCTGGCGTTCGATCTCCCGCCGCAGGCGGTTGAGGGCGACACTCGCATCGTCGGCCACCGAGCCGTCCGGCAGAATCTTGCCGGCGATTCCGCGCACCACGGCGCGAAGATCCTCCAGTCCAGCCACTTTGCGTGCCAGCCTGGGAAACCGCTCGCCCGCTGCCAGCAGGATCGCCCGCGCCTCACCGGCCCGATCGAGCAGTTCGCTCAGTTCCCAGATCTGGCGGCCCTCCAGCGTCGCGCCCTCGATGCGCAGCGTGGCCAGGGAGAGGCGCGTGTCCGGCAGATCGCGGAAGCGAAGGCGCACCGCCGCGCCGCGCGACGCCACCTGCGGCTGCGCCGCCGTGCGCAGGTACTCCAGGGCTTCGCCGAGATCGGCCAGCGAAGCTTCGATCTCCGCGCGCTCCACGGAGGGCTGCACCGCGTCGAGCAATGCCTTGCCCTGCTCGCTTGCCACGTAGCGTCCGATCACGGCCTTCAGCGCCGCGAATTCCAGAATGTCGCCGCTGGTGTGCTGCATCAGGTTGGTTCAGGCCGGTTTTCGGGATTGCCAGACGCGTTCGATCACTGCCTGCGTTCCTTCCGTCAGCCGGTACTCCTTCAACTTCGAAACCGGCACCCAGGCCACTCGCGCGACATCGTCGGCGGGCGCCAGCGTCCCACCTACTACTTTACAGACGTAGTCGACCAGGACGTAGTGATACTCGACGCGTCCGGCGGCGTCCGGCATGATGCGCTCGAAGATCTCGGCGATCCGCAGCGGCTGCACGCGCAGCCCGGTCTCCTCGAGCAGCTCGCGCCGCAGCGCCTGCTCCAGCATCTCGCCGGTTTCCACGATGCCGCCGGGCAGCGACCAATAGCCCTTGAGGGGGACGCCTCCTCGCTCCACCAGCAGGATCGAGTTGCGGCGGAAGATCAGCGCGCCCACGCCCAGGAACGGGCGATCCGGATACTGGCGCTTATTGTGGCGGCGAATACTGCACCGATCCTTTCATGGAATCGAGACGGACGCGGAACACTGATGTTTGCGCGGTGATGTACAAGGCTCCCCAATCTCCTTCGCCGAACGCGAGGTTGGAGGGAGTTTCGCCCAGCCGGATGGTGTTCGCCAGCTTCCCGTCCGGTGCCCGGATTTCGACGTCGTTGGCGGCGATATAGAAGTTGCCCGCCTCATCCACCCGGATGCCTCCCGGAACGCCCCGGATGCCGGAAATTACCGTTCTTGGATTCGACGCCGCGCCCCGGCGGTCCAGGTCGAACGCGACTACGGTGGCTTCGTCCGAGTTGGTCACGAACAAAGTCCGGCCGTTTGCCGACAAGGCGATCCCGTTCGGGCGCGTGCTCCACTTGGCCACCACTTCCAGTTCGCCCTTGGGCGGGATGTGATAGATGCCGTGGAAGTCGAGTTCGCGGCGATCGCTCTGTGATCCGAACGCCGGATCGGTGAAATAAACGTGCCCGTCGCGCCGGACCACGATGTCGTTCGGCGCATTCAGCCGCTTGCCTTCCCAGCGCTCCGCCAGCACTTCCGCTTCGTTCTTCTTGTTGATGCGCACCACGCGCCGGGCGCGGAATTCGCAGATGTACAGCCTGCCGTCGCGATCGAATGCCAGACCCTGCGCCCCGCCGGGAGCTTCGCGGTAGATCTGCGCCTTTTCGTTCGGGGCCAGCCGGAAAATGCGATTCGCAACCGTATCGGCGTACAGCAGATAGCCGTCCGGCGACCACAACGGACCCTCGGCAAAGCGGAGCTGCGCCGCCACCCGGTCCAGCTTCACGTCCAGTTCCTGAGCGGCCAGCAGACCAGCGAGGATGGCCGCGGCCTTGAACATGTTCCGCAAGCTGCGAGAATA
>CAYOQB010000073.1:3008-24755 GCA_964406035.1 uncultured Solibacteraceae bacterium | reverse complement strand
GGTCTATTCAAGAGAAGCGTCGTACATTATGGGACAACTATTGGCGAGGTCTAACCCCATGGGCAGCACAGCAAGGTGTGCAACTTCCATTTGTCCCCGATCATTGTAAGCAGTCGTACCACATGTTCTACCTCCTGCTTCCTTCTCTCGCGGACAGACAAGCTCTTATCGAGCTTTTGACGCAGAGGGGGATTCTAGCTGTGTTTCACTACCTCCCGCTGAACATTTCGTCGATGGGTCGCAAGCTTGGCGGCTTCCAAGGCCAGTGTCCGGTCACTGAATCCATCAGCGACCGCCTCCTCAGATTACCGTTCTACAACGACCTAAAGGAGTCTGAGCAGGATGAAGTCATCGAGACCATCAACTCCTTTAGGTGCCGAGGAGTCTGATCGTTCCGGCAACTCGGTTTTCCGTTTCGCTCCGCAGCCTTCGGACGTGTGCAAAAGTAGACCTCGGAGCGGCCTCCGGTCGCAGGTGTTGCAATCTGGCTCCCCGTCCGGGGTGCCTCGAACCACCGTGTAACGCTAACTCAGACCGCGCAGTCAGATCATGGGTGGGACGCAGGCGCCAGCTAAGGTAATGCACTGTCACCCGCCAACCTAGCATCATGGGGGAGACTAGTTCTTCGACCGTAGCCACATGAAGCAGCATCTCCTCCGCATCCTGATGATCGCGCTTGCGGTAAGCGCCGTGTACCTGCGCGTCACGCCGGCTCACTTCTGCAGCTTCGACGACTACGCGGACGCCCATCGCGCGGCGTTCGAGGACACGCAAGAACCCAGCCGCATGTTCACCACGACCCACTTCAATACGCCCAAGTACCGGCCGTTTGAGCGGGTGCTGATCTGGGGCTTCTGGCAGGCGGGCGGCGGAAGCCCGGTGGCATTCCGGATTCGCAACCTGGGTTTTCACCTGGTCACGGTGGCGTCCTTGTACGGCAGCGCGTTCCTGATCTTCCAGAGCGCGCCGCTCGCCGCCGGGGCGGCGTTGCTCTATGGACTGCATCCCCTGGCGAATCAGGCGGTGAACGGCGCGATGTGGAGCATCTCGCCGACCTACGGATTGCTGATGGCATCGTTCTTTCTGTTCCTGCTGGCTCTGTACGACCAGCGTCACTGGAAGCGGTGGCTGGGCTTATCCCTGGTCACCGTCTTCGTGAACCTCTTCATCTACGAGGCGATCATCGTCGTCTTCGGTTTTCTGTACGTCTTTTTGATTCTGTGGTGGTGGCAGGGCCGGCCGATTCCGAAAGCGCTGCCGCGAATTCTGGTGGGCGCCACTGCGGTCTGCATTCTGGCGTTGTGGATCGTAAGGCAACTGTTCGTCGCGATTCCGCCGCCGGTGGTGACGCCGGTGGAGGTGGTGAAGAACCTGACCATCTACGCCGGCGCGATGCTGCTTCCTTTTGATTCGCTGCTGGCGAATCGCCTGTTCGGAACACCGCTGCCGAGCGAGATCCGCTTCAGCCCCGGCTTGCTGCTGGCGGTTCCGGTGGTGCTGCTGGTGGTTTCCGGTTTGATCTGGCTGGCGTATCGCACGCCGGGTTTCCGGGCGCGCGTGAAGCAGACGGAGTGGTGGTATGTGGGCTTCTTCGCGCTTGCCGTGGTGTTCACGCTGACGCCGTTCCTGGTATTCACGCCGAAGATTTCCGAGACGTACCTGTACCTGCCGGTGGGGTTGTACTGCGTGGTTCTTTCGGCGCTGTTGTGGCGCCTGCTGCCCTCGGCGCGCTGGTACGGCGCGACGGTGGCCCTGCTGGCAGTCTCGTTCGCGAGCGCGACGTTCGTGCGCAACGGCAATGTCGCCCGTTGCGGCGAGATCGCGGAGTCGATTTTCGCGCAGTTCCCGCTGGAGCAGTGGCGGACGGGCGAGTGGAACATCCGGGTGTCGCCGCCGCCGGGCGATCCTCTTCCGCCGCGCTACGGCTTGTACAACGTGCGCGGCATCGGCGCGATCGACAACGGGCCCACGCTGGGGCTGGCGCTGCAGACCGCCACCGGGAACACGCGGATCAAGGCCACCATGGTCCAGCCGGAGGAGTTGCGCGATTGCGATCGCCCGGGAATTTGCTTCTGGGTGACCACGGACGGGAAGGTGACGGACGCGGTGACCGGCGGCGGCCCGAATTAGGAGCGCTTGGCGGCCCAGGCGGAAACGGAATCGACAATGCGCTGGTAGAGCGCCTGTTCGCCTCCCGCTCGGATGGAGTATTCGAGACCGGCGGCGGCCACGCGGTTGCGAAGTTCCATGTCTTCCCAGGCGCGGCGGATCGCCGCCGCCAACGCGGAAGGGTCCTCCGGGGGCACGGTGAGAACCTCACCGTTGAGGAAGACGTCGGTCATGCCGGGGCCTTCGGTGCCCACGACGCACTTGCCCAGCCGCATCGCGTTCAGGCAGGTGCTGATGCCGGACGCGACCATGCTGCCGCGAATCACCGGCAGGGCCACGATTCTGGCGCCGCCCAGAATGCGGATCTGCGCGTCCTCGCTGCCGTCGTCCTCCAGTTGCCGGACGTTGGGCGGGAGCGCGTCCAGCGAGCGCGAGAATCGGGCCAGATGGCGCCGCAGTTCGGCGATGTCGGGCCGGGCGATCGCGCCGGGATAGGGCACCAGTTCCATGGCGGCGAAGAACGTGTCGAAATCGCGGAGCGAGCGGCCGAAGCAGAGCACGTATTCGCCGCCGGGGTCGGGCTTGAGATCGAAGCGGTCGCAGAGATTGGACTTGAAGGGAACGAAGACACTGCGCTCCGGGCCGATGCCGAAGGTCTTGCTGTAACCCTCCAGGTCGCGGAAGTAGTGAATGAACAGGTCCACGCGGGACAACAGGAAGCGCCGCACGATCCACTTCAGGCGCTCGGCGAGACCTTGCGGGGTGCGGAGGACGAGGTCCACGGCGACCAGGGGGCGCGCCGGCGCGCCGGGCAGAAGAGACGCGGCCGCGATCTCCTCGGTCAGGCGCGGGTGGCAGTTGACCACGTAAATGCTGTCGGAGGCTTTCCCGTGGCGCAGGAACTCGCGCCAGGTGTAAGCCTGCACGCTGCGTCCCTCGAGTCCCGTCGAACTCCGCCACGTTTCGGGGAAGTTGCGGAAATTCGAGACGATCAGCATTGCGAGCCGGCGGGCGCGGCTTAGGCTCCCGTGACCAGCACGTCCGGAACCGCTCCGATGACGCCGCGTGTGGAAGCGACGAGGTTGGTGGCGCGCAGCAGCGATTCGAAGGTGCCGGCGTCGGTCCACCAGCCGTCCAGGTAGTTGAACGACATGGTGCCTTCCTTGATGTAGGCGTTGTTGACGTCGGTGATCTCGAGTTCGCCGCGCTTGGAGGGCACCAGCGCCTTCACCTTGTCGAAGACGGTGGCGTCATAGAGGTAAATGCCGATGACGGCGTAATCGGACTTCGGATTCTTGGGCTTCTCCTCGATGCCGATGATCTTGCTGCCGCTGATTTCGGCGACGCCGAAGCGTTCCGCGTCGGAGACCTTTTTGAGGATGATTCTGGCGCCCTGACCTTGCTTCTCGAAGTCCTCGACCGCGCCCTTGATGCTGGTCTCGATGATGTTGTCGCCCAGGATGACGCAGATCTTGTCGCCGTCGGCGAAGTGCTCGGCCAGGGAAAGCGCGTCGGCGATGCCGCCCTCGCCTTCCTGGTAGGTGTAGTTGAGGTGCTTCAGACCGAACTCCTTGCCGTTGGCAAGCAGGCGCAGGAAGTCGCCGGAGTTGCGTCCGCCGGTCACCAGCAGGATGTCGCGAATCCCCGCATCCACAAGCGTTTGCAAGGGATAGTAGATCATGGGCTTGTCGTACACCGGCAGCAGGTGCTTGTTGGTGATCTTGGTGAGGGGGAACAAACGGCTTCCCGTACCTCCGGCTAGGATAACGCCTTTCAAATTTCCTCCTAAACGTCCAGGATAGCTCAGGGGACCGGGTTTCCGTGAAGTCCAGGGCAAAAGCGGCCGATGGCAGGGCAGGGGGTTTGCCGGGACCGCGGGTTGCTGTGCCGCCTGAAGGGGCGCTACCCTGGGTGTGCCGTTCCGCTGGCAGGGTGCCCGTATCATGATGAAGCACTTTCAACACGAGTTAGCGGTGGTGGAATCCGCGACGGTGGGACCCGGCACGAGGATCTGGGCGTTCGCCCACATTCTTCCGGGCGCGCGCGTCGGCGGCGATTGCAATATCTGCGACCACACGTTTGTCGAGAACGACGTGGTGATCGGAGACCGGGTCACCATCAAGTCGGGCGTACAACTGTGGGATGGAGTGACGCTGGAGGACGACGTGTTTGTCGGCCCCAACGCTACTTTCACCAACGACAAGTTTCCGCGCAGCCGGTTTCATGAGAAAGAACTGGCGCGCACGGTAGTCCGCGCGGGGGCGTCGATCGGGGCTAACGCGACGATTCTGCCGGGGATCACGATCGGCGAGCGGGCGGTGGTGGGCGCGGGCTCGGTGGTGACGCGGAACGTGCCGGCGTTCGCCATCGTTTCGGGCAATCCGGCGCGGATCATGGGCTACGTGGGAGCGAATTCGACCGAGCCGGCCAAGCCGTTCCGGACGCCGGAGGCGATCGGGCGGCACAAGTGCTCGGTGGCGGGCGTGGAGATCCATCGTTTCCCGTTGGTGCAGGATCTGCGCGGGTACTTGTCGGCGGCGCAGGATCTGCCGTTCGAGGTGCAGCGTTATTTCGTGGTGTTCAACGTGCCTTCGAAGGAAGTACGGGGCGAGCACGCGCATCGCGAGTGCCACCAGTTCCTGGTCTGCGTTCACGGCGAATGCCGTTTGATTGTGGATGACGCCCGTACGCGCGAGGAGATCGTCTTGAACTCGCCGACGATTGGCGTTCATGTTCCACCGATGGTGTGGGGAATCCAGTACCACTACTCCCCGGATGCCGTGCTGATGGTGCTGGCGTCCGAGATCTACAAACCAGAGGATTACATCCGAGATTATGGCGAATTCCGGAGCCTACTCAACGGCGGCGGCCCCCGTCAAGCTGAATGATTTCGAACGGCAATGGGCAGAGACGGGAACCGCCGTTCTGGACGCGGTCCGGGAGGTGGGGGAGAGCGGCTGGTACATACTGGGCCGCCAGGTTTCCGCTTTCGAATCGAGCCTGTCGGAGTTCTGGGGGCTGGCGCACGCGGTAGGGGTGGCCAGCGGGCTGGACGCAATCGAGATCGGGCTGCGGGTGTGCGGGTGCAAGGCCGGCGACAAGGTGATGGTTCCACCGGTGTCGGCGTTCGCGACGGTGTTGGCGGTGATCCGGCTGGGCGCGATTCCGGTTTTCGTGGACTGCGATGCATACGGGCTGGCGGACCTGGAACTGGCGGAGAAGGCGATGGAAGCCGACCCGGCGATCCGCTACTTCGTTCCGGTTCATCTGTACGGGCATTGCCTGGACATGGCGCGGATGGAGCGGTTGAAGGCGCGCTTCGGGGTCGTGATCATCGAGGATTGCGCGCAGTCGATCGGCGCGGCGCACAATGGAATCGCGTGCGGCACGGTGGGAGACTGCACCGCCACCAGCTTTTACCCGACAAAAAATCTAGGCGCGTTGGGAGACGGCGGGGCGCTGCTAACCGGATCCCCGGAACATGCGGCGGCGGCGCGGTGCCTGCGCGATTACGGCCAGACGGCGAAGTACCGGCATGAGCAGCTCGGGTACAACAGCCGCCTGGACGAGTTGCATGCGGCGGTCATGCTGCGGGCCTATCTGCCGCGGCTGCGGGCATGGACGGCGGCACGGAGGTCGATTGCGGCGGAGTACCTGGAGGGGATTCGCAACCCGCTGGTACAACCGATGGGCATCCCGGCCGGATCCGAATCCTGCTGGCACCTGTTTCCGGTGCGCGTCGATCCCGCGCGCAAGCGGGAATTCATGGATCACCTGAAGGGGCACGCGGTGGGCAGCGCGGAGCATTACCCGGCGACGATGCTGGATCAGCCGGCGATGTCGCGGGCGCGGTTCGAGGTATTTGGCGATTGCAGCCGGGCGCGGGAGCTGTGCGCATCCGAGGTCAGCCTGCCGATCCACCCGTATCTGACGGCCGAAGAGAGAGCGCGGGTGGTGGATGCCTGCAACTCCTGGAAGTAGAGGCGGCGTGCTTTCACTCGTCGTTCCCCTGTACAAGAGCGAGGCGAACCTGCCGGACCTGCTGAAGGCGGTGGCGTGGATGAACACGCAGATCCGGATGGAAGCGGTGTTCGTGGTGGATGGAAGTCCGGACCGCTGCGCGGAGATTTTGCGGGCGGAGCTGCCGCGGCAGCCCTTCGAATCCCGCCTGATCGAGCTGAGCCGGAACTTCGGAGCGTTCTCCGCGATCACGGCGGGGATGGCGGAAGGCACTGGCGATTACTTCGCGCTGCTCGCGGCGGATCTGCAGGAGCCTCCGGAGTTGATTCTCGAGTTTGTGAAGCGGCTGGAGACGGGCGAGCTGGACGTGGTGGTGGGGCAGCGCTCCGCGCGCAATGATCCGTTTGTGTCGCGCGTGTTCTCCGGGATGTTCTGGTATTTTTTCCGCAAGTTCGCGGTGGCGCAGATTCCGCCGGGAGGGGTAGACACGTTCGGCTGCACGCGGCAGGTTCGCGACAGCCTGCTGGCGCTGCCGGAAGTGGACTCGAGCCTGGTGTCGCTGCTGTTCTGGGTGGGTTACCGGCGGGAGACGGTCGCGTTCGAGCGGCGCGAGCGGACCGCGGGCAAGAGCGCGTGGAGCCTGAAGAAGAAGATCGACTATGCGATCAACAGCTTCTTCAACTTCACCGATCTGCCGGTGCGGCTGCTGATCTATGGCGGCGCGGTGGCAGCCGCCGTCTCCTTCGGCGTTGGGCTGTTTCTCATCGGCGCGCGGCTCAGCGGGCTGATTCAGGTGCCGGGTTACACGGCGCTGGCGCTGCTGATCTCGTTTTACGGCGGGCTGACGATGTTCGCGCTGGGCGTGGTGGGGCAGTACATCTGGCTGGCGCTGCAGAACGCGCGCCGGCGTCCCAACTACATTGTCCGGACGGCACTGCATTTCGCCGGCTCGGCCGCACGGTCGGCAAAGCGGGATTAGATCCAGCCGCGCAGGAAGTAGTAGCCGGTCTTGGCGGTCTCCTGGGCCAGTTCCCACAGCAGGGGCCAGCGATCGAGCAGCGAATTGTAGCGTTTGATGCCGTACGGCACCGGACGCGACGTCACTTCCAGTCCCGCCTTGCGGAAGGCGCGGACGGAGCGGAAGGTGTGGAAGTCGGTGGTCATCAGCACCTTGGGTCCGGGGAAGCCGGCGACGGCGCGGACCGTTTCGACCGCGTTTTCGCGCGTGCTTTCGGAACCCGCCTCCACCACGATGCGGTCGCGAGGCACGCCGGAGCAGATCAACAGATCGGCCATGGATTGCGCCACGCCGCGCCCTCCGCTGAGCACAATGCGCTCGAAACCGCCTTCCTTCCAGACCTGGACTGCGTAGTAGGCTCGCCAATAGCTGGCGATGCCGATGAAGTTGTTGGTGGGTTCGTCCGCTCCGAGCACGATCAACGCGCCGCTTCGCGGCTCATTCCATGCACCCATCAGCAGGCTGGTCCACCACCGGGTGAGCGGGGTGAACGTGGCGATGGCCCAGGCGGCGCCGACCAGCGCCAGCAGATTGCGGATTGGATGCAGCAGGCGAGGTTTCTTCATCCCGCTAGCAGCCTAGCGCAATCGAGAAAAAAATTGCGCCGGGCATGACGGGATCGCGCCGCAAAACACCCATGTCAGTTTGAGGGGCGGCACGAACTGATGTGCCCCGAGTGAAGGAGCGAATGATGACAAACACAATGACGACTGCCATGAATGGCGTGAACGTGGACCGGCTGCGGGAGACGATTGCCGCGGTGCAGGCCGATCCAGCACTGGGTGCATTCCAGTTCCGGGCATCCAACCGGTGGCTGGAGGGAGGCCACAACTGTTCCACGATCGAGAACTTCGAAGGGCCGGGGAGCGAGGATCGCCTGCGAACCGCCCTTTTTGAGTTGCATGCGGCGGAGCCGCCGGTGCTGCTGGGCGAAGATCAGGCGCCGAACCCGGTGGAGTTTGTGCTGCACGCGCTGGCGGCTTGCCTGACTACATCCATGGCGTATCATGCGGCCGCCCGGGGTATTGCGATTCGCAGCCTGAAGTGCAAGCTCACCGGCGACCTGGATCTGCGCGGTTTCCTCGGCATCTCCGGCGATGTGCGGAAGGGATACCAGCAGATCCGGGTGGACTTCGAGGTGGACAGCGACTCCGACGCGGAGACGCTGCGCGAGCTGACGCGGTTCTCGCCGGTGTTCGATGTAGTTTCGAATCCGGTTCCGGTGCAGGTCGAGGTCCAGGTGAACCGGCCCAACCGCTAAGGCCGGCAATCCGGGGCGGAGCGGCTTGCCATGGCCGCGCCGCCCGGTTCCGGGCATACAGGCTTGAGAGTAGCCGGAAACACCGGACCTCGCGTTCGCGTCCAGAGTGGTGCAGCCTCGCATCCGCATGGCCGGGGGCTGAGCCGCGTCCACCCGAATGGCCGAAGCGTCCACCAGTCTCTGGCATAGCTGGCGCGAGAGACTTGCATCTCTCCGCAACATTCCGCCGCTGCTGCGCATCGTGTGGGATTCCGGACCGCGCGTGGTGCTGGCGGACCTGGGGCTGCGTATCGCAGCCGCGCTGATTCCGATCTCCATGCTGGCGATCGCGAAGCAGATCCTGGACGCGATTCAAGCGCAAACCAACGGCCAGCCGCTGCCCGCGTTCTTCTGGTGGCTGGTGGCGGCGGAGTTCGGGCTGGCCGTGCTGGGCGCGGTGCTGGGGCGGGCGATCGGGTATTTCGACGCGCTGCTGGCGGACCGCTTCACGCGGCACACCAGCCTGCGGGTCATGACGCACGCCGCCGGACTCGATTTGGCGGCGTACGAGGATCCCGCGTTTCATGACCGGCTGGAGCGGGCTCGCGTGCAAGCCACGGATCGCATCGCGATGGTCCATGCCATGGGGGCGATGTTGCAGCAGTTCCTCATCGCCGCGAGCCTGGCGGCCAGCGTGTTCTGGTTCTCGCCCTGGCTGCTGGCGCTGCTGGTGATCGCGGTGGTGCCGGCGTTTCTGGGAGAAAGCCACTTCGCGTTCCTGGGTTATTCGCTGAACATCCGGCAGACTCCGGTGCGGCGGCAGCTCGACTATCTGCGCGTGCTGGGCGCGAGCAAGGAATCAGCGAAAGAACTGAAGCTGTTCGGTCTCAGCGGATTTCTGACCGGCGAATACGCGCGGCTGTCCAACGAAGTGTACGGGCAGAATCTGGCGCTGGCGAAGAAGCGGCTGTGGGTTGGAGCGATGCTGTCGGTGGTCAGCACGTCCGCATACTACGGGGCCTACGCCTACGTGATCTACCGCACCGTAAGCGGGGAGCTGAGCTGGGGCACGCTGCAGTTTCTCGCCGGTGCGATCGCCGGCGCGAGCAGCAACATCCAGAGCATCTTCGCGACTTTCTCCAGCATCGCGGACCAAAGCCTGTTCCTGACCGATCTGGTGGAATTCTTCCGCGTTCAGCCGGCGGTGGCCTCGAAGGCCTCCGCGATCGCGGCGCCGCGCCCGATTCGCGACGGCTTTCGTTTCGAGCATGTCTCCTTTCGCTATCCGGGTTCCACGCGGCTGGTGCTCGACGATCTCAACCTGACCATCAAGCCCGGCGAGCGGATCGCGCTGATCGGCGAGAACGGCGAGGGCAAGACAACCATCGTGAAGCTGATCACGCGGTTGTACGATCCCTGCGAGGGCCGCATCCTGCTGGACGGCGTCGACCTGCGCGAGTACTCGATCGAGGACCTGCAGTCGCAGATCGGCGTGATCTTCCAGGACTTCATGCGTTACGAGATGGCGGCGCGGCAGAACATCGCCGTGGGCCGGATCGGGGAGGCGCCGGAGGCGCTGGTGGTGGAGGCGGCGCGCAAGAGCATGGCCGACGCGGTGATCCGTCGCCTTCCTGGTGAATACGATCAGCTTCTGGGACGCCGCTTCGACGGGGGCGTGGATCTTTCCGGCGGGGAGTGGCAAAAGGTCGCGCTGGCGCGAGCCTACCTGCGGGACGCGCAGTTGCTGATTCTGGACGAGCCCACCGCTTCTCTGGATGCGCGGGGCGAGTACGAGGTGTTCCGGCGTTTCGCGGAATTGACGGCGGGCAAAATGGCGCTGTTGATTTCGCATCGCTTCTCCACGGTGAAGATGGCGGATCGCATCATCGTGCTGGGGGGAGGCCGCATCGTGGAAGAAGGCAGCCATAGCCAGTTGATCGCGCGCGGAGGACAGTACGCCGGCCTGTTCGAGCTGCAGGCGGCGAGCTACCGCTGATATGCACCCGGCCGCGCTGGATCACATTACGGCGTTGGACGCGGAACGTTTTCGCGACCGGGGACGCGCCGCCGCGAGCGCCTCGCGGGTCCTGCCGGCAAGCAAGCGGAAGTTCGTGTTGCGGGCGGATGCCGGACGCATTCTGGCCCGCGCTCCGCGCACGGAGTCGCCGGGGCGCGCCTGGATTCTGGACAACACGCGGCTGATCGCGACCGCCGCGCGCGACACCCGCGACCTGGGCGATTCGCTAAAGCATCACCCGGCGGTGGCCGGCGGGATGTCGCTGGTGCTGCCGCGTGCTCTGGCGGTAGCGCGCGAATACCTGGATGCGGCCGGGTGGCAGCTCACCGAGGAGAGTCTGCTCGCGTTTCTGGAGGGCTATCAGCAGATCAGCGAACTGGAAATGGGCGAGCTTTGGGCGCTGCGTCCCGCGCTGCAGTTCCGGCTGCTGGAGATGCTCGCGGTGGAGGACGAAGACTCCTGGCCGGCCATTCTCACCAGCTTGCGCCGGCTGGCGGATTCCGCCTGGGATCGGGTCTTCCGCGAAGCCAGCACGGTGCATCACGCCTTGCTGCGCGATCCGGTGCAGTGTTACGGCGCGATGGATGAAGACAGCCAGGACCGCTACCGGCAGGAGGTGGCGGATCTAGCGAAGCGCTCGCCCCTTGGGGAGAGGGAGGTTGCGGAAGCCGCGGTGCGACTGGCCGCCGGAATTCCCGCCGGAACGTCGCGCTATCGCGAGCGGCGGCGTCACGTAGGCTACTATCTGGTGGACTCCGGGCGCGCGGCGCTGCGCCGGGAGATCGCCTGGGCGCCGAAACGAGCCGAGGCCGTTCGCCTGGCGATCCTCAATCATCCGGCGACGTTTTATCTCGGCGGGATTGAGATCTTCACGTTTGTGATCGTCGCGGCGATGCTCAGCGGGCTGGACGCGCTAACGCCGATCCTGGCCGGATTGCTGCTTCTGCTGCTGCCCGCGACACAGGCGTCGGTGGACTTCCTGAACCACCTGGCGTCCTACCTGGCGCCGCCGCGGCCGCTGCCGAAGCTCGATTTCTCAACCGGCATTCCTCCGGATTGCGCGACGATGGTCGCGGTGCCCACGCTGCTGTTGAACGAACAGCAGGTACGCGGGCTGGTTCTGGACCTGGAGATCCGGTTCCTGGCGAACCGCGATCCGAACTTGTATTTCGCGTTGTTGACCGACACTCCCGACGCCGATGCGCCGGTGGACGATCGCGATGCGCTGGCGGACATCTGCCAGAAGGCGATCGACGACTTGAACCACCGCTACGGAGGCCGGGGGCACCGGCCGTTCTTCCTCTTCCATCGCTACCGCGCCTTCAACCCCGCCGAGGGCCGCTGGATGGGCTGGGAGCGGAAGCGAGGCAAGCTGCTGGACTTGAACCAGTTTCTGCGCGGCGTGGACTCGCTGTTTCCGGTGCGGACGGGCGATCTGGCGGTGCTGCCGCGCATCCGCTACGTGCTGACGCTCGATTCGGACACGCAACTGCCGCGCGACGCGGCGGCGAAGCTGGTGGGGGCCATCGCTCATCCGTTGAACCGGGCGGTGGTGGATCCGCATACGCGGATGGTGGTGGAAGGCTACGGGATTCTGCAGCCGCGCATCGGCATCAGCGTGCAATCGGCCTCGCGCAGCCGCCTGGCCAGCCTGTACTCGGGCCAGACCGGATTCGATATCTACACGCGGGCGGTGTCCGACGTGTATCAGGACCTCTTCGGCGAGGGCATCTTTACCGGCAAGGGCATCTACGAAGTGGATGTGATGCGCGATGTGCTGGAGAATCGCTTCCCGGACAACGCGCTGCTGAGTCATGACCTGATGGAAGGGGCGTACGCGCGCGCCGCGCTGGTCTCCGATATCGAATTGATTGACGATTACCCGTCGCACTTCAGCGCTTACAGCCGCCGCAAGCATCGCTGGGTGCGCGGGGACTGGCAGATCCTGCGCTGGCTGAAGTCGAGCGTGCCGGACGCGCAAGGCCGCCTGATCCTGAACCCCACGGGCGTCATCTCGCGGTGGAAGATCCTGGACAATCTGCGGCGGAGCCTGCTGGAACCGGGGCTGCTGGTGCTGCTGCTGGCGGGATGGATGTATCTGCCGGGCGGGGCGGCGTTCTGGACGCTGGCCGCGGCGGCGATGCTGTGGCTGCCGGCGCTGTGGCAATTGCTCTTTGCCCTGCTCCGCGCCCCATGGGGACAACGTGCGTTTCGCGCCTGGATACGCGACACCGCGTCGGCGTTCCTCAAGGCCAACGTCGTGGCTTTGCTGGCGCTGGTGTTTCTGCTGCACCAGGCGCTGCTGTCGCTGGATGCGATCGTGCGGTCCATCCTGCGGGTGTTTGTCACGCGGAAACGCCTGCTGGAATGGGAAACCGCGGCGCAAGCGGAGCAGGCGGGCGGAAGGAAGGCCACGGTGGACCGCTACCTGGAGTGGACGCCGGTTCTGGCGACGGCGATCGGTTTCGCGGTCTGGATGGCGCGTCCCGAAGCGCTGCCGGTGGCGCTGCCGGTGCTGCTCGCCTGGTTCTTTTCGCTGGGAATCTCCGCATTTCTGAACCGGGCTCGCCGCAGCCGCTTCAGCGGCTTGGAGGCGCGGCATCGCGAATGGCTGCTGGAGGAGGCGCGGCGCATCTGGCGTTACTTCGACGAATGGAGCACGCGCGACACCCACTGGCTGATTCCGGACAACGTGCGGGAGGATGGCCGGGTGGCCGGCCGGCTGTCGCCCACCAACCTGGGAATGTTGTTGAACGCTCGCGCCGCCGCCGTGGTGATGGGCATCGGCAAGCTGCCGGATTTCGTGTCCAGCACGGAGCGGACGCTGTCCACCATGGAGCTTCTGGAGCGGCATCGCGGCCATTTCCTGAACTGGTACGACACGGAAACGCTGCGGCCGCTGGAACCCAGGTTCGTCTCCACCGTGGATAGTGGCAATCTCGCGGCGTGCCTGTGGACCCTGAAGCAGGCTTGCCTGCGCTTCGCCCGTGACAGCGAACCCGCTTGCGAGCTCGAGGAACGATTGACCGCGATCGCCCACCACTGCGATGAGCTGGTTCACGCCATGGACTTCCAGTTCCTGTACCAGGAGCGCAGGAAGGTGCTGAGCGTGGGTTTCCACCTGGACGACAACCGCCTGGACGAATCGGCGTACGATCTGCTGGCGTCCGAGTCTCGCATCGCGGTATTCATGGCCATCGCCAAGGGCGATGTCCCGCAGGAGGCGTGGTTCCACCTGGGGCGCGCGCATACGCTGCAGCAGGGCGAGCGGGTGCTGCTCTCCTGGACGGGAACGATGTTCGAGTACCTGATGCCCTCCCTGTGGATCCGGCACAACCGCCGCACCATCCTGGAGCGGAGCATGCGGGGCGCGATCCGCGTGCAGCGGGAGTTCGCGAGGCGCAAGGGCGTGCCGTGGGGCATTTCGGAATCCGCGCACTTAACTCCCGGATCGCCGGAATACGGCTATGCGCCGTTCGGAGTTCCGGACCTGGCGCTGAAGCGCTCCGGCGGCGATTCGCTGGTGATCGCTCCGTACGCTGCGTTCCTGGCGCTGCCTTTCGATCCGGACCAGGCGGTATCCAACCTGAGACACATGGAGGAGTTCGGCTGGACCGGGCGCTACGGTCTGTTCGAAGCGGTGGACTACTCGCATTCCGGTGCCCAGCCGGTGCGTTGCTGGATGGCGCATCACCTGGGGATGAGCATGCTCGCGATCTGCAACCTGCTGTTTGACGGCGCGATTCAGAGTTGCTTTCACGCCGAGCCTGCCGTGCTCGCCACCGAACTGCTGCTGGAGGAGCGGGTTCCGGCCGCGGTGACGGCGGATGCCGACTTCGGCGACTTGTTGAACGCTGCCGCCGCGGCCCGATAATTGCGGGCGCAGCAGAAGGTGGTCCAACTCAGTGAGCCGCACTTTTGTTTTGTACAACGTATCCGCCGGCTGGACGGCGGAGCCCGACGCAGCGGAGCGCATTCAGAAAATTTTTCTCGATCATGGGCATAACTGCACATTGCGGACGTTCCCTGCCGGGGTGGACCTGACGGCGTTGACCGCCGAGCTGGTGCGGGAGGGAGCGGAGCGCATTGTCGCGGCGGGCGGCGACGGAACGTTGCGCGCGGTGGCGCAGGCGCTGGCGGGAACGGGAATTCCGATGGGCGTGCTGCCGGTGGGGACGCTGAATCACTTCGCGCGGGACCTGGAGATCCCGCTGGAGCTCGACCAGGCGGCCGCGGTGGCCGCGTCAGGCGTGGAAACGGCGGTGGACGCCGCCCAGGTGAATGGGCAGCTTTTTCTGAACAACTGCGTATTGGGTCTGTACCCGTGGTACCGGCTGGAACGGGACATGAAGGAGGCGCGCGGCGCCGGCAAGTGGCGGTCCATTCTGTCGTCCTGGTTTCGGATCCTGTGGCGCTATCCCCACCTGAACCTCCGCTTCCGCGCCGACGGGCTGGAAGTGGTGCGGCGGACGCCGTACGTCCTGATCGCCAACAACGAACACGCGATGGAAGGCTGGAAGCCTTGGCAGCGGGAGCGGCTGACCGAGGGAGAGCTGTGGATTTACGTCTTGCGGGACCGCAATCGCTTCGCCTTGTTGCGCGTTCTGCTGCGAATCCTGGCTGGACGCCGCCTGAAGCAGGAAGAGTTCGACGTCCTGCGCTCCGCTGAAGTGAGCGTGGAGCCGCAGCGGCTGCACGTGAACATCAGCCTGGATGGCGAGATGGCGAGGATACCCGCTCCGCTGCGCTTCGAATCCAAACCGCGATCGCTGCGCGTGCTGGTGCCGGGCGGCAGCAAGCGCATCTCCGAGAACCTTTGTGAAATCGGCGGAGGTGCGCCGTCCGGATCGTAGCGCATGTGTCGGACCTGCACTTCGGCCGCGTGCACATGAACGCGGTGCGGCCTCTGATCGAGTCGTTGTGGCGGGACCGTGCGCATCTCACGGTGCTGTCGGGCGATTTCGTTCAGAACGGCACGCGAGAGGAGTTCATGGAGGCGCGCGAGTTCCTGCGCCAGCTTCCGGAACCCTGGATCGCGGTGCCCGGCAATCACGATCTGCCGTTTCGCAATGTCTGGAACCGGCTTCGGGTGGGCCTGCGGTGGTACCGGGAATTCATCGCGGAGGAGATCGAGCCGTTTTGGACCGACGGCGAGGTGGCGGTGCTGGGCGTGAACACGGCGCGTCCGTTTCCGCTGCGCGGCGGGCGAATCAACGAACAGCAGGTTCGCGCGGTGGAGGCTCGCCTGGCAGCGCTGCCGGAGGGTGTGACGCGCATCCTGGTGAGCCATCATCCCTTCGATCTCGATCCTTCGTTTCCCGGGCGGGAGTTGGTTGGCCGTGCCCGGATGGCGATGGGACGGCTGGCGCAGAGCATCGACGTTCTGCTCGCCGGTCACATGCACCTGAGCCAGGCGGGCTATACGGCGGTGCGGTACCGGCTGCAGGGCCGGTCGGCGATCTTCGTGCAGGCGGGCACGGCGACCTCGGCGCGCGGCCGGGGCGAACCGAATGCCTACAACCGGCTGTACCTCGGGAATCGCGAAATCCGCGTGGAGCGGTGGCAGTGGAATCCGGGAGATCAGCACTTCCGCTGCGCCACCGCCGAAGTCTTCGAGCGGCATCCGGAACCGGCGCCGGTGTTCCCTCCGGAGACGCCCACCGCCGCCCAGGAGGTCACGGCAATTCTGCCGGAGAAGATCAGCGGCGAACCGCCCGCAGCAGCGCCGGATAGGGATTGATTGCTTCTCCCCGCCACCATTCGCGTTCCGGCCCCAAGCGGTAGATGGTGAAGTGGAGATGGGGATTGCCGGGGTCGGCATTCCCGCTGGACCCCACGTAAGCGATTACCTGGCCTCGCTTCACCTCCTGACCTTCCGCAAGGCCGGGCGCATAGCGATCCAGGTGAGCGTAATAGAAGGCGTAAGTCCCGGTGGGGTCGAACTGGTAGATGGTATGCCCGCCGGGCTTGCTCAGGAACAGCTTCTCGATCACACCATCGCTGACCGCAAGCACCGGAGTTCCGCGGGGAGCAGGCAGGTCGATTGCCTCATGATCCACATCGCCGCGCGCGTCGGTGAAGCTGTCGCGGAGATCGGCGGCGCGATAGCCCGGGATCGGGAACAGGAGGTCGAAAGGCGCAGAGGAATGCGCGCGCACCGGGGAAGAGGTGTGCCGCGTCGCATCGGGCGGGATCAGCGGCGACGCCATGGGTGGCGCCTCGGCATTCGTCCGCCTGGAAAGCGCGAGCCCCAGCAGAATCAGCAACACCAGAGCCGCGCCCAGAATCACTGCCGCGTTGCGCCGAATCATGTTCCGCCTCCTACCTCTGCAGCACTGCCTTCATGCCTGGTTTCACCGCATCAGCCAGATTCATCGCGTCCCAGTTGGTCAGCCGGATGCAGCCATGGGATTGCGTCTTGCCGATGGTCGCGGGCTCCGGCGTACCGTGAATGCCGTAGTGCTCCTTGGACAGATCGATCCACACGACGCCGACCGGGTTGTTCGGTCCGGGCGCGATCCTGGCCTTGGCGTGGCTTGGGTCCGCGTCCCAGAAAAGCTTGGGGTTGTAGTGGAAGACCGGATTGCGCGACACGCCGTTGATCTTCCATTCGCCGATGGGAAGCGGGTCATGACGGCTGCCAGTCGAGGCTGGATACCAGGCGACCACGCTGTTGTCCGCGGCGCGAGCCGTGACGCTGCGGTCGGATTCGTCCACGATCACATGGGAGATCGCCGGCAGCGGCTGCAGGTTGGCGAAGTTCGGCGCCAGGATCGTCTCCCCGGCTTTGCTGAGGTCGCGTTCGGGGTTCAAGCGGCGCAGTAGATCCGGGGTGCAGTGGAATTTTTCACCCAACGCCTCGGCCGCGGAACTGTAGCCGAGGGCGCTGAGCCGGGCTTTCGCCATCATGTCTGACGGAATGTCGGCGAACGGCCCGGCAACGTCCTCCGCGGTGATCTCATAGCGCGCCAGCACCTCCGGCGCATTACGGTTCAATTGCTCCCACATGACAGCATCGACTTCGCCAGAGTCAGGCAAACCTTGCACGGCGCGGTAAGCGCGAATGGCGCGCTCCGTATTCGCCCCGTAGTAGCCATCGATTATGCCTGGCGAGAAATGTGCCCTTCCTAGAAGGACTTGCGCGCGGAGAACGGCGGGGCCTCGGGATTTGGGGCCCACCGTAGCGCGCAGGTCTGCATCATTTGCTGTATCCAGCGGAGCTTTGGGCGCATCACCAAAGACGAGTAGCCCGCAAATTGCGGGGTAAATCACGAGCAAAGACCGGCATCTCATCACTGACCGGTTTAGCAATTAGAACGCCGTAAGAGACACAACGATGAAGGCAGTACTCCGTGGAACCCCGCGGATCGGAGGAAGGCTGGGCGCGAGCGTGTTGACGCTGGCCTGGGTTTCGCTCACGCCCGCGCTGAATTTCCGGCCCGCTGACGCGGGCGGCACCGATACGCGGTTCGACCTTGCCGCGCCGCTCGATCGCGAAGACTGGGATCGGGAGCGAAGCCGCTTGCGGCGTACCGTCCTGGGGGCAGCGGGACTTTATCCGATGCTGCCGCGTCCTTCGCCGCGGTCCACGATTGTTGGGACCATCCCGCGCGAAGGCTATTTCATCGATCGCGTTCTGGTCGAGACCTTGCCGGGGTTCTTTGTGGGCGGCAATCTGTACCGTCCAGAGCGGCCGGGACCCCATCCGGCGGTGCTGCTGGCTCACGGTCATTTCGATGACGGGCGGCTGGAGAACAGCAACGAGGTTTCGGATCCCAAGCTGGCGGCGAACCTGGCGCTTCGCGGCTATGTCGTTTTCTCGTACGACATGCCGGGCTACAACGACACTGCCCACGTCCCGCATGAATGGGGAGGCGCGCGAGAGCAGTTGTGGAACTTCACGCCTCTGGGCCTGCAGTTGTTTAATTCGATCCGCGCATTGGATTGGTTATCATCGCTCGAACTCGTCGATGCGTCGCGAATCGCCATGACCGGGGCATCCGGCGGCGGGACTCAAACGTTCCTGCTGGCAGCCGTGGATGAGCGGATCCAGCTCTCGGCGCCGGTATGCATGGTGTCCGCCCATTTTCAGGGTGGCGATGTTTGCGAGAACGCGCCGAACCTGCGGCTGGATGCCAGCAATCCCATGTTCGCCGCGGCGGCCGCACCCCGGCCGCAATTGCTGGTCTCCGCCACCGGCGATTGGACGCGGGAGAACCCGACGTTCGAGTTTCCCTGGATGCGCGGCGTGTATGCTCTTTATGGCGCGCAGGGTCAGGTCCGTAACGCGCACTTCCGCGCCGGCCACAACTACAATCGCGAAAGCCGGGAAGCGTTTTACAGCTTTCTGCGCGAGAAGTTCGGACCCGGCGGCGACGAAGCCGAGCTCGATGTTGCGGTTCCGCGCAAACAGGATCTCCGCATATTCGACAGCGTTCCGCGGGATGCGAACGCGGTGGAAACAGTGTTCCAAACATGGCGAGCGCTGGTCCAGGAGCAGGTTCGCCAAATCTCCTCCGCGGAAGAATTGCGGGATATGCTTTCCGCGTCTATCGCGCTGCGCTGGCCGGACAAGGCGGAAGCGGCGGGCCGGGGCGGAGGTCTGGTGCTGCTGAGTGATGATGCGGCGGTGCCGGCGCAGTTCCACGAAGGCAGCGGCGATCCCCTGCTGCTGGTGCACCCGGACGGATCGGCGGCGGCAGAGGCCCGAATCGCGAATCTCCGCAAGACCGGACGCACCGTATTGGCGATCGATCCGTTCCCCGCGCGCGAGGAGCGGCGGCGGAGGAGCACCAAGCAGGATTTCTTCCTGACCTTCCATCGATCCGACCATGCGCGCGCGGTGCAGGATATTCTGATCGCGGCGCGCTGGCTGTCGGCGCGCGGGCCGGTGGAGATTGTGGCCGAAGGCGAAGCTGGGGCCTGGGCCGTGATCGCGGCCGCGCTGGCGCCGGAATCGGTGCGCGTCACCGCCAATGCCGCGATACTTCGCGATGAGGATTACCTGAAGAACTTCTTCGTGCCTGGCATCCAGCGCGCCGGCGGAATCGAAACCGCGCGCCGGATTCTGGGTGATCGCTGGACCCCGGCAAACTAGAAACGGGCGTCGCCGATCAGATCTCGCCGAGGAACTTCCAGGACGTGCGGAAGTCGCGCGCCAGCTTCTGCCGCGTCAGAATCGCTCGCACCAACTCCACCGGAATCCGGCTCTCCCGCAATACCGCGTCGTGAAACTGCCGGTAGCTCATCCGTCCGGACGCCACCAGCTCCTTCTGCAGGGCATAAAACTGCAGCCCCCCGATCAAATAGGCGCACTGGTACAGCGGCGGATAGTCGCCCGCGAAGGAACGCCGCACCTCGGCGGAGGCATTGTCGGGCTCATGCCCCACCTGGTTCACCAGCATGTCCACGCATTGCTCGGCGGTAAGCTGACCCAGGTGGAAGCCGAGAGAGAACGCGATGCGCGCGCCGCGATGCGCGCGCCAGAACAGCATCCCGATCTTGTTCTCCGCCGAGCGCCGCGGCGTGTTCTGGAAGCCGCGATCCCACAACAGCAGTTCCCAATATAGAGCCCAGCCTTCGCCCCAGAACGGGGTGCTGAAGACATTGCGATACGGCTTCAGCCGCGCCGTCTGGAACTGCTGCAGGTGGTGCCCCGGGATCAACTCGTGATGAACCGTCGCGCGGGAGAAGTACGGATTGTTGCCGCGCATGCTCATCAGCTTCTGTTCGTGAGTCATGGTGCTGGTGGGATACGACACCAGGATCCGCTCGCCGCCCAGGAAGAACGGCGCAACCAGCTGCCGCTCCGGAGTCATCATGTCCATACGGAACGTTTCCTTGGCCAGCGGCGGCACGGTGACCAGCTCGTTCTTCTCCACATACTCGATGGCCTCGAAGGCGAGGTCGCGGATCATCTTTGGCTGATCGCCCGGCTCCACGAACAAATTCTTCACGTGCTCCAGCGCCTTGCGCCAGTCATCGCCAAAGCCGAGTTCGCCCGCCGCCTTGCGCATCTCCTGCTGGCACCAGTCCAGTTGCCGCTTGCCGATTTCAAAGAGCTGCTCCGGCGAATAGGGAATCATTTCGCGGCGCAGCTCGCCGATCAGCGCGTCGCGCCCGATCGGATCCCCGGTGATGGCGGACGGGTCGCCTGGCTTGATCCCGGCGACCTTATCAAGCAGGAACGCCTGGTAGTCCTTCAGCGACTGCTCCGCCTTCTTGTACGGATCCGCCATCCACCACGTGAACCTGGGGTCGTACTCGTTGTAGAACACGTACCAATTCTTCAGCGCGTCGCGCAGTCTCTGCGTGTGCTGGGAAGCCCGAATCGCGACCGCCTTGGCGGGCTTCGCTTTCTCCACTTCCTTCATCGTCGCCGCGATCTGCTTGGGGAGATCGCTCAGCGCGGCCGCGGCTTTCTGCGCATCCACGGGCTCCATCCGCTGCCGGGCTTCCTGCAACTCAATCACCCGACGGGCGAACGGCAGGATGGGACCGGTCTCCGCCACCTGCCGGTCCAGCAGCGCCGCTTGTTCCAGCGCCCGCTCCAGATGATTGCGGAACAGGACGTAATCCACTTGACCGTCGAAGCTTAGCCGGTCAAAATCGATCTTCGCCAGATCCGAAAGCCAGCCGGAATGAAAGGCGTTCATCCGGGCTGCCCGCGCGGGCGAGATTTCGACAGAATAGAAGCGCGACAGATTGCCGCGGTCCGCCGTAAACTGCTCGATTCTTTCCCGCAGATCCGAAGTCTGCGCCGGGGCGATTCCCCGCGCAAGCGCCGCTCCCGCGGCCGTTCTCAGCCAGTCACGCCGATGCACGGGGTCGAGTTTAGCAAAGCCTTGTATAGCCGGTCTTCACAGCCGGTTCGCCTCTCCCGCGATTCAGTGATAATTGGCGTGTCATGAGCGTGCTGCAACCTGATCTTTCGGGCCGTGTCGCATTCATTACCGGGGCCAGCCGGGGCATCGGCAAGGCCATCGCACTGCGGCTGGCCAAGCAGGGCGCCGATATCGTGATCGCCGCCAAAAGCGAACAGTCCAGCGAACTTCTTCCCGGCAGCATCCACGACGCCGCTCGCGAAGTGGAGGCGCTGGGGCGCCGCGCCCTCGCCGTCAAGACCGACGTCCGGTTCGAGGATCAGGTGCAAGCCGCCGTGGAAGCTGCCATCGAACGCTTCGGCCGCATCGACATTCTGATCAACAACGCGGGCGCCATCTGGACCCGCCCTGTGCTGGAGACGCCGCCCAAGAAATTCGACCTGATGATGGCGGTGAACGTCCGGGCAAGTTACCTGACGGCGTATTACGCTCTGCCCCACATGCAGCGGCAGCGCTGGGGTCACATTCTGAACATGTGCCCTCCGCTGCACACCGAGCCGACGCCGGGGCGCGGGCCGTA
>CAYOQB010000073.1:758-2908 GCA_964406035.1 uncultured Solibacteraceae bacterium | reverse complement strand
GTGACGAACTTCGATCATTACTGGTGTGAAGGCAAGCCGCCGGCGGAGCCGATTTATATCGACAAGTGGTGAGCCCATGGAGAACATAACTCTCGAATCGCGTGACGGCGTGCTGATCGCCTCCCTGGGGCGGGGCAAGGCCAACGCGTTGAACCCGGCGATGCTCGCGGAGTTGCGCGCGGCGGTGCGGCAGGCCGAGGAAGATGCATCGGTACGCGCCCTGGTATTCGCCAGCAGCCGGCCCCGGTTTTTCTCCAGCGGATTCGACGTGCTGGAAGTGTTCTCCTACGATCGCCCGCAAATGCACGATTTCTTCGGCGACTTTCTGGAGCTTTGCGAAGCGTCTGCCCGGCTGCCGAAACCAGTGGTGGGCGCTGTGTCCGGACATGCGTTCGCCGGCGGGGCGGTACTGGCGCTGGCTTGCGACGCCCGCATTTTCGCCGCGGGCCCGTTCGGATTCGCCCTGAACGAAGTGAACCTGGGCATCATGCTGCCGCCCGGCGTGATGCGGATGGCGATCGCGGCGGCGGGGCATGAGGCCGCCCGGCGCCTGCTGCTGGAAGGGCAGACGTTTTCGCCGGAACAATCGCTGGCGTGCGGACTTGCCGCTGCAGTGGTGGACCCGGAGCAGACCCTCGGCAAGGCGTTGGAGCACGCGCTGATGCTGGGGGCGAAACCCGCCGGCGCCTATGCGCTGGTGAAGTCCAGCCTGCTGCATTTCGCCGGGCACCACGGCACGGATCGCGAGCATCTGCCCGCGTTTCTCGACCAGTGGTTCAGCGAGGAGTGCCGCGCGTCGCGAACTGCGCTGGCCGATTCCCTCAGGAAATAGAGGTACCGCATGGAATTCGATTACTCACCCAAGACCAAGGAACTGCAGAAGCGGCTGAACGCGTTTTTCGATCAGCACATCTATCCCAACGAGCCCGTCTATCACGAGCAGGCGCACACCGGCGAGCGCTGGAAGGTGCTGCCGGTGATCGAGGACCTGAAGCGCAAGGCTCGCGCGGAAGGGTTGTGGAACTTCTTTCTGCCGCACTCCGCGCACGGCGCCGGGTTGACCAACCTGGAGTACGCCCCGTTGTGCGAGATCATGGGGCGCGTCCTGTGGTCGCCGGAAGTGTTCAACTGCTCCGCGCCCGACACCGGCAACATGGAAGTGCTGGACCGCTACGGCACGCCGGAGCAACAGGAGCAGTGGTTGAAGCCGCTTCTGAACGGCGAAATCCGCTCGTGCTTCTCGATGACGGAGCCGGCCGTCGCCTCCTCCGACGCGACCAACATCGAAGCCGCCATCGTGCGCGATGGGGATCACTACGTGATCAACGGACGAAAGTGGTGGTCCTCCGGCGCGGGCGATCCGCGTTGCAAGATCGCCATCTTCATGGGCAAGACCGATCCGAAGGCGGATCGGCATAAGCAGCAGTCGATGATCCTGGTGCCGCTCGACACGCCGGGCGTGAGGATCGAGCGGATGCTGCACGTGTTCGGTTACGACGATGCCCCGCATGGGCATGCGGAGATCTCGTTCGATAACGTGCGCGTGCCGGCGTCCAATCTCTTGCTGGGCGAGGGCCGTGGATTCGAGATCGCGCAGGGCCGGCTGGGACCGGGCCGCATCCACCATTGCATGCGGCTCATCGGACTGGCCGAGCGCGCGCTGGAAGCGATGTGCCGCCGGGCGAAGTCACGAATCGCGTTCGGCAAGCCGATCGCGGATCAGGGCACGGTGCGCGCGGACATCGCACACTCGCGCATGGAGCTGGAGCAGGCTCGCCTGCTGACCCTGAAGGCCGCCTACATGATGGATACGGCGGGCAACAAGGTGGCGCAGGGCGAGATCGCGATGATCAAGGTGGTGGCTCCGAACATGGCGCTGCGCGTTCTGGATCGCTCGATTCAGGCGCACGGTGCGATGGGCGTTTGCCAGGATACCTTCCTGCCGTATTACTACGCGCAGGCTCGCACGCTGCGGCTCGCGGATGGGCCGGATGAGGTGCACACAAATGCGATCGCCAAGCTGGAGTTGAAGAAGTACGACGGAGTGGCGTCGGCGCGGGCCTAAGAGGCGTCGCCCTTCGATGGGTGCCTCCGATCGGTGCCTCCGATCGGTGCCTGGCACCACCAGGCACCGTTCGGGCGGGCCAATT
>CAYOQB010000073.1:0-748 GCA_964406035.1 uncultured Solibacteraceae bacterium | reverse complement strand
AGCTGGAGTTGAAGAAGTACGACGGCGTGTCGACAGCGCGGGCTTGATTCTTACTTCGCCACGCGAAGGATAAAATCCGCAATCGCCTTCATCGCCACCGGCGACACCGTTTCCTGAATCGCCGCGTACTCGGCGAGGCCGCCGGTCTTGGCCGTTTGCATGATGTGATTCAATGCCGGCAGCTTCAGAATGGCCCAGTCGGGGTTACCGCCCTTCTCCAGCGCGGCGGCCATCGCGGGCGCATTCTGCGAAGCGAGCACCTGCACATCCAGTCCTCCGAAGATCGCCAGCACGGGAACTCGCAGCTTCTCGATCGCCGGCGCAGGATCGTAAAAACGAAACTCGCGCATCCAGGGACTGAGGAGGCTGCGAATCTGCCCTTCCATTTCCTTCGCCGGCAGAGCCTCTTTCAAGCGCTTCTCCGCCACCCCAAGATCCTTTTCCTCGCGCAGAATGCCGAACATGTTCTTCTGTGTTTCCAACTGTTGCGCCAGCGCTGCCGGAGCGGCGCCGCCGGCCCTCAGGACTGCCTGCCCTTGCGCATACAGGACCTGCTCGCCGGAAACCGCGGGGCCCGCGACCAGCACCACAAACGCAAGATCCCCGCGCGAGTTCGCTACCATCGGCCCGATGATCGCGCCCTCACTGTGACCCACTATGCCGATTCGCTTCGGGTCGATGCCCGCACGGCCCCGCAGGAACTCCACGGCGGCGCTCGCGTCCCCGGCGAAATCCGTGGTGGTGGAAG
>CAYOQB010000072.1:24186-24756 GCA_964406035.1 uncultured Solibacteraceae bacterium | reverse complement strand
AAGCCGCCGCGGAGTTGGGCGTGGACCTGGAGGAGTCGGCGACGGGCGGCGGGTCCGACGGCAACTTCACTGCCGCGCTCGGCATTCCGACGCTCGACGGGCTGGGATGCGTGGGCGAAGGGGCTCACACGCCGGGGGAGAGCATTCTGGTAGACCGGATCGCGGACCGGACGGCGCTGCTGGCGAAGATGGTGGCGAGGATCTGAACATGAAGACCATGCGCCGTCCGGACCATCCCGGCCGCTTTCTGCGAACGGAGATTATGGAGGCCCAGGGCCCTTCAATCACGGGAACGGCAGGGATACTGGGCGTGTCTCGCCGCCGCCTTTCCGCTCTCCTGAACGCCAAGGCAGGCCTGCACGGCGACATGGCCCTGCGATTTGAAAAAGCATTTGGCGTCCACATGGACACTTTGATCCGAATGCAGGGCTCGTACGACATTGCCAGCACGCGCAATCGGGCCAAGTCGGTTCAGGTGAAACGTTACCAGCCGCCGCCGGCCGTTTAAGAAGGGAAGGCATGCCTCGGGAAGGGCTGGGCGGTCAGACCTAATGAAGACTGGTCTTGGCA
>CAYOQB010000072.1:0-24176 GCA_964406035.1 uncultured Solibacteraceae bacterium | reverse complement strand
CGGAGGTGAGGTTCTAAGCTTGACTTAGACAAAGGTTTTCCAGGTGCGCCACTTCACCCGATTGTCAGTCACGGGTTTTCGGAGGCTTGCGAGCGTCGAGGTAGATCTCCGCGACCTCGCGGTCCTGATCGGGGCGAACGGATCCGGCAAGTCCTCAATCTTGGACGTGCTGTCTCTTCTGTCCCGATCAGCCAAAGGAGAACTCGCAAAAACCCTGCAGGAACATGGAGGTTTGCTGAACATCCTCACCGCGGGTTCCGGCGAACGGCTGAATTTCGACATCACATGCAGCGCTGGGAATGAGGACGAGCTTGAATATCTGCTATCGCTCGCACCCGCGATGGGCGGCGCCGGGCATGAAGTGAATACCGAGTGGCTTCGCGGTCCGATATTAGGGATGCGCGTCATACGACGCAACAATCGTGTGCAATATCCGCGAGACGGTGTGGAGCATTTGAACGACGACGAAGTCCAAAATGGTTCCTGGAAGCTGGACCTTCAGGAAACAGCGCTGTCCCAGGTACCGAGGAATCATCTCCAAGCGGAGCAGTTCCGCAGCACGCTCGCTTCAAGTGCTCACTACCACGACTTGGACGTAAGCGCTCGATCCCCAGTCCGATTGCCGCAGGTGTTGAGGCCGGGATTTCTGCCCGGACCGCAAGCCGAAGATCTTGTCTCCTCTCTGTTCAACTTGAGAGAGTCTCACCCACAGCGATTCGAGGCCCTGCAGAATGCCGTTCGAGCAGGGTTTCCGCAGTTTGAACGCTTCGAATTCGTTAGCGTTAGCGCGGGGACCATCGCCCTGGGTTGGAAGGAGCACCAGTACGCCCGTTCTCTGTTCATGAATCAACTCTCAGGGGGAACCCTGCGGTTCCTCTGGCTCGCGACGATCCTTTTGAGCCCCGATCTCCCGGCGTTGACCCTCATCGACGAGCCGGAGGTCAGCCTTCACCCAGAGCTCCTGGGTATTGTAGCCGACCTTCTGCGGGACGCGGCGGAGCGCAGCCAGGTCATTGTGGCTACCCATTCGGATCGGCTGGTCCGATTCCTCAAGCCCGAAGAAGTGCTCACCGTAGACTTGGAGGAGGGAAATGCGTCGCTGCGATGGGCGGATACGCTTGACCTGAATCAGTGGCTGGCGGATTACACGATGGACGAACTGTGGATGGGCGGCCATTTGGGCGGGCGGTCTTGAAGATCGCGTGGATCGTAGAGGGAAAAACAGAAAAGGCGCTGAAGCCGCCACTGATCGCGTTTCTGGAATCGCGCTTGAAAGGTTCCATGCCCAGGCTCGATGTCCGGTCCGAGAACGGGCTGGTGCCGAAGGAAGCAAGGCTGAAGCGGCTTGTGGAAGGGTTGCTCCACCAGGGCTACGATGCAGTCATCGCGCTGACCGACGTTTATACTGGACAACGCAGCTTCGCGGACGCGGCCGACGCCAAGTCAAAGCTCAACGGCTGGGTTGGCGCGAATCCTAAGTTCCACGCTCACGCGGCGCAGTTCGAATTCGAAGCGTGGCTTCTTCCCTACTGGCCCAGGATCCAGAAGCAAGCCGGGAGCAGCCGCAAGCCGCCCAGTGGCAACCCGGAGAACGTGAATCATCACAAACCGCCTAGCAAGTTGCTCGAAGAGGTCTTTCGGACGGGCAAACCGGGACGACGGTATCTCAAGACGATTGATTCCATTGCGATCCTGCGGGATCAGGACATCTCCCTTGCTGCCGCCGAATGCACCGAACTGAAAGCGTTTCTGAATACCATCCTGACGGTTTGCGGTGCGCAGCCGCTGCCCTAGCTACTCTACCGTCACGCTCTTCGCCAGGTTCCTCGGCTGATCCACATCGCACCCCCGCCGGACCGCGATGTGATACGCGAGCAACTGCAGCGGCACGATCTCCAGAATGGGCAACAGCAGTTCGTTCGTCACCGGGATTTCGATGACGTGATCCGCCATGCGCTTGATTTCCTCGTCGCCTTCGTTGGCAAGGGCCACCACGATCCCCTCGCGAGCCTTTACTTCCTGGATATTGGAAAGCGTTTTCTCGTACAGCAGCTTGCTCGATTCGCAGTTCGGATCGTGCGTGGCGAGCACGACCACCGGCAGATTCTCATCGATCAGCGCGTTGGGACCATGCTTCATCTCGCCGGCGGGGTAGCCTTCCGCGTGAATGTAGGAGATCTCCTTCAGCTTCAGCGCGCCTTCCAGCGCGATGGGGAAGTGAATGCCGCGTCCGAGATACAGGAAGTCGGCCGCGCGGAACAGCTTGCGGGTCAGGTCGTCGTACGCCGCTTCGTGCCGCAGCAGCGTTTCCAGCTTGCCGGGCAACTCCGCCAGCTCCTGCACCAGCGTCCGCGATTTCTCGGCCGAAAGCACCCCGCGAGCCTGCCCCAGGTACATCGCCAGGATGAACAGTGCGGTCAACTGCGCGGTGAAGGCCTTGGTGGACGCGACGCCGATCTCCGGTCCGGCATGGGTGATGATGGTGCCGGCGGCTTCGCGCGTGATCATCGATCCCACCACGTTGCAGATCGCCAGCGACTTCGATCCCTTCTGCCGGGCTTCGCGCTGCGCCGCGAGCGTATCCGCGGTCTCGCCCGATTGCGAAATGACGATGGTCAGCGTTTCCTTGCCCAGAATGGGGTCGCGATAGCGGAACTCGCTGCCGTAATCCACTTCGACCGGAATGCGCGCCAGCCGCTCGATCATGAACTTGCCCGCCAGCCCGGCGTGCCAACTGGTGCCGCAGGCCACGATGCGGACGTTGGTGAACTGCTCGAATTCCTTCGGCCGGATGTCCATCTCATCCAGGAACACGCGACCCGATTCCTGGCCCACGCGGCCCAGCATGGTGTCGCGGACGGCGCGCGGCTGCTCAAAGATCTCCTTGAGCATGAAATGCTTGTAGCCGCCCTTTTCGGCCATGATGGGATCCCAAAGAATATGGGTCACCTGCCGCTTCACGGGCCGGCCTTCGAAATCCATCAAGCGGACGCCTTCCGGAGTCAGCACGGCGATGTCGCCGTCGTTCAGGAAGAACATGTCGCGGGTGTGATTCAGGATCGCCGGAACGTCGCTGGCAACGAAGTACTCGCTCTCGCCGAGGCCGATCACCACGGGCGGGCCCTGCCGCACCGCGACGATCTTGCGCGGGTCCTGCTTGGAAATGATGGCTAGGGCGAACACGCCGCGCAGCTCGCGCACGGCGTCGCGCACGGCGCGCTCCAGGTTGCCGTCGAAATACTTCTCCACCAGGTGGGCGACGATCTCGGTATCGGTTTCGCTCGCGAACTTGTGACCCTCGGACTCCAACTGGCGCTTCAGCGTCAGGTAGTTCTCGATGATCCCGTTATGGACGACGACGATGTTGCCGCTGCCGTCGCGGTGGGGATGGGCGTTCTCCTCGGTCGGACGGCCGTGGGTTGCCCAGCGGGTGTGTCCGATTCCGTACCCGCCGCCCGTGGGCGACAGGCGCAGGGCCTCTTCCAGGTTCCGCAGCTTGCCGGAGGCGCGGCGGACCGCCAGGTCCCCCGTCTCCTCCAAAACCGCGATCCCGGCCGAGTCATAGCCGCGGTATTCCAGCCGCCGCAGACCGTCCACGATGATGGGAACCGCCTGCTTTTCCCCGATGTAGCCGACAATGCCGCACATAGATGGTAAATCGTCCTAAGTGGCCAGAAACTCCACCCGGTAGTCTTCAATCACCGGATTCGTAAGCACTTCCCGCGCGATCTGGTCCAGCTCGCGGGCGGCGGCGTCGCGGTCGGAAGCCTTCAGCTCGATTTCGAAGAACTTACCCTGCCGTACCCCGCTGACGGAGGGATGGCCCAGACCGTTCAACGCTTTCTGAATTGTTTGCCCCTGCGGGTCGAGGACCGTGGGCTTGAAGGAAACGTAGACGCGCGCTTTCACAGCTCCCATTATAGAGGCGCGTCGTGGCTGATCTGTTGCTCAGGGCATGATCTCGAATTCCACCATCAGGTGAACCTCCAGCTTGGGGGCGCCGAACACTCCCAGCAGCGGCTGAAAAACGCCGCCAATTGATCCAGGGAGTTGCACAAGCGCAGTGCTTAAGTCGACCGGCGGGTCAGTTGCTTCGTGCGCGAGGATCACATTACCCAGACGTAGTCCCAGTCCTTGGGCGATCGCTTCGGCTTTGGCTCGCGCTTTCCGGCCCGCCACCAGTAACGCTTGCGCCTTGGCGCTGTCCTCGTCCCGAAAGCCGAGACTCACTCCATGAAGGCTGGTTGCTCCCGCAGTCAGGCCCGCGTCCACCACACTACCCACCAGCGACAAGTCCAAGACAATCGCCTGAATTGTGCTCTCGGCGTTGTATTCAGAAGGCGGCCCGCTCACCGGCCCCGGTGACGGTCCCTGTCCCGATCCGCTACCAGGCAGACGTTGGGATGCAGACAAGTTGTAAGCCGTCGTGCGTATATCAGCCGTCCCACCGAGGATACGCCGTAGCTCCCCCATCACGTTCGACGCGGCTGTCGCGTTCCGGCCGGCAGCGTCGGATGCGTTCGAAGATCGGGTGACCACCTGAAACGTTATGCGCGCCTGGTCCAGCCGGGCGGTGATGGTGCCTTCTCCGATCGCACGGATGGTTCTGCGGGCGGGTAGCTGTTGAGCCGCGGAGACAAAACAGAACAGGAGATACAGGGCAAGCAGTTTCATGCCGGCAAGTATACTACTCCGCCGAGCTAAAATTTCTACGCAATTAGAAGTGAATGGTCCTCTTTACCGTAAGAATTGACTTCACCCGACGCAAGCCTCCATCCGCGGCAAGCCCTACCCTGCCGTAGCCCGCCGACGGAGGGATGGCCCAATCCACTCAAAGCCTCCTGGATGGTCCGTCTCCGAGGTCGAGGAGCGCAGCCCTGAACGAAGGGCGCGATGATATAGGCGGATGAAGGCTCGACTCGTACCTACGGGATGATCTCAAATTCCACCGAGAGGCGGACTTCGAGTCTCACCGCGCCGTCGCCAACACGCAAGGCTAGCAGCAGACCGCTGATATCCGTGGGCGGAGCGGGAGCCCCCGCGATGCCGCCCAGCCCCGCTGATTCCACCCCCGGCAACTCCTGGGCCAGCACCACGCTGCCAAGCCGAAGCCCGAGTCCTTGAGCTATCGCCTCCGCCTTGGCTCGGGCCTTCTGGCCGGCAACACGGAGCGCTTGCGCTCGCACCGAGTCTTCATCCCGGTAACCAAGCGTTACGCCAGCAAGAGATCCGCCAGCGCGGATTCCGGCATCCACGACGCTCCCAAGTGCATTCAGGTCGCGGACCACCGCCTGAATCGTGGTCGTGGCGACAAACGCGCTTCGGACCGGTAGGGATGAGGGCGGTTGCGCTCCGAGCGCAGGCGACAGCGTGTAGCCGGTGACCCGGACATCCGCGTTTCCGCCCAGGATGCGCCGCAGTTCGGTCATAACGCTGGAGGCGATGCCTGCATTCGCAGTGGCGGCTTCAGAGGCGGTTCGAGCCTGGGATAGCGCACTGAACACGATGCGAGCTTGGTCCGGGGAAGCGGTCGCGGAGCCCTCACCAATAGAGCGGATGGTTCTACGAGTAGGAAGCTGCTGGGCAGCCGAGACGATGGCGATCAGAAGAAAAGCGAGAAGTCTCATGCCGAAAGACTATCACTTTCGGCCGCACATCTCACGGAAAATCCGCCCCAACGGTTTGAAGGCTCAACAGTAAGTGCTTTTCAGAGCAGAATTTCAAACTCCACCGCGACTCGAGCCTCCACTTGCAGCAGGCCGGGTTCGATCGGAGTCGTCGCCGCCGTGGTCACACTGCTGCGAAAATCGAATGGGCCAGAGATGCTTCCGGTCTCCTCCGCCACGATCACGTTGCCCAAGCGCAGCCCCAGCCCCTGCGCGATCGCCTCCGCCTTGGCGCGAGCTTTCTGTCCCGCCATCCGGAGCGCCTGCGCCCGCAGCGTGTCCTCGTCACGCAAACTCAGCGTAAGCCCGTTCACGCGATTCGCTCCGGCCGCGATTCCCGCGTCGATCACGCGGCCCACCAGCGCCAGGTCAATTACTGTCGCCTGCACGGTATTGGTCGCCGTGTAACCGGTGATTACCGGCGGATTCTGGTCCCGCGACGGGCCGAAATTTGGCGAAAGATTGTAGTTGATGGTGCGGATGTCGGCCGTGCCCCCGAGCAGCTTGCGCAATTCGTTGATCACGTTCGTGGCCGCCGTGGCATTGCGCGAGGCAGCGTCCGATGCGGTGGTGGCCTGGGTGACGATACTCAGCGACACGCGAGCCTGATCCGGCCGCGCTGAGACAGTGCCTTCGCCCACCGCGCGCACGGAGCGGCGGAGCGGGGTAGTCTGGCACAGCGCCGAGATTGGAAGAAAGAGCGAAACTGCAAGAGCGATCTGCCTCATAATCGAAGCCTACCACCGAACCGCTCGCCGTTCCTGGGGTCAGTCGTGCCGCAAAGCGCCGATGGGATCGATGGCGGCGGCGCGTCGCGCCGGGAAGTAGGACGCCGCCAGGCCCACCAGCAGCATCACCACCGGCGTAACCGCGAAGACCAGCGGATCGAACGGGCTGACGCCCACCAACTGGCTGCTCATCGCCATCGCGCCCAAGGCAGCCAGGCCGAGCCCCAGCAGCACGCCGGTGCCCGAGAGCAGCAGGCCCCGTTTCAGGACCATGCCGAGAACATCGCCGGGGCGCGCGCCGATGGCCATGCGCACGCCGATCTCGCGGGTGCGCCGGCTGACCGAGTACGCAATTACCCCGTACAGCCCGATCACGGCGAGCATGAGTCCCACGATGCCGATCGCGCTGACAATTTGCGCCGAGATGCGATTGCCGAACAGCGCGCCCCGCCGGAAGAAATGATCGAGCGTCTGGACCTCCTCCAAAGTCATACCGGAGTCCAGGCGGCGGACCTCGGCCTGCACCGCGGAAGCCAGTTGGCCGGGATCGCCGGCCGCGGCTTCGACAAACACCGTCCAGCGGTTCAGATAACGCTGGGACGCGGGCACGTACAGATGGCGACGCGCCGTTTCCTCGATCACGCGGTACTTGGCATTCCTGGCGATGCCGACCACCTCGCGCGGGGTTCCGTCCACGATGATCCGCTGCCCCAGGGCGCTGCGTCCGGGCCAGTACGCCGCGGCCATCGTCTCGTTGACCACCGCCACCTGCGGCGAATCAACGGTGTCGGTGGGGCGGAAGCCGCGTCCCTCGACGATGGGGATGCGCATGGTGTCGAACCAGCCTTCAGCCACCAGGTTCCGCTCCACGCTCATCTGCTTCTGTTCCTTCGTGCTCTCCAATCCCGGGACTTCGATCGCGGACTGGCTGGAGGAAAAGCCCAGCGGGACGTGCTGGGCGAACGCAGCCGAACGGACTCCGGGGATCGCGCGCAGGCTGTCCATCAGTTGCCGCTGGAAGCGGCGGCCGTCGGCCTCGGCGTACCGGGAGAGCGAGGCGTCCATGGTGGCGATCAGGATGCCCTGCGTGCGGAAGCCGGGGTCGAACCGCTCCAGCTTGAGAAGATCGAGAACCAGCAGCCCGGCGATGGTCAGCAGCGGCAGCGCCACGGCGACCTGCCCGGCAACCAGAAGGTCGCGAAACGCGATGCGGCGCGAACGCCTGCCGGGTCCGCTGTCGCCCGACTTGAGCACGGAAGCGAGGTCCGTCTTCAGCATTTGGAACGCCGGCGCAAGTCCAAAGAGCAGCGAGCTCAGCACGGCGGCGGCCAGCGAAAACAGAAGCACGCGCTCATCCAGGCGCATGGTCAACGACACCGGGAGCGTTGTGGGCAATTCCAGTGTGTTCAGGGCGCGGATCGCGCCCACGGAAATGGCGATGCCGCCCGCGCTTCCCATCAGGCCCAGCAGCAGGCTTTCGGTCAGCAACTGGCGCAGGAGCCGGCCGCGGCCCGCGCCGATCGCGATGCGCACCGCCATCTCGCGGGAACGCGCTCGCGCGCGGCTCAGCAGCAGGTTCGCGACATTCGCGCAAGCGATCAACAGGACGATCCCGGAGATGATCAACAGCATCAGAACGAGCGTCCAGCGCGAGGGGTCGCTGTGGATCTGCGAACTGCGCTCGTCCATCGCCAGCACGCTCCAGCCGCGGTTGGTGTCCGGATGACTGCGTTCCAGGTTCGCGGCGATGCCCTTCAGTTCGGCCTGCGCCTGCTCCGGGGTCACGCCGGGTTTTAGGCGCGCGTGGACTTCCATGCCGCGCCGCGTACGGTCCTCAAAGCGTACCGGGTCCGCCGCGATCAGCGCGACGGACTCTGTGGGGATGTACATCTCTTCGCGGACCAGCCGGTGCAATCCACTGAACGATTCGGCGGAGACGCCGATCACCGTGAAGTCCACTTTGCTGAGCTTGACGCTGCGCCCGATGATGCCGGGATCCCCCGAGAAACGCGAGATCCATGTGTTGTGGTTCAGGATCACCACCGGGGCGCGAAGCTCGTCGGACCGGAACGTGCGCCCCGCGGCCATGGGCACGCCGAGCACGTCGAAGTACTCGGGGCTCACGGAAAGCCCGATGGTCGTTCGCGCCGGGATGTCCGAGGAGGAACTGAAGCCCAGCGGAACATGGCTGGAAGCAGCCATCCCCTGTAGCGACTTCGCCTGGGCGCGGAGATCCTGGAAGTCGGCGTAAGAGACCTCGCCCTCGTTCGTCGTGGAATTGACGCCGAAAATCCGGATCAGTTCGGCCGGCCGCGCGACCGGGGCGGGGCGCAGCACCAACGCGTCTCCGAAGCTGAACATCGCGGTGCTGGCGCCGATTCCGGCTGCCAGGGACAGAACGGCGACCAGCGTCACGCCGGGAGTCGACAGCAGAAGGCGGATGCCGTGTTTCACGTCCTGGACCAAGGTGCGCATGGAAACCTCCGGTCGGGAGACGCCGCCGCACTCGCATTCTTTACAGCCGCAATCGCATAATGGAGGCAGTGTCCCAATTACCTGTTGCGGAGCAACTTACATATCTGAAAAAAGGCCTGGCGGAACTGATCCGCGAGGAGGATCTGGTGGAGCGCCTGAAGCTCCGGCTGGCGGAAAACCGTCCTCTGCGGGTGAAGGCGGGGTTCGATCCCACGGCGCCCGATCTCCACCTGGGGCATACGGTCCTGATCCGCAAGATGAAGCATTTTCAGGACTTAGGCCACCATGTAATCTTCCTGATCGGGGATATGACGGGGCTGATCGGTGATCCGACGGGGCGCAACATTACCCGTCCCCCGATGACGCCCGAGGAAATCGCGAAGAATGCCGAGACCTACCGGGAGCAGGTGTTCAAGATCCTGGATCCGGAAAAGACAGAGGTCAACTTCAATTCGCGCTGGCTGGAGCCCCTGAACTTCCCGGCGCTGGTGCGCCTCAGCTCACAGTACACCGTGGCGCGGCTGCTGGAGCGGGACGATTTCTCCAAAAGACTCCGGGAGGGGACCCCGATTTCGGTTCACGAGCTGCTCTATCCTCTGGCGCAAGCTTATGATTCGGTGGCGCTTGAGTGCGATGTCGAGCTCGGCGGGACGGATCAGAAGTTCAACCTGTTGGTGGGGCGGGAGATCCAGCGGGGATATGGACAGCCGCCTCAGATAGTCGCCACGGTGCCGATTCTGGAAGGTACGGACGGCGTGGAGAAGATGTCCAAGTCCAAAGGGAATTACATCGGCATCACGGAAGCTCCTAAAGTGATGTATCGCAAGGTGATGGGCATCTCCGACGCGCTAATGTTCCGGTATTACGAACTGCTGACGGATCTGTCTCTAGCCGAAATTCAGGCACTTCGCGGGTCGGAACCGATGGCGGTGAAAATGGATCTCGCCCGGCGAATCGTGCGCGACTTCCATGGTGACGCCGCGGCCCGGCGGGCAGCCGAGGACTTCCAGCACGAAGTCCGCGAGGGGGCTATTCCGGCGGACATCGAAACCGCGGCGCTGCCGGAGCAGGCTCGCGTGGCCGGCGGCTTCCAGGTGGCCAAGATGCTGGTCGGCGTCGGGCTGTCGCCGTCGCGAACCGAAGCGGAGCGGATGTTGAAGCAGGGAGCGGTGGAGATCAACGGGACCGCGTACAAGGAGATCACCTGGCAGGGCTCCGGCGAGGTGACGGTCCGGTTGGGGAAGAAGTGGAAGAAGCTCGCCGTGTAGTTACGAGCCCGCAAAACGCTGATCAGGGTCACATTCGGTACCGGAACAAGGGGCGGGTGATTACTCCAGGCCCTCGCGGCGAAGGAGTGCCTGAAGATTCCTCGATCCATGAACCACCCGGAGAATCTCGATTCCTCGAGCGCCTGGACGGTAAAGGACGAGCATGTGTTCGAAACCGGAAACGCGGAAAACTCGCAGCCCCGCTAAATCGGAGTTCTTCGACCGAGACCTCCAGCCCATATTGGGTTGACTCGCAATGAGGGTAAAGGCCTTGTGCGCTTGATCCAAGAAAGCGGAGCGCAAGGTCCAGGCTCGCCGCATCAGCAAGGTAGTCAGCGTAGGCGTCGAGATCGCGGTCAGCCCTTGGTTTGACAGCGTACCAGGAACTCACCGGGTGCCGGGCTTGCGGTGACGGTCGATGAGCTGTTGGCGCTTTTCGTTCCAGTAGTTTTCGCTGGCCTGAATCGATTCTCCGGACTCAAGCCCTTCCATCGCGAGAGCTTCGAGTTCCTCTTCAGCAGTCTGATCGTCGTGAGCGATCCGTTCGATATAAGCTTCAACGCTGATCCCTGCCGCATCGGCGCGGGCCCGGAGCTTCGCTTCCACTTCGGGATGGAGAATTATCGGCATTGGCTCTCTACAGCCATTCTAACCTGTCACGCCGGTCGTCTACCCTGGAATCATGCACCAGCGTCAACTGGGAACCACCGGTCCGCTCGTCTCCGCGCAAGGTCTTGGCTGCATGGGGATGAGCGAGTTCTATAGCGGCCGCGACGACGCGGAATCGATCGCCACCATCCACCGCGCTCTCGAGCTGGGAATCAACTTCCTCGATACCGCGGACATGTACGGTCCTTACGTCAACGAAGAACTCGTGGGAGAAGCCATCCGCGGCAGGCGCGACCACATTTTTCTCGCCACCAAGTTCGGGATCATGCGCTCCGGATCCGCCTTTACCGGGATCAGCGGCAAGCCTGATTACGTAAAGGCATGCTGCGACGCCAGTTTGCGGCGGCTCGGCGTGGATCACATCGACCTCTATTACCAGCACCGCGTCGACCTCGAGACGCCGATCGAAGATACCGTGGGCGCGATGGCCGATCTGGTCCGCGCCGGCAAAGTCAGGTTCCTGGGCCTGTCCGAAGCGTCTCCGGCGACCATCCGCAGAGCCCACGCGGTGCACCCGATCACCGCCCTGCAATCGGAATACTCGCTGTGGACGCGCGATCCCGAGGATGGGGCTCTCGGCGCGGTGCGCGAGCTCGGAATCGGCTTCGTGGCTTACTCGCCGCTTGGCCGGGGCTTCCTGTCCGGAGCTTTTCGCAGCTTCGACGATCTGCCCGAGGACGACTATCGCCGCAACAACCCGCGATTTCAGGGGGAAAACTTCACGAAGAACCTGGACCTGGTGAAGCAGGTGGAGGAGATGGCGGCAGAGAAGGGAGTCACGGCTTCGCAGCTTGCGCTGGCCTGGGTGCTGGACCGCGGTGCGGACGTCATCCCGATTCCCGGAACGAAGCGCCGCAAGTACCTGGAGGAGAACGCCGCCGCCGAGGCAGTTGCGTTGACCGATGCCGACCGCCGGCGGCTGGAAGAAGCCTTCCCCAAAGGCGCTACCGCGGGGTTGCGATACCCCGCGGCGACCATGGCTCGGGTGAATCAGTAGCCTTTACTGAACGTAGGTCCGGACGCCGTCCATGTAGGTGGCGGTACCTTGCGCCGTCAGCTCGTAAGTCGAGGCGCCTTCGCGGGTCCTCAGTTCCAGGTAGGCCTGGCCGCCGCGCGTGACCACGCGCCAACGGCCGTCACCGGCGTCGCGGTTGGCGGACATCGCACTTGCGCTGGGCGCCTGGCCGTACTCGCCGACGTTGATAGAAGCCAGGCTGTTGCTCCAGAACGTGAAGGTGCCATCCGCGTTTAGGGTCAGTACTTTCTTGCTGGTGTGATACTGGCTGCTGGACATCTGGATCAACTGGCGGCCGCGGATGCGCTGCAGCCAGTTCTGCGAGGCGGGGTTTCCGTCGCTCATGCTGCCGGCCGCTGCTCGCGCCTGCTGCGCGCCGTAGGTGACCGTCGCGGCGGCACGCTCGATCGCCGCCTGGTTCCGAGCCACCAGACGGGATGCCCCGAGGGCGGTGATTCCGTAAACAGCGCCGCTGGAGGAGGTCAGGTACACCTGGACGGTGACGGGAACTCCGTTCTGCGGATGATTGAACTGCCACTGGAGCGACTTCCCGTTGCGGCCGGACGCATCCTGAAACACGCCCTGACGCGCTGCCGCCGTGCCGGACGCGATGCCCTGCTGCATGTCGCGGGCGAGCTTGGGGTCGTCCAGGCTGCTGTAGCCTTCCATGAAGGCGACGGCGTAGATCTCGTCGCCATTGGGGTCGAACGTGGTGCCCGGCGGGACCAGCAGAATCCCGTTGGGGCCGTCCTGTGCCGTCCAACCGGCAGGCACCGCCACCGACAACCCGTTGGTGTGGGTGTGGCGGGCCTGCGCGGCCAGCAGCATTGGGAGAAGGACGGAAGCAGCCAGAAGTCTCATGTCCAAATGCGCGCAGGGCGGGGACTTTCCGGCTCACCAGGTGGACCGGGCGCCGTCCAAATTTCCACTATGCTTCCGCTACTCCTGTTCCTGGCAGTGTCCGTTGCCGCGCAACCCTGGAAGCCGGACCCTTCGAAAGCAGGCGGAGAGCTTCCGTTCCGAACGGTGAACGGAATCGCGTTCACCCGGGCGGGCAATGAGCTCTACACCAGCGACTGGGTGGACGCTCGAGATCCGAGCGGCCGCCGGCGCCTGAGGATCGTCGTGCAACGGCGGACGGCGGCGGGGTGGTCGACGCCGGAACCCGTGCCGTTCCGCTCGGAGTTCACAGATTACCAGCCCGTACTCTCGCCGGACGGCAAGACGCTCTTCTTCAATTCCACCCGTCCGTTGCCTCCGGAGAACCAGGAGGGTCTGCAGAACCTGTGGTTCGTAACGCGAACGCGCACGGGATGGTCGGAGCCGCAACCGGTGCCGGGGGTCAACACGCCGCATCGCGAGGGCTATGCCGCCCCGGTGAAAAGCGGTGATCTGTACTTCAATTCAGACCGGCCCGGCGGCCTGGGCGCGCAGGACATCTACGTGGCGAGAAAGCTGCGTGGAGGCGAGTACGGCCCGCCCGAACTGGTTCGCGAACTGAGCTCGGCGGACAGCGAAAACGACCTATGGATGGATCCCGCGGAGCGCTTCGTGATTCTGAATCGGTTCTTCGATTCGAGCCGGGAGATCAGCCTCTTCTTCAGCCGAAGAATCAACGGGCGGTGGCAAACGCCGGTTCCGCTCGATTCCCACAATCGGCCCAAGGTTTGGGAGCTGACCCCCTGCCTGTCTCCCGACGGCAAGTTCCTGCTGCTTTCTATTAACAGCGTGATCTCTTCGCGCCCGTGGCAGCCGCCGGCTACTTCTCCCTGATGCGGTAGAGGTGCTTGTCTCCGCGGATGTAGACCGAGTCGCCGTCGAGGGCCAAAGACGCCACCACCCGCTCGCCGACGCTGTTGGTTCCGATGATCTCGTGTTCGGGCCCGGCTTTGACCACAAAGGTCTCGCCTTCCTCGCTGGTGATCAGGATCTTGCCGTCGAAGGCCACGGGTGAGGAGTGGAACGGGATCGCCTTGGGCACGCGCTTGCCCTCATAAACCAGCTTGCCGGTCTTGGCTTCCAGGCAAGTCAGCGATCCGTTGGGCGCCATCAGGTACAAGTAGTCGCCGTAGAGGACCGGGGAGGGGATGTAAGCGGTGCCCTTGTCGAAGGTCCACACGGTGCGATCCTTTGCGTCGGCATCGAGTTTCAGCCCCACAACACGCTTCTTCGGGATGTAGCCGTTGGGAAAGATCATGCCATGTCCAGTTACCGGGGTGGCGGCGGCGGTCTGGCCGACGCCTTCGCCGCGCCACAGTTCCTTGCCCGTCTTGGGATCGTACGCGATGGTGGCTTCCGTCCCTGCGGCGATCACCATGTCGACCCCGTTGTGCTTCACGTAAGCGGGCGTGTTCCAGGTGACCTGAGCGTCGCGCTTCACCTTCCACAGCAGCTCGCCGTTGCGGGTGGAAATGGCGGAAATAAACGAGTTCTCGCCGGAATCCTCGTCCACCTGCAGGATCAGGCGGTCGCCGGCCAGGACTGGGGAGGTCCCAGCGCCCAGGCCTACCTTCTTCACGTTGCCGACGGAAGCCTTCCAGAGCTGTTTGCCATCGAAATCGAGGGCATAGAGGCCCTGCGATTCGAAGTAGAAGAACACGCGCTTGCCGTCGGAGACCGGGGTGGGGGAGGCGTAGGTGTTGAATTTGTGCCGGCCATCGTACACGGGTCCTTCGTACAAGGTCTTCTGCCACAACAACTTGCCGCTCTTCGCGTCATACGCGAGGCCGAGCAGCGTCACTTTGCGATCTTCCGCCGTGGTGTCGGGATGAACAAACGGCTTGCCGCCCAGGGTATGTTCCGGGGCTTTCTGGCCGGGGATCGGGTCGCCCTCGATGGAAGAGGTAAGGAACACGCGATCGCCGACGATGATCGGCTGGGAGTGGCCCTTGCCGGGGATCTCGGCTTTCCAGGCGACGTTCTCGGTCGCCGACCACTTGACCGGCAGTTTCTTGGATTCGAGGACGCCGTTGCCGCCGGGTCCGCGGAAGCCCCACCATTCGGCGGAGAGGGAGAGCGCTGCAAGCGCAAGAAGTGCAAAGATTCGCATTGTTGATCCTGAAATTCTGATTATCTCCTAACTGACGAGGGTTCCAACGCAAAGGTCACAATCGGGGGCTAATCCTGGAAGATCTTGGCCAAGGCAGTTGCCGGATCGTCCAAAAACGCTTTTGTGACGCGATAGGGGTCCGTTTCTTCGTAGCGGGCGACGCTGTAGCCGTCGTTATCGAGCACCACGATCCGGGCGTTGGTGTAGCCCAGCAGGATGGGAGAGTGGGTGGCGATGATGAACTGCGAATCGAGGTGAACCAGCTCGCGCATGCGACGCAGCAGGATCAACTGGCGGCGAACTGACAGCGCGCTTTCCGGCTCATCGAACAGGTACAGACCCGTGCCGCGGAGGCGGTTCATGATGAGACCGAAAAAGCTCTCGCCATGCGATTTTTCGTGGAGCGGACCGCCGTAGGCTGGCGTAATCGGCGGGCCGAGACCCGGCTCTTCGTCCAGCTTTTCGATCTCCGTCGCTACGTTGTAGAAGCTCTCCGCGCGCAGGAAATACGTGTCGCGGGGACGCGAATAGGAACGCACCAGGCGCAGGTGCTGATGGAGACAGGAATGGGAAGATCGAGTGGCGAAGTTGAAGTTGCGGCCGCCGCCCTCGGCGTTCACGCCCAGGGCGACGGCCACGGCTTCGAGCAGCGTCGACTTGCCCGTGCCGTTCTCGCCGACCAGGAACGTGACTTGGGGGTCGAACTCGAGCTGTCCCAGATGCCGAACGGCGGCGATCGAAAACGGGTACTCGCCGGAGGGCGGCGTTTTCTCCGGCTTCAGAGAGATAGCGCGAAGGTAAGGCTTGGAGACAGGCGCGCGTGGGCCGCGGGATCGCACGCTTATCTTTCCGGCCTGCGGCGCTTTTCGTAGATGGCCCGCACCACTCTTTTGGGCGGCGGCGGGTCGCCTTTGGGCCGGATGCTTTGTTCGATCGCCTTGCGGACGAACTTGCGGATGGCGGGGTCCTCCAGGTCCGCCTCGGATGAAATGCGGATGTGGCGGACGCGGGCGCCATTCCCTTGCAGCCGCTTGTCGGGATCGGGCAGGGCGGCGCCATAGTTGAAGCCCAGGTTTACCCATTTGGCGTAGACGGCGATGTGAATGAAAGCGTCCAGCGGACGTCCGGTCCAGGTATAACCGGACGCCACCGCGTTGTAGGCGTCGTAGATCCGTTCGGTACAACCGGGCGATTCTTCCAGCACCAGCGTCCGGAGAGCGAGCGCGAGCTGTTGGATGCCGCGGTCGTAGGGCGAGAGGAACTCCAGGTACTCAGGCAAGGGTGCCGGAACGTCGCCCATGATGAGCCACTATATACCGGGGGCGGGTTGACGCGCGTGCCACACTGAAAGCATGATTCTCGGTCTGCACCATGTCACCGCAATCGGTAGCGATCCGCAGGATAACCTAGCCTTTTATTCCGGCCTGCTGGGGATGCGTCTGGTCAAGAAGACAGTCAACTTCGACGATCCCGGCACGTACCACCTGTACTACGGCAACTACACTGGCGATCCGGGAACGCTGATTACGTTCTTCACCTGGCCAGGGTCGTTCCGCGGACGTCCCGGCACGGGGCAGCCGACGACCATTGCTCTGACTGTTCCCAAGCGGTCCTTCGGCGCCTGGAAGGAGAAGTTCGATGCCAAGGGAATGCACGCGGAAGGTCCGTTCCAGCGTTTCGGAAGCGAGGAATACCTGAGCCTGCAGGACCCGGATGGGATCGAAATCGAGCTGGTGGCGGCCGGCTCGGATTCGGACGAAGCGCGTGTGGAAAAGCTGCACACCATCACGCTGTCGGAGGAAGGCTACGAGCGAACGGCGGGACTGTTGACGGGCATCATGGGGTTTCGGCAGGCGGCGGAGAAGAGCAACCGGTTCCGGTTCGAGGCCGGAAGCGGCGGGCCGGGGACTTATCTGGATGTCATCTGCGCGCCGGATCTGCGGCGGGGGTCGATGGGCGCGGGCACGATTCACCATGTTGCGTTCCGGACTCCGGACGATGAAGCGCAGAAGAGCTGGCGCGTGAAGGTGGCTGAGGCAGGTTTGAACGTCAGCCCGGTGATGGACCGGCAGTACTTCCATTCGATCTACTTCCGGGAGCCGGGGGGCGTGCTGTTTGAGGTCGCGACGGACCCGCCGGGCTTTGCCGTGGATGAGGACGTGAGCTCGCTGGGCGAGGCGCTGAAGCTGCCGCCATGGCTGGAGCCGATGCGCTCTTCGATCGAGCGCCGCCTGCCGGGGCTGGCATGAGCGGATTTATCCACCGGTTCGAGCCCGGCGATCTGCCGCCGCTGCTGTTGCTGCATGGGACCGGCGCGGACGAGAACGATCTGATCCCGCTGGGCCGGATGGTCGCGCCGGGCCGGGCTTTGCTGAGCCCGCGCGGCAAGGTTCTGGAGAACGGCATGCCGCGCTTCTTCCGGCGTTTCGCCGAAGGCGTGTTCGATCAAAAAGACCTGGAGTTCCGGACGGCGGAGTTGGGCGATTTCCTGGTGGAAGCGGCGGCGCAATACGAGTTCGCGCCGCGGAGCTTGATCGCGCTGGGCTATTCGAACGGGGCCAACATCGCCGCCAGCCTGCTGCTGCGGCGGCCGGAGGCGCTGGCGGGGGCGATTCTGTTGCGCGCCATGCTGCCGTTCGAGCCGTCCGAGCTGCCGGACCTGACCGGAAAGCCAGTGTTTCTTTCGTCCGGCGATGCCGATCCGATCATTCCGGCGGAAAACTCGAAGCGGCTGGCGGATCTGTTGACGCAAGCGGGCGCCAGGGTCACGCATAACCGGCATTCCGGTGGGCACGGCCTGGAGGCGCGCGAGGTGGAGCTCGCCGGGGCCTGGTTCCGCGAGGTGACGGGCGGTTGACGGAGAGCGAATCGCCCTGGGCTCCGCTGCGCTACGGCGTGTTCCGGTCGTTGTGGCTGGCGTCCATCGGATCGAACATCGGCACCTGGATGCATACCGTGGGGGCGGCGTGGCTGATGACCACGCTGGCGGCGTCGCCGCTGCTGGTGGCGCTGGTGCAAACGGCGAACAGCCTTCCGGTGTTCCTGTTGAGCATCCCGGCGGGAACGCTGGCGGACGTAGTGGACCGCCGCAAGGTGCTGCTGGTGACGCAGAGCCTGATGCTGGCGACAGCGGCGATGCTCGGGGTGGTCACGCTGACGGGCAACATCGGACCCTGGTCCCTGCTGGCGTTCACGTTCGCGTTGGGGTTGGGGACCACACTGAACGGGCCGGCGTGGGCGGCGACGGTGCCGGAGACCGTGCCGCGGCCGATTCTGCCGGCGGCGGTGGCGCTGAACTCGGTGGGGTTCAACATTTCGCGGGCGGTGGGACCGGCGCTGGGCGGGGCGATCATCGCGATGTCGAACGCGGGCGCCGTGTTTCTGCTGAATGCTGCTTCGTTCCTGGGTGTGATCACGGTGCTGGCGCGCTGGCGTCCCGAGGGTCCGGAACGGACGCCGTTCGCGGGCGATGTGCAGGCGGCATTGAAGGAGGGCGTCGAGTACGGGCTGGGAACGCCGGGTTATCGCGCCATCCTGGTGCGGGCCGGCGTATTCAGCTTTTCGGCGAGCGCGCTGTGGGCCATGCTGCCGGTGGTGGCGAGCCGCAATTTCGGCGATTCGGCCGGGTACGGCATCCTGCTGGGCTGCATCGGCGCGGGGTCGGTGATCGGCGCGACGCTGTTGGGGAACTTCCGCCGCCGCTTCGCGCCGGACCGGGTGATCCTGGCCGGGACGGTGACGTTCGCCTGCATGTCGGCGTCGGTTTCGATCGCCGGCAGTTTCTTCCTGGCATGCGCGGCGATGCTGCTGGCGGGGGTGGCGTGGCTGTCGACGATGTCGCTGTTCAATGTGGCGGCGCAGGCGACGCCCCCGGCGGGGTTGCGAGCGCGGGCGCTGGCTCTATATCTGCTGGTTTTCCAGGGATCGCTGGCGGTAGGTTCGGGATTGTGGGGCTGGCTGGCGTCGCGGACGACGGTTCCGGTGTCGATGATCGCGGCGGCGGGCGTGATGATCGCCGGAGGGGCGATCGCGCGGTGGAAGTGGCCGCTGGAGGAGGCTTCCGGGGGCGGGCATAAAGCCTTTCCTTGACTTTGGCAGGCGAAGTATTTTATTGTGACTGTTCGATTTGGCGACGCTACCGCAAGGCGACCCTATGGGAGAAACCACTCCGAGCGAGTTCCAGCCCGTGGACACGCTGTTGGATTCGACTCTGGAAAGCGTGGATAGCGCCGAGACGACGATTCTCGGCATGGCGGAGAAGATGGGTTTCGACGAAGACGACCTGCATAAGATCGGGATGTCGGTTCGCGAGGCCATGGTAAACGCCGTTGTCCACGGCAACCGGTATAACGCGCGGAAGAAGGTGCAGTTGCGGGTGAAGGCCGCGGGAAGCGAACTGGCCATCGAGATCGCGGACGAGGGGGAAGGGTTCGAGCGCGAGAATTTGCCCGATCCCTTGGCTGAGGAAAATCTGCTCCGTCATTCGGGGCGCGGACTGCTGCTGATTGAAGCGTTCATGGACGAGTTCCAGGTGCGGAAGCGGGATCCGAGAGGCACCCATATTCGCATGGTAAAGCGTCTGGCGGCAGGCGGTTAACGGTTCAACGAGGAGATCGAGGAGGATACTTGTGAGCGTAAAACTGACCACCCGGCAAGTGGGCGATGTGACCGTGATCGACGCCGTCGGTCGAATTACCCTGGGAGAAGGCGCGAGCACGTTCCGCGACACGATTCGCGACATGGCTTCCGGTGGCCATAAGAAGGTTCTGCTGAACCTGAGCGAGGTTTCCTACATTGACAGCTCGGGCATCGGGGAGCTGGTGTCGGGCTTCACCACCGTTACCAATCATGGCGGCATCCTGAAGCTGCTGGGCTTGTCCAAGCGCGTGAAGGATCTGCTGCAGATCACGAAGCTCTATACGGTTTTCGAGGTCTTCGACGACGAAGCCGAAGCCGTTCGCAGTTTCACCTAAAAGCCGCCTGGCGAGTGCCTCGCTCTGAAAATGAGTGAGAATTCAGGCGTCTCCAACCGACTTCTCAGTAAGGGGCTCCACCGGGAGCCCCGGTAAGTCCGCGACGGACGGAGGTTGGCCGATGCATGAGACGCAGGTTCGAATACTGCTGGCGGAGGAATGGACTCTGGTGCGCGAGGGACTGGCGCGCGTGCTGGAATCCGAACCGCGGAACCGCGTGATTGCTCACTGCGGGGAAGGCTTGGCCGCCGCCAAGATGATCGAGACGCTGGAGCCGGATGTCGCGGTGCTGGATCTCGGCCTGCCCGATCTGTTCGCCCTGGAGATCGTCCGCCGCGCCACGGAGGCGGGATCGCCCACCCGGTTCGCCGTCCTGTCCACCCGCAAGGATCGCAAGGCCGTCGTGGAAGCGCTGCGCAGCGGCGTGAGCGCGTTTGTCCTGAAATCCAGTTCCGGATCACAGCTTCTGGAAGCGTTGAAACAGATTCTGGAAGGCGGCATTTACGTTTCGCCGCAGGTGGAGATCAACAAGGTGTTCGCGCCGGACCAGAAGAAGGCGTCCGAGGATCCGCTGGAGTCGCTGAGCGCGCGGGAGTATCAGGTGTTTTCGCTATTGATTGACGGGGTCCGAGCGAAGGAGATCGCGGCGCGGCTGGAGCTGAGTCCGAAGACGGTGGACACGTACCGGGCGAGCCTGATGCGGAAGCTGGATATACACGATCTGCCGGGGCTGGTGCGGTTCGCGATCCAGCGGGATTTGACGGCCGCGCGGTGAGGGGATCTTGTACGCAAAGTATACTATTGTAGTAGTATAGTTAGTATGCCACGCGGCAACCCATCACCCAAACTCGCGATCACAATCGATCCCGAGGTTCATGACCAGATCCTGAATGCTGCCGCCAGTGAGGGGATGAGCGTCTCGGCGTGGATGACGAGCGCGGCACGCGAAGCGCTGCGCCGGCGCGCCGGCTTGGCGGCGGTAGCCGAGTGGGAGAGTCAGCATGGAGCGTTCACCGCGGAGGAGATGGAGGAGGCTCGCCGGAGCGTGCGGGAGCAGCTTCGATCTCAGCGCAAGGTGCGGCGTTCCGCGTGAACTCCGTAGTCTATGACGCCGCCGTATTGGTGGCTGCGGACCGGAATGAGCGCCGAGCCTGGGCGGAACACCGTGCGCGCCTGGAGCTCGGGATTGTTCCTTTGGCCCCCGCGCCCGTGGTTGCCCAGGTGAGCCGATCGCCGCAACAAGCACAATTGCGGAGGTTCTTGAGGGGGTGCGTGGTAGTCCCTTTCGACGAACGGGCAGCTCACGAGGCAGGATCGCTGCTGGCCAAGACCGGAACCGCGGATGTGGTTGACGCGGCTGTGGTGGCGGCGGCGATTCGCACGAAATCGCTGATTCTGACCAGCGACCTCGGAGATATCACGCGGCTGGTTCGGGCTTCGGGCTCTCAGGTCTTGGTTGCAGGGGTTTAACTATGCTTCTCACAAGCTCAGCTTGGCCGCGGCGTCGTCCAGCGAGACGCCCGAAGTCCGCTCCAGCGAAGCCTTAAGGCGCTCCCGCATCGGTTCCGACTTCAGAAGGTACGCAGTCTCGCGCTCGGAGGCGATTTCTTTCCAGAGTGCGATGGGCACGATAACGGCTGTGGGTTCGCCCGCTTCGTTTGACACGATCTGGATGCTGGGGTCCGGCACAACTACATTCTAGCGCTGTCCTCGTTGCCATCCGGGCAGCGGAACACTTTGGGCCCTGCCGAAGCACGGCGTCCCGTTTCATCCCACGATCACGAGTTCCGGCGTGGCCTCCGGCGGCACTGATCGCAGGGACTCTTCGCGGCGATGTTCCGAGATCAGCGCTATGGCTTCGCGCAGGTTATTCAGGCACTCCTCACGCGTCTCGCGCTGGCCGTTCGCACCCGGCAGCTCCGCGCAGTAGGCTACGTACCAGGGGCCATCCTGCTCGACAACGGCAGTAAACTCGTTGCGCATGATTGGATCTTACTCTGGAGCGGGCTGACGTTGCGAAAACGCCAACTGTCGTGGGCGTGAACTTGTCTGCTTTCGCAGCACGTACTCTGTCCCCTTCCGTATCAGGCAAACCTCCCGGCCTCATGTCAATCCGGAGCACGATAGCGACTCCGGTGCCTGCGGGCCAGCCCGCTTCATTCAGTAATCCGGAACGCGCCACGTGACTGCACGCGAGCTGCAAGCCAACTAGCACCGTCTGGAGCAACCGCCGCGTTGCCGTTCGGCTACTCCCCTGACGGCCGGACCGGTTCTCCGCATCGAGGGCAGAACTTCGCCAGCGGCCGTGCCGGATGGCCGTTCGTACACTTCCAAAGCCATCCTGCGTCCCAGAGTGAGACGGCGGAATAGAAAACCGCCGTTGCCGCGGCATATAACGCCATCCAGTGCCCGGAGAACCCCCGAACTGCCTGAGGCGGTAGCGGGCCACGTCCCTTGAGGTCAGGGTTGCTCATGGCGAAGAGTACGAAGTTGACAACTGCATAAGCGAAGAATACGTATACTCCCGAACGCATCCAGCGAGGACAGCCGCGCAGCGTGTCATTCCACAAATGGTTCTTGGGGGAGTGTTTGGTCATCCGGCCCATCACCAGCCAGGCGGGAATCATGACGATCACGGCGCCGAAATGCAGATAGTGAGCTGAATCCCCCAACGGGCCAGGAATTCCAAGCAGGCCGGCGACGTGGGACGCGACGCTCAAGATCAGGCCGATCCCTGAAATTGTGGCGAAGAAGAACAGAACCAGTTTCATTCCTTTTTAGGCCGCGGGACAAGGCAAGGAGTGTTACTCGCCCTTCGCCTTGTGTCCCAAATACCGGACCGGCTGTCCGCATTCTTCGCAAAATTCAGCAAAGGGCGAGGCTTCGTGGCCGTTGGCGCACTTCCACTCCCAGCCGATGTCCCAGAGCTTCGCAGTCGAATGCAGAAGAGTAAAAGCGAAAGAGTAAAAAGCCATGAAGTACGAGGGAAAGAAGGGGGTGCGTGGAGCTTCGCCCTTCGGCAGGATTAGGAAAAGAACCACGATGCCCAGGAAGGCGTATGCGAAAAATCCATAGTTCATGTACCTCATCCACGCCGGACAGCCGCGAAACGCCAACTCCGTGACGTTTACTCCAGGATATGGCCTAACTACCCGGCTAGAAGTGAGCAACGCGGCCGCGAACATAACGAACATCCCAGGTAGCAGGAATGGCATGTATTCGCCCAGCGGGATTCCGATCAGGCTGGCAACGTGGGCAGCGGCGCTGAGGAAGAGCCCGAGTGCAGCCAGGATCGACAGAATGGTGGGAACCATCCTCAATTTATGCTGAAGAGACATCCTGAATAGTCCCATACTACTGACTTGTGACCAGGAATTCACGGGGCGAAATACCCAAGGCCTTGGGCGAACGCGCCGGGGCAACCGCCGCGTCACACGAGCGCTGTAAAATAGAGCAATGCCGGATTGGCAGGGGTATCTGGTTCGGGATCCCGAGATATGCGAAGGAGAACTCTGCGCGCGAGGGACCCGCATTCCCGTCACCGTCATTCTGGACAGCCTGGGGGAGGGTTCAACTGTCGAGGCGATCCTGGCCAGTTACCCTTCATTGACACGGGAACATATCCAGGCGTCGCTCGGGTACGCCGCGGAGTTGGCTCACTAAAGAGCGGTTGCCGCGGCTGGCGGGCATGGAACACCTTTACTCCCGCCAGCCGGATCGCTATACTCAGCCGTCATGAACCGGTTTTTCATCGCCGCTGTGCTGCTTTCCGTCCCGCTCCTCGCGCAGGAGCGGTCGCCGATCACGCCATCGCCGGACCGGCGCGCCGGGGAGGGCGAGGGGCCGTTCGACCGTATGGTGATCCGCGGTGTCACGGTGATTGACGGAACGGGAGCGCCGCCCCGCGGACCCGTGGACGTCGTCGTGGAGAACAACCGCATCGCCGAGGTCCGCAGCGTCGGCTATCCACTGGTGGCGATCCGCGAACGCGGGCGTCCCAACAAGGGCACTAAGGAGATCGACGGAACCGGCATGTACCTGATGCCCGGCTTCGTTGACCTGCATGTCCATACTGGCGGGGCGCCGAAGGCTCCGGAAGCCGAATACGTTCACAAGCTGTGGATGGCGCACGGGGTCACGGCGGTGCGCGGCGTTCCGGCGGGGGATATGGACTGGACGCTGGCGGAACGCGAGCGTAGCGCGCAAAACAGGATCGTCGCGCCAAGGTACTTCGCCTATCACCGGCCGTTCACCGGCGAAGGCTGGAAGTCGCCCGCCGTGATCACGGCGGAGACCGCGCGCGAGTGGGTCCGCTTCGCCGCCAAGAAGGGAA
>CAYOQB010000071.1:0-25213 GCA_964406035.1 uncultured Solibacteraceae bacterium | reverse complement strand
CGTGCGGCCTCACTTCCACGAACTCGCCTTCGGACATAAACCGCCCTCGCACGTCCTGGTACGCGAAGATGAACTTGTCCTTCGAGAAATGCTCCGACGGCCCCAGCGATTCGCGATAGTGGTCCACGCCGTACGGCGCAACGCTGTACGGCGTTCGGTTCAGCATGATCGGGTACTGGCCGGGGTCCTTGGGAACGTACACCGACGTGAACAGCTTCTTGCCGTCGCGCATCGGGATTTCGTACTCGAATTTCGTGTAATTCGCACGCACCCAGTCGCGGCCTTGTCCGAAAAGAGAGACCGCGATTGCCGCCAGCAGAAACAGACGCATATTCGAGCTATCATAGCGCGCGTCTGAGCTACCTTGGTAGGGATGAACTCGCCCCGCATCACCGTACGCGAGGCCCGGCCCGAGGAGGGGCCGAGGCTGCTGGAACTGATTTGCGCCCTGGCCGACTACGAGAAGCTCGACCCTCCCGATCCGGCTGCGCAGCAGCGCCTTCTGAACGACATCTTCGGACCCAAGCCCCGCCTTGGCGCGCTGCTGGTGTTCGCGGGCGACCTCGCGGTCGGCTACGCCCTGATCCTGGAAACCTACTCGAGCTTCCTCGCCCTGCCGACGCTGTACCTGGAGGACATCTTTGTGCTCAGCGACTACCGCGGCGTTCATGCCGGCTCGACGCTGTTCCGCGCGGTAGTCGCCGAGGCCAAGAAGCGCGGCTGCGGCCGCGTGGATTGGGTGGTGCTGGACTGGAATCGGCTCGCGCAGGACTTCTACGTGCGCTACGGGGCCAGGCACTTGAACGACTGGCAATGCTGGCGGCTGAACCAGCAAGACATGGATCGTGTCCTCGGGGTAAACTAGCAGAGAACCCTAGCCGGAGAGATGGCCGAGTGGTTGAAGGCGCACGCTTGGAAAGCGTGTATAGGGGAAACTCTATCGAGGGTTCGAATCCCTCTCTCTCCGCCACGTCAACCGGACGCTAACCCCCATTTGTAGGATCAGATTGGTGTCCGGAAGCGGGAGCCGGCAATGAAGGGATCCCCGGCGGCACGAAGCCTGAGTAAGAGGGTGCGAGGTGCGTAACCCTGGCCTACAAGACTCGATCGAGGGCCTCTTAACACGGTCACGCAGCCCCTGGATAAGGGTCCCATCGGTGCGTAGTATCTAAGGTGCTATAGAATCGGAGGCGGACAAAAACGCCGGAAAGATAGTCGACTTGGGAGTCTACGGCACTACACCCGGATACTCGATCGTCGCAATCTTCGCCGAGGTTGCACGAAGTCAACCTCACATCTCACCCATTTTGCAAGAAGGTCAGTTTGCCCGGACGTGAAGCCGAGTTTATCAAGTGCTGCCACTGCGTCATCCGCTCCTCCCGAAAGTCGTCCAAAAAATAGAGACTTCCAGACATCCGGAATCCTTCGTTCACCAGCCAAGGTTGCTTCAATTTCTGCGCGATTTCTTCGTCCGCTAGAGCACTCAAAGTCCACCGCCAGGAGGCATAAGATCGAAAAGATAGCATCAGGCGAGATTTCAGGCGGATTAGGGGCTCGGTCATCCCGATCCCTCCTCGCTCCAAAGTACAACCGGCTCAGCGGACCGTTCATATGCTCCCGTCTAAACCACGGCAAAGGAGCGGACAAAAAGTTGTCGGCCATTCTCTCCAGTTCTGACACGCGCTTTAGGCGTTCGGGTTGTGAACCAGATCTATTCCATCGAAGACCAAGCACAGCATTGACCAGCATATAGCCCGGGGGAGTGAACCACACATTACCCAATGCTGCAGACCTTACGGAAGCGACCAGAAACGGAACGCCAAACCTCGCAACGCACTCAGACAACGAAATCAGCTCCCGCCAGTAACAACGCAGAGCGACGGCCCAGTCGTCGCCGGCGATGGTGCGAATACGCATCAACTTGCCTGCGACAATTCTGGCGGAAAGCTTTTCCCAGTACTCCTGAATGTCGGAAGTAACGCTGCGCCGGACTTCGATGTCATGAAGCGGATACGTTAGATCGAGCGCCAAGCCTGCCCCGAGTGCAGCTACCTCCAACACCTGACAGTCTATCGTCTCGGCTAAGAAGATCTCCATCTCATCTGCAATCGTGTCACGGTTCTCCGCTGTCACGAGTAGCAAATTTCCAACGTGCTCTATTATCTCGCGTGCTGGCTCGTCCATTGTGGCCCAAGACGCGGACTTGTACCTGCGTACGAACTTCAACCAGAAGTCAAGACCCGCTCGTGTTATCGCTCGCCGTACCTTAGGACTAGGAACCAGAAACTCGAGCGCTCGCTCGGCGAAGGACAACGCATTCCAGCGATCGCGATCGGATTGAAACTGTGTTGCCATTAAACGCGTGAGAAGGTCATCAGCGGCACCATGGACCTGCTTGCTCTGAATCTGAAAGGCAAGTTGTGCAACAACATCCCACTCGCCCTTCAGTACTTTGGGAAGCAAGAACTCCACCAGAGGTGCAGGAGTTGGATAAACTGAGACCAAGTAGCAAGCGGTAAAATATTCGAGAAACGTTCGATGCGTGAATTGAAAAAGTCGCTCGCCTTCCTTAGTGGTACCAGTGTCAGTAAAGACCCAGGCCCTTCCTCTGCAGAATCCGATGAAATCTGAAGAAGCAGATCTCGCCTTATGCACGTCATCAAATACCCATTTCGAAAGGTAATTGCCAGTCCTCTGGATCAAATCATGTTCAGTCACTCCGCCCTGCAGTCCCTCGTCCGAATAAATCCAGAACGCAAGATCCTGCATGGCTGGCCGAATATGTTCCTCGAATGACAATGGCACCACAATGTCGCGGCTTTTATCCCATCGTTCAAAGAGCATAACTGAGCACTTTCCATACACTTCGGGTCGGTTTCGAGGGATGTATCCTTCTGCGCGATACAGGTTGCACATCAGGCCCAACATTAAAGGGTTGCTGCGAAGGTCTGGGACTAGGGCGCTGTCAAAAAAGAACGCGCGTGCCCTCTGGGTCTTCTGCTCCGCAGAGTAGTCTTCGTCCATTGAGAACCACTTGTCTGCATACTCACGCACCTGCTTGTCATCGAACGGCGCCAATTGGAAGAGGTCGAATGTTTTTTCGTTCAGTGGAGCCTGCTCATACCCAACTTCCCGCGATGTTACGAGGACTGGAACGGAAGGGTAAAGCTTGCAGAATGCCTCAACAGTTGTTGTGATCTCTTGACGATAGCTGCTGTCCAACAATTCATCGAGCCCATCAAAAATGACGATCATCCTGCCGTTCAGAAGCATATATTCAAAGGCATGCGCCGGCGGAGCTACCTGATATCGTGAGTTTGCTTGTTGCTCTAGAAACTGAACGATAGAGCAATTGGATATCTTCCTTTGGCTTCCGAACTCTCGAAGTACGACAATTGCCGGCGTCACCTCACGTCCCGCGAGTAGTCGTTCGGCATAATTAGTTGCGAGATCAAAGCAGATCTTCAAGGATGCAGTTGACTTGCCGCCGCCCGGATTCCCAAGCAAAACCGCCCGGTAGAGGCGGGCAAGGAAGTCGGATAGCGACATGGTTTCTGGCTCTTCAGTCTTGCGCCGAGGGACCCAAGAAATGCGCGGCGCTACAAAAAGGTCGTTGATGGGCACGCGCCTCCCACTCTCAAGGTGAGGCGGCTTGATGTGGGAGTGTACACAGGCAACCTGCTCTCGATACTTGGCCTCGAATAGAAGAATAGCACCAATATCGAGAGTGTTCTGCGTTGTGAGAAACGTTACTTTCTCCTTGAGGCAGGCAATCTCATCTAGAAGAAGTCGATGGCGCGATGCGGATTTAGCTTCATGGGCTGACAGCACGTTCTTGTCGATGGCGGCTTGCAAGGCCTCGTCGACTCCCAACAGCAGGCCATTTAGAACAGCCTCTCCGAAAGGCCTGATGCGTTGTGGGTCCATGTCCAGGTATTTCGAGAGCGAGGCGAAGAAGGTCTCCCTAGCCGCTTCCATCGTGGCACTTTCCTTCGCTCCTACCAAGGAAGTTGCAAACAGTTGACGAACGATGGACTCCAACTCAGGTGATTTGAGATACGCGACCAGGCGGTGCTGGCGTTGTTCGACACTTTGGCCCATAGCGTCTGCCAACTGCTCAGACGCGGTCCGGATGGCAGCCAGGATCGGAGGTTGTGGCGGGGATACGAGCGACCGGATTTCGTGCACCAGTTTGATGCTGGACTGGGCTACCAATGACCATAGTCCGTTCCCGATGACGCCGGTCAGCAGTTCTCTAATGGTGTCGTCGGTTAAAGTGCCGAGCATAGCTCTCCTTAATCCGCGCCGACATGAGATGCCGGGCGAGAAATCTGACGGTATCACACCACGGTTGGGCTGTGGCCCTCAACGCGCACTTGAGCGATGGCGCTGGTCACACCAGCTTCGATTGCGTTGAAAGGTCGATCACGTGGCTAGGGGACCTTCAGTAAGGCGGAGAGCGCGCTACTCACCTACTCAGGACGACGCTGGCTACGACTTTTGTGCAGAACTTCCGTCGAGGACCTGGGGTTTTGGTTACGGTTTGTTTTTAACGCAGTTGCGTAATGAGCGTCGGAACGACTGGCGAATGTGGCAGGAAGTTGCAACGAGAGATCACAACACAAACTTGCAGATACATCACCGGGGCGCCAACAACCCCAATCGCAGCTTCAAGATCGTCCCCACAATCACCCACCCCGCCCGCAAGCTCGCCTTCCAGTTCCCCGAAACCTTGTTGACCCCCGCCGTCCGCCGGCCATACTTCACCGGGACTTCCATCACCCGCAGCCCCTTCCGCAGCGCCCGGACCTGCATCTCCACGGTCCAGCCGTAGTTGCGATCCCGCATCCCCAACGCGTCCAGCTTGTCTCGCCGGATGGCCCGGAACGGACCCAAATCGGTGTAGACATGCCCGAAGAGCACCCGGATCAGAAACGACGCCAGCCAGTTCCCGAACTCCTGGTGCGGCAGCAGCGACCCGGGTTCCGCCTTCCCCATCGTGCGGGAACCGAGCACCAGATCGGCGCGTCCTTCCAGCAGCGGCTGCATGAGTATTTTGGCCTCCGTAGCATCCTCGGATCCGTCTGCCTGCAGGAAAACCACTACATTGATCTCCGGCGGCAGCGCCGCGATCGCCGCCAGGCACCCCGCGCCGTACCCGCGCACCGGGGTCCGGACCACGGTGGCGCTCGCGGCGGCGGCCACTTTGGCTGTCCCGTCGGTCGATCCGTTGTCGGCGACGATCACCAGTTCGAACAGCCCCGCCGGGATGGAGCCCAGGGTCGCCGCGATCACCGGCGCCTCGTTATACGCGGGAATGATGAGAGCCGCCCTTGCAACTGACAAATCCGGCATGATTACAATATTGGCGAAGCAGATGGTAGTGTCCCATGCCGAATGACTGGAACGAAACCGTGAATCCGGAGCCCGCCGCCGCCCCGCCCCAGGTGCGAACCTGGAAAGCCGCCGTGTACTGGCTTCGCGACCTGACCTTGTCGGTCACCATCGCCATGGCGGTGATTCTGTTTCTCTACCAGCCGGTGAAAGTCGAAGGCACCAGCATGATGCCGGCCCTGGTGGACCAGGAGCGGATCTTCATCAACAAGTTTGTTTACCGCTTTGGAATCAGCGACATCGGCCGCGGGGACATGGTCGTTTTCTGGTTTCCGGGGGACCCCACCAAGTCCTACATCAAGCGAGTAATCGGCTTGCCCGGAGACCTGGTGGAAGTCGACCGCGGCGAAGTGTTCGTGAACCGCAAGCCGTTGGAAGAAAAGTACGTTCCACCCGAGTACCGGGATCGATCCTCGATGCCGCAGCGGGTGGTGCCGCGCAACGAATTCTTCGTTCTGGGCGACCATCGCAGCTCTTCCAACGACAGCCGCGCCTGGGGCATGGTGCCGCGCGAGTACATCTACGGTAAGGCTGTGTTCGTTTACTGGCCGCTGGGCCGAATGGGCGTTCTGCACTAAGCTCGCCGAGTAACGCCCGTAGCGCAGCCTTCCATCGGCGCGAGAACAGATCCCAACTATCTGAATGCCGGGAATGTACGGCAAGCACGCTGTAGTACCGCCTTCAGGCCCGGCAAGGTAGATCAAACGACGCGTCAGGCAAACACGCGGACACGCCTATTGAACGGCAGTAGTAACCCAGTCCACCGACCACTGATTTCGCCCCGCCGCCGTCGCCAGACCCGCCTTGTGCTGCTGCTTCTCGATGTACATCCGGCGATCCGCTTCGGCCAGCAACTGCTCGGCGTCCTGCCCGTCGTTGGCGGAGTAGGCGCGTCCGACGCTCAGGCCCAGCGGCTCGCTCAGGCCGCGCCCGGCCTGCGCCACGATGTCGCGCAGTTGCTCCACCTTCGTCTCCACGGCGGATTGCGGAATGCCCGGCAGGATCACGACGAACTCATCGCCGCCCATGCGCGCCACATAATCGTACTCGCGGCACACGCTCTTAAACCCGGTTGACACTTCACGCAGGACGCGGTTGCCTTCCAGGTGCCCGTAGCGATCGTTCACCTGCTTGAAGCCGTCCAGGTCGCAGACCAGCACCGAAACCGGCGTAGACTGCCGCCGCGCCCGGTTGAGTTCGCTATCCAGATGCAGGAACAGTGACCGCGCATTGGGCAGTCCGGTGAGGTAGTCGGTGGTGGCGGAACTCTCCGCCTGCCGGTACTTCATGGCATTCTCGATCGACAACGCCACTTTGGAGCTGATCGCCAGCAGAATGCGCAGGTGGTCCTTGGTAAAGGCGTCGCGGTCGGCATGGTACAGCGTCAGCACGCCTAGTACGCCGCGAACGCCCTCGAGCGGAACCGCCATCGCCGAGCGCAGCGTCGAAAACTTCGACGGATCGTTCAGGTACCCCGGCTCCACCGAGGGGTTTCCGTTCACCACCGGTTTGCGATTCTCCGCCACCCAGCCCGACAGCCCCTGCCCGGAGGGGATCTCCAGCGAAGTGAAAAGCCGGAAGTCGTCGCCCGAGACGTAGTCGGGGATTAGCTTGCCGTTCTTAAGCATCCAGATGGCCATGGAATGATGGGGGACCATCTTGCGCAGCCGGACGGAGAGCACGCTGAGGGTCTCATCCAGGCTGAGCGAGTTGCCCAGATCCTGCGCGAGTTCGAACAGCGCCTGCACTTCCTGGCGCGCGGCGGCAATGGAGCTGAGGAAGTCCGGCTTGTCGCCCGATTCGGTCTTGGATCTCCCGCCCACGTGCTCGAAACCGGCGCCGGGCGCGGCGCCGCGCTCCACTTTCAGTTCCTTCGACAGCGGCTTCAGTTCGGAGGCGCGGCTGACCGCCTGCGCCATTTTTTCGAGCTCCACGTACCGGCGGTTGAGAATGTCCACGATCTTCGGATCGAAGGACTTGCCGGACTCCTTCACCACCACTTTCATTGCCTCGTCCAACGGAAGCGCGCGGCGATATTGGCGGTCGGTAGCGAGAGCGTCCAGGCAATCGACGACCGCCAATATCCGCGCCCCCACCGGGATTGCGTCGGCCGCAAGCCCATCGGGGTAGCCGCTGCCGTCCCATTTTTCATGATGGGATCGGACCATGGGAACCACCGGATACGGAAACTGAACGCGTTCCAGAATCTCGGCGCCCACCACCGGGTGGATCTTCATCTTTTCGAATTCTTCCGGAGTCAGCCGGCCCGGCTTGGAGATGATGTGCTCCGGCACCGCCAGCTTGCCGATATCGTGCAGCAGGGAAGCCGCGCGCAACGCATCCAGCGCCTCCGGCTCCAGACCCAACTCCTTGCCGATCTCGATGGCGTAAATCTGAACCCGCTGCAGATGGTCGTGCGTGGTGTGGTCCTTGGCGTCGATGGCCAGCGCGAGCGCTTCGATGGTCCGCAGGTGCAGGCTGGACATCTCCTCGGCATGCTTCTTCTCATCGTCCAGCCGCTCCAGATAAAGACAGTAGGAGCGGTAAATCAGGTAGACGACCGGAACGATCAACAGCGCGGTCTGCCAGCCGACATAAGCCGAAGCCAGGCTCGCGCCGTACGCAGCTCCGGCGCTCAGCAGGTAATACGGGAGGCTCCAGAAGTAGCCTTCCTGCCACACCTCCCGCAGGCTCCGGCCGCCCGACAACGCGATCACCGCCGCCACCGGGAACGTGTTCACCACGAAAAACGCGAATGACGCCAGCAGCATCACCACCATCGGATCCAGGTACGCGCGCAGCGCCGGCGAACGGAAAACCAGGTTCGTCAGCCATACCGCGCTGGCCATGCTGGTCACGTTGAACAGGATCTGCACCGCGTTGGGGCGGTGCTTGGGATGCCACAGGCATTGCACCAGCGTCGCCAGACAGCCCATCACCACCGCCTCCGGCAGCGACAGCTCCACGATTCCGAACAAAATGAAAACCACACTCACCGAGATCGCGCCCGGCATCGCCGGCAGGCTCACCCGCAGCGTGGAGGCCAGAATGCCAACGACCAGGTAGCAGAAGTACTTCGCCAGATCCTGGCTTTCCCAGCGAATCAACTGCGACACCAGTACCGCGATCCCCAACAGGGCGATCAGGTGGACGAACGATTTCGCTTTCGGCGGCAAATCGACCGTATGGGTTTTCACAGACATGAATCGCTGTACTCTGCACGGAGTATGCCAACGGTAAGGAGTGAGTTAAGTCTATTGATTTTAAGGGTTTGAGCGGCAGAATCGGATCCGCGGCCACTTGGACAAAATGTCACATGAGCTGCCTTTCGCCCTAGTCCCATCGGGTTAAGTGGCTGATATAACGAGGGTTAGTGGACGACGTCGGCGCGCGCCCCGGCGCCCGCCAGTACCGCCCCCCAACCGCGCTACGCCGATTTTTCACGCTGTACTAAGGCTTTACGTCGAGCCGCGCGCACTGGTTTGGGCTCCAAAATGAAAGGGCACACCAAACAGTTCATGGCCGAAATGTCCCAATTGCGGAGCTTCCTCGGAATGCCCGCCGTGTTCGCAAGCCCCGCCATGGAGCGGCTGCTGGACACTGTCCAGCGGGTCGCGGTCACCAGCGCCACGGTGCTCATCGGCGGGGAGAGCGGGGCAGGGAAGGAATTGATCGCCCGCGCTGTCCATCACCATTCCATGCGCTCGAACAAGCCCTGGGTGGACGTCAGTTGCGCCGCGCTGCCGGAGCACCTGATGGAAAGTGAGCTTTTCGGCTACGAAAAAGGGGCCTTTAGCGGCGCCGATTCGCCCAAACCCGGCTTATTCGAGCTGGCCCACACCGGCACGCTGTTCCTCGATGAAATCGGGGAGCTCGATCCTAAGATGCAGGTGAAGCTGCTGCGCGTCCTGGACGGAGTTCCTTACTATCGCCTGGGCGGGACCCGCAAGGTCAGCGTCGACGTCCGCGTAGTGGCGGCGACCAACCAGGATTTGGAATCGGCGGTGCAGCAGGGCCGCTTCCGCTCCGACTTGTATCACCGGCTGAGCCAGATCACGCTCCGGGTTCCGCCGCTGCGCGAGCGTCCGCAGGATGTGGTTCCGGTGGCGGAGTATTTCCTTTCGCAGCACAATCCCAGGCTCCGCTTCTCCCGCGACGCCATGGACTGCCTGCTGCGCCACGAATGGCCCGGCAATGTGCGCGAACTCCGCAACACGGTTTTGAAAGCCGCGGTGCTCAGCCAGGCTGACGAAATTACCGCGGAGCACCTGCCGCTGCAGCGCCCGATCGCGGTGGACCGCGGCGACAGCCTGCCGCTCTCCTCGCTGGATGGCATGGAACGGAAGATGATTATGCGGGTGCTGGAACAGACAGGAGGCCACCAGCAGAAGGCCGCGGCGCTGCTGGGAATTTCCCGCCGCACACTCTCAAGAAAGCTGAAGCTCTATGGAACGGAAGCCACAAATCTCAGCCGTGCTTGTTGACGCGGCCGAGCAGCGGAGGGAAGCCCGGCGTCCCGGCAGCGGGGCGGTGCGCATCGCCTTCGCCGACCCCGTTCCCCTGGAGATCGAGGGCCGGCTGGTGGACGTAAGCGATCATGGATTCCGCATGTCCCACCAGTGCCCGGAGCTCGCCACCGGACAGGTAGTCGAGTTTCGCCACGTCGAGGGCAAGGGTCAGGCTCGCGTGGTCTGGAATCGGATCTCGCCGGAGCGGATCGAGAGCGGATTCCTGGTCTTGAGCGCCTGAGCTAACGGTCCCGTTCGACGCGCAGTTCGTTGGTCACCGAGAAGACGCCGGACACCCCGTTCGCCTTCAATTCCGCGATCCCCCGTTCGGTCGGATTCGCCACCACGCCGGCCAGCGTGACGTGACCCCCCTTCACCACGATGCGAATCGGCGCCAGAGGGTTGCCCGCATAGCGGTTCAGCGGGAAGCTGCCGTAGATCGCGCGAGCGGTGCGCACCCGGATCTCGTCGTCGAAGCGGGACAGCGGCAGGACCTCAATCTCATTGCTGACGCGCCGGATGCCTTCCACTCGCAGGACCGCATCCTCCGCGTTCCGGGCAACCGCCGGCCGGGCCACCTGGCCCAGCAGAATCACCTTGTTGCCTTCCACCAGGCGGAATGCCAAGTTATCGAAGACGCTGTAATGGGAGATCCGCGCCAACTGCCGCCGGACCTTCTCGGCCAGCACCGCCTCCGGCGTCGCGCCCGAAGCCGAAGTCACCGCCATCGCCAGACCCAACCATGCAACCAGCCGTTTGTTGTTCATGCGTCCTCTTGGGAAGTAGCGCGCGGAACGGCGGAAAACGGTCTCAAGAAATCGGAAACCCGGGCCGCAGGTCACGCTTTTCTGAGAACCTCTCTGGGTAACTGATCTACGTCTACCCCTCGTGATCGGAGCACATGAACGCGATTGTGTCCATCGAGCATGGTTCCATCCGGCCGTGTCTTGAGGCAGTTGGGTTGTCCCGGGCGCGAGTGACTTCTCTATCTCCGCGGTACTCAGTTTATGGAAGATCTCGAGCTTGCTTTGAATTAAAGAACCGTGCAAAGGCTTCAAGGGCTTCATCTAACGCTGGCCGCGACTTCGTAGATGTAGCTTTCTTGTTCCGGAGTCTCCGGCACTGCAAGTCCGCGTACTCTCGAGACCTGTTCGATGGCGGACTCCGGCTTCATCCCATTTCGCACCAGCAGGGATGCCGCAACCAGACCCGTGCGGCCGATTCCTTGGCGGCAATGAACCAGCACATTCTTGCCTGCCTGTAAGTCGCTGTAGATCCGTTCCAGCAGATCGAGGAGCCCGGAGGTGTCAGGCGGAACTCCCCGGTCCGTAATCGGGTATGAGACGAAGGTTACGCCCTGGCTGCGGGCCTGTAATGCTTCGTTTCGCAATTCGAGCTCACGCTCTTCCTCCTCCGTCAAGAGCGAGACGACCGTATCGATATCGCGGCGCCGCCAAGCCGCAACTTCATCTTCGAGCCAATCGCCGCCGCGAGGACGGGCCGACAGCAAGAGCTTTCCGGGCCAGGAACCCTCAATTCGATATAGATTCGAATTCATATTGCTAGTCGAGCCGCCCTGACCTCACCGGTCCTGAGACCAGTATAAGCGGTCATTCCCAAAAAAACGGCGGGGCTCCGAGGAGCTCCCGCCGCCAAATGGACACTATCGCGTCAGTGACTTAGCGATCGCTTTGCGGTTTCACCACCAGGACCCGGATCTCCGGCATCGTGTGCGCCGCCGCCAGCCGGTTCAAGTCGGACCGCACCAGCGCCCAGGAGTTGTTCGCCGAACCGAAATCCGAGCGCAGCATCATTCGATTCACGCTCTCGGCCAGCTCCATCACCTTCCACAACTGGTTGTGAGCCTGGTCGAGCTTATTGGCTTCGTAGTTGTCGTCCAACTCATCGATGGCGCTTTCCAACTGGTTCACGACTCGCATCAGGTCATCCCGTTCCTCGATCTTGACGGTGCTGGAGCGCAACGCCTTTTCGAAGTCGGACTTGAACACTTCCGCGTGCTTGTCGATCACCTTCCAGGTGGTCTCGATGGACTTGGCCTGCAGGGAGCCGGGAAGGGGCTGCGCCGGACCCATGACGCCGTAACGCGACCAGGTCTTGCGGGTTTCCGCCCACTTCGGATCCTTGGCGCGCTCCCTCTCCACTACCATCCAGCGCTGCTGGTCCATCTCCTTGTCGTCTGGACCCCATATGTAAATGCGGGCCGTCTCGTTCCACTTCGGAGTTTCCTTCGCGTCCCGAACCTTCAGCCCGCCGAACGCTTCGTTGTCGGCCGTCCAAACTCCCTGGTTGGATCGCTTGGCGATCGTCCGGGCTTCATCGCGCGAGTAGACGAACTGCTGCCCGAAACTGTCGCCTGGGTAGAACCATGCCCGAAGAGCCGGGGGCTCGCCCGCCGGCGTCTCATAGAAGCTGAGTTGCGTGTCGCCGGTGATCTCGTCCAACATCCGCTGGTTCGGAATCGCCAGCACGGTGGTGATCAGACGGCTCTGATCCTCATTGAAGAACTGCACGATGTGGCGGTTCGCTGGAGAATCCATCAACCGCATCACATACTTGCCCGGAGGCAATGTCGCGCCGGGAACCTGGATCGTTTCATGCACTGTCAGCCGGGTGAGCTTGTTCCACTGGTCGGCCTGAGCCGGGGCCGCCAACATCATCGCGAATAACCCGCCCGCCAGTGCGCTTCCCAGTATTTGTAGTCGTGCCATAATACCTCCGCTCGTAAGAAGGTGCGGAGGCAGTTTTCGTTTCCACCCGCGCTCGGGTCACTGCTTTCGGATCAATGCTGGTGCGGATGCGGATGCTTCTGGTAGTGCTGCCGCAGTAGATCCTTGCCGTAGTCGTTTCCATTAGGAGTACGGACTACAGCATGGATGTGCTCCCGGTTCGGCTGAGTCGGATCCTTGGCCAGGTGCCGAAGATTCGCCGGGCGCTGGTGATCGAATTCGATCAGGATCACCGGGCTGTGGATGCGGTAATAAAACACACTTTCCGGAGTGCTGTCCCCGATCCAGGCGAAATGGGTGCGGTCCAGATGCTGGCGGACTTCCTCCATGCGCACTTTCGCGTGGCCTTCCTTCATGTTGCGCACGTACTCATGGATCAGATCCAGCAGTTGATCCCGCTGGGGCGGCGTGAGCTCCCTGCCCGCGATGCCCGCGTAGTCGAGCACGATGTTGTCCTTGAATGCCTCGCCCAGGTTGTCGTTGCCGGTCTTGGAGGTCCGGATCACAGCCTTGCGCCGCTGCTCCGGAGTCAGCGCGTTGACCATCGCCAGACCCTTATTCTGCTCCTCCTGCAGGATGGTGGTTCCGCTGAATTTGCCCGACTTCGCCGTCACCGGCTCGCTGCCGGCGAAGAACGGCGTCATCACCACCTGGTCACCCAGTACGAAGTAGTTGATGATCAGGTGATGACCGTCCAACTGCCAGCCCCACGGCTCCTTCGCCGACGGCTCGCCCATGATCGTGATGTGATACAGCCACTGCCCGTAGTCTTCGAAGTTGTTGTTGTTCAGCTCGCCCAGGGTGTGATTCAGTTTCATGATGTCCTGGCTGAGCTTCAATCCCTTGGCGCTCAGCGAGGCGCGCAATAAGCTGAACGCGGCGTCGCGCTGCCCCTCGGTCATCTCCTGGAAACTCACGCCCTGGCGGACATAGAACGACTGGTTCATCCACTTTCGCCACTCGTCGGAGTCCAGCGGGAATACCGTCTTGCCGCGTTGCTCTGGCGTCAGTGCTTTCAGAAACGCTTCGGCCCCGCGGCGCACCGGCTCCGTCGAGACGCCTGTGGATCGGATGGCGAACAGCCCGGTTTCGACGCTGCCATCTCGTGTAACCCCGAGGAACGGTTTCGCCAGCCCCTCCTTTTCGGCTTGTGATGACATCTGCCTGGCTCGCTCCAGGCGGTTCACGGGCTGGCTCTGGGAAAAGGCACAGACGGCGGCTAGAAGGATGGCGCGAATTCTCATCGCCGCCAAGGGTATCACTTCCGGACGAGTGCGGGATACGCCTTTTTCAGTTTCTCCACCTTCGGCAGCGCATTCACCACCACGTAGGGGTGATTCGGATTGTTGCGGACGAAGTCCTGATGATAGCCCTCGGCGGCGTGGAATCCGTTCAACGCCGCTACTTGAGTGACGATCGGCTTGCTGAACAGCTTCGCATCCGTCAGTTGCTTAATGTACGCCTCGGCGGCGGCCTTCTGGTTGGCGTTCGCATAGAAAATGGCCGAGCGGTATTGCTTGCCCCAATCCGGACCCTGGCGGTTGAGCTGCGTCGGATCGTGCGCGACGCTGAAGAAGATCTTGAGCAACTGCCCGTAGGTGATGCGCGAGGAATCATAGGTGATCTCGATCGCCTCCGCGTGTTCCGTCGCGCCTTCGCTTACCAGTTTGTAATTGGCGTCCCTTTGCGACCCGCCGGCATATCCGGACACGACCTTCTCGACACCGGCCACGTTCTCAAACACCACTTCCGTACACCAGAAGCATCCGCCGGCGAAAACAGCGGTCTGCCGGCCTGAGGGCTTGACGTCCGTGGCCGGATCGGGAAAATCGGCCGCGGCGACCAAGGCGGCAAAGGTGAAAACGCTGGCGATGAGCTTCATGCTTCTATTAGATACCGCCGGCGCCCGCTTTGATTCCCGATTCCACGCTGAGGCACATCGACTGGAAATCGATGCTCACGCGACGGGCGCTCTCGAAGGCATCCAGGCCGATACGGCCCGCGAGCGAGGTTTTCTCGTCCAGCACCACCCGGACATCGCGCAGCGGCAGATCGCGGCCATTGATGCGCAGGTTCAGGGCGGGCAGCCGCGCCGCCTTAGCGTCCCGGCTGGAGCCTACCCCGTGCAGCTTCACCGGGCCGGACTTGACCAGCCCTTCTGGAAAACGCCGGGCGAAGACCGGCCAGAGCGATGTCATGCTCGCTCCGGTGTCCAGATCGAACATCAGGGGTACGCCTCGGTGCTCCACGCGAACCAGCGGCATCGCACCGGAGAAAGCCATGTTCGGAGCGCTGCAAACCGCGCCGGAGCCGCCGGCTTCCAGCCACCCGTCTTTATCCCAGGTGAGGTTTCGCAGCGCGATTAAGATGCTGATCCCCAGCACCCCGCGCTTACCTTCGGGCAGCGAAACAAACGGCTGCTGGCTATCGCCCACCACCCCAAAAGCGACGTTCCGCAGTACGATCTCGCCGATCCGCACTTCCGGCGCGACCGCGGCCCGCAACGCGACGCTTCCGCCGGCCGAATCGCCCATCGACCCTCCGCCGCTCGGACTGAGACCCAGCCGCTTTGCCTCCGACTCGCTGAGCAGCGATAGATTCGCTCCCGTATCGACCAGATACTGGCCTTCCACGCCATTGATGGTCGCGGGAAAGAACCAGTTGCCCTCGTGGACGCTCCAGCGGATTCGCGACGGCGCGCGGGAGACGGTTTCCTGATCCACCCCCATCGCGGAGAACAGACTCCGGGCGGCGGCGATGTCTTTTCGCCGGGGATTCCGCCGCAGTACTTCGTCGATTTCCCGCAGCGCCGCCGCGAACCGCCCGGCGCGGAAATGCTGGTTGATCAGCAACGTGCGAGCCCGCTCCGCTTCTTTGTTGTCGGGCGCGTTGGCGATGGCGGCGGGAAGCAGCGCCAGCGCCTCGGCGTCGCTGTGGAATACAGAAGCGATCGCCGCCCGGACCATCTGCGGCGCCGGGTGCGCGGCGGCTGCGTCGCGCAGCTCAAACCAGCTCGCCTGATCCAGCAGCTTCTTCCATTCCGGCTCAGCCGCCGCGCAGAGCGTTGCGGCGGCCAGCGCCGGAAACAGAAATCTCACTTGCGCTCTCCGGCGGCGCGGTGCGAGGTGATGGCCGCGCAGGCATCCTTCACTGCGTTGCCCAGCGAGCGCGTGGACCCGGAGTGCAGAACGTCTCCGCCCTTCTCAAACACCGCGATCTTGTTGTCGCGCCGGACCAGATCCTTGCCTCCCTCGCGATCGAACAGCACCACGTAATCCGCTTTTGCGCGATCCATGGTGATGATCGCCTGCGGGCAGCGTTCACCGAAGGTCTTGATGATCTCCACGGTTTGCGGGCGTGCGCCGCCGCGAGTCGACCCGCCGAATCCACCCACGCCGCCGGCCGAGCCCCCGCCAATCTCGCCGGTGATCTCCCAGGACTTGCTGTCCTCGACGAAAACGCGGACGCGCTCACCAGGCGCGGCTGCCGCAACCAAACCAAGAAGTGCCACGGAAGCGGTTAACATGCCAGTCTAGATGCGCTGTTCATGCTCCAGGTTTCGCCCGGGCGCGGTCACAGCCGGGCGATCAGTTCGCGAAACTTGGGGTGGTTCGCCAGTGGGGCGAATGCCCCCTCGATTGCCGGGCGATCCTTGAATCCCGCGCTGACGGCGCGCTCCAGCGTCGCGATCGCTTCCTTCTGCTTGCCGGCCTCCAGGTACACGCGAGCCAGCTCGAACCACACGCCCGGCCGCGCCGGGGGGATCTCGGCGGCCAATTCCATGCGCCAGATGACTTCCGAGTATTGCTTCTTCTGCAGCAGCGAATAGCGAGCCTCGAACAGGCGCGCGAACTGGCCCTGCAACACACGCCGGGCCAGGCGTCGGTCGTCGGACGGCTCGGCTTCCCCGGCCCGCTTGGCCCAGCGGCGCAACTCCGTCGCCAGACTGCCGCGATCCTCGCGTTCCAGGCGTCCGAACTCGCTTTCGGCCGCGAGCTGCTTCTGCTCCAGCGATTGCTCCTGCTCCAGAGCCTTGCGCACCGGCTTCGATCTCGCGATCTCCGCCGCCTTCGCCGCCCATTCGTCCGGGAAAACGAACGCCAGGGAACGGGCCAGACGAAGCTGCGCGGCCGGCGGCGCGGCGGCAATCCGGTCCTCCTGTAGACGCTTGTATTCCAGCAGCGCCGCGGTCCGTTCCGCGCGGCCGGTGGCCATCGCTCGCGCCTGGAACCAGGCCATGGCTTCCGAGATCACTGCCGGAGGCGCCCAGGCGTGGGGGCCTTCGTGGAAGACGAACTTGTGCGGCGTTTTCAGCTTGCCCAAATGCCGCTCCATCATCTGCATTTCGGAGAGGTTGAAGTCTTCCTCGCCCGCCGATCCGAAGACATCCACCCCGATTTTGTCCGGCGGCTGGAACGGCCCACCGGGAAATCCGCCGCCGGAAGCGATTACGCCGGCGAAGGACGCCGACCCCAGCGCGAACCACATGGCGGACCGCGCGCCGCCCGAAAATCCGGCCGCGTAAGCGCGCCTTCCGTCAAAAGCGAAGCGGGTTCGCGCGTCGTCCCACATCGCCTCCATGGCCTGGCGGCTGGATTCGAACGATCCGTTACGGCTGTTCCAGGACACCAGCACGATGTAGCCGTGCTCCTCGGCGCCGGGCTGGAAGAGCTTCAACGCCAGCAGGGCGCGCGCCGCGGGGTCGAACACGAACATCACCGGCCAGGGGCGGTCCGGCGTGTACGTCGAGGGAAGATACAACGCGTAACTCTGCTCCGGACGCGCCTGGCAGGTTACTCGCTCCGTCACCTGGCCGGGAGTCTGGCCGTTCGCCAGCGTGGCCAGAATGACCGCCGCGATCCAAGTCCACCGCATGGCCGAATGTTAGCAGACCTTCCCCGCGCCGTCTCCCGCCGCGGGGCGAATCGCGGCACATGCAGCGCGAACACCGCTGGTGTGGATTTACACTGTTGAGAATGACTCTGTGTGACATTTTCCTGGGCCTGGGAGAGGATCGCTTCCATTCGCTGGTCCGCACCGTCTCCATCGGCAAGCTGAAAACGTTCCAGCTTTACGAGCGCCTGAAGATCCGCCTGCACCTGAGCAAGCTGAATTCCGAGAACCTGCGCAAGGCGAGCCCCCGTTTCTGGGCTCGCGTCCAGGAGCAGGATGACGAGTTCGCGGCGGAACTGGCGCAGGGCATCCTGATCTCCCATCTGGAGATGATTCAGGCGGTTCTGAACTTCCTCGGAATCCCGCACGACCAGGGCTTCTTCGCCAAGGACGCCGATGTCCGCGCGTACCTGACGGAAGGCTGGCAGCAGCGGACATTCTCCGAGTTTCAGGACCAGTTTCCGCGTCAGGCGCTGCTGTTCTACATCAATCACCTGGATTGGGAAGTGGGCAAGAGCGAACAGATCTTCGCGCCCGCCGCCTAGCGCCGGCCGATGTCCTGCTAGACTGAGGGATTAACCTGTTGCGGCGCGTCAGCCGCAGCCTCATGTATGAAGGAGCTTTTCGAAGCAATCCGAGCGGGCGATCTCGGCCGCGTCAGCGAGTTGTTGCATGCCAATGCGACGCTGGCAAACGCGCGGGACGAACATGGCCATTCCGCGTTCACGGCGGCGATCTACCACCACCGGAACGAGATCGCGGATTTGCTGGAGGAGCGCGGCGCCATGGTGGACGTTTTCGCCGCCGCGATGAGCGGCCGTACCGCGAGGCTCCAGGAAGTAGTGAACGGAAACCGTTCCTGGCTGAAGAGTTTTTCCGCTGATGGCTGGACGCCGTTGCACCTGGCGGCATACTTCGGACATCGTGACGCGGCCCTTTTCCTGATCGGGAAAGGAGCGGACGTGCATGTCCGCTCCACCAACACGCTGAGGAACACGCCGCTTCATGCCGCGGTCGCTGGACGCCATCTGGAGCTGGTGAAACTGTTGATTGCCGCGGGCGCGGCCGTTTCCGCGTCCCAGCACGGCGGCTTCACGCCGCTGCACGCGGCCGCGCAGAACGGCGACCGCGAAATCGCCCAGGCGCTGCTCGACGCCGGCGCGGATCCCAATCTTCAGAACGACAGCAATCAAACCCCGCGCGATCTGGCCGTCGAGCACGGCCACGCCGCGCTGGCGGAACTCCTGGAAAGGCAGGCTTAACGGAAGCCCTGTGTTAGCGGAACGAATCGCCCGCATTCAATCCACCGCGCTGGCTCGAATCGAAAGCGCCGGAAACCTGGAAGAACTGGAAGCTGTCCGCGTGGAGTCGCTCGGCCGTAAGGGCGAGTTGGCCTCGCTCTCCAAGGAATTCGGAAAGCTCGCTCCCGAGGAGCGCGCCGAAGCCGGCAAGCTGCTGAATGCCGCCAAGCAGACTCTGGAGTCCCGCTTCGACGAACGCAAGCAGGTGTTCGCCGCCGCGGCGCTGAACCTGCGCCTGGAATCGGAGTGGCTGGACCTGACGCTGCCCGCGCCGGGCATCCGTCCCGGCTCGCTGCACCCGGTCACGCAGATCCAGCGGGAAATCGAGGATCTATTCACCTCGCTCGGCTTCACCGTGGTCGACGGTCCGGAAGTGGAGACCGAACATTACAACTTCGATGCGCTGAACATTCCGCCCTCGCATCCGGCTCGCGACATGCAGGATACGTTCTGGCTGACCGACGGCAATCTGCTGCGGACGCACACGTCGCCCATGCAGGTCCGCGCGATGGAGAAGTTCGGAGCGCCGCTGCGCGTCATCGCCCCTGGACGCGTGTTCCGCAACGAGGAAGTGGACGCCTCGCACGAGCATACGTTCTATCAGCTCGAAGGCATGATGATCGACCGCGAGGTCTCCGTGGCGCACCTGATCTACTTCATGAAGACGCTGCTGTCACACGTGTTCCGGCGCGACGTCACGGTCCGGCTGCGCCCGGGTTATTTCCCGTTCGTCGAGCCCGGCTTCGAGCTCGACGGCCAGTGCATGATCTGCGGCGGATCCGGCTGCCCCGTGTGCAAGCAGTCGGGCTGGCTGGAACTGCTGCCCTGCGGCCTGGTGCATCCCAATGTGCTCCGCTCCGGCGGTATCGACCCGGATCAGTGGAATGGCTTCGCCTTTGGACTTGGCCTGACCAGGCTCGCCATGATGCGCTACAAAATCGACAACATCCGTCTGCTGCTGGGAGGAGACCTGCGCTTCCTGACGCAGTTCTGATCCGATGAAATTCTCCTATCGATGGCTGTCCGAACTGGTCGAGGGGCTCGACACCGATCCTCGCGAATTGATGCGGCTGATCACCATGAAAACCGCCGAATGTGAGGGTGTCGAGCAGGTGGCGCAGTTGCTGGATCAGGCTAGCCCGGCGAAGGTGCTTTCGGTGGAGCCGATCGGCGAATCGCACAACCGCAAGGCGGTGGTGGAGACTCCCGCTTACGGAGTCCGCACGGTTGTTTGCGGCGCGCCGAACTGCCGTCCGGGCCTGCTGACTGTGTACGTGCCCGTAGGCCGCAAGGTGATCGAGGGTGTCGAGTCGGACGGCATGCTCGCCTCCGGCAAGGAACTCGGCATCAACGCCGACCACGCGGGCGTTGTCGAACTCGATTCCGAGTTTCCCTTCGTTTCCGATTGGATCATCGAGGTGGACAACAAGTCGCTCACGCACCGGCCCGATCTGTGGGGACACCTTGGAATGGCGCGGGAAGTCGCGGCGATCACCGGACGTCGGGTGGCCGATCGGGTCCGCATGAACCTGCTGCCCGGCGGCGACGCTGCGATCGCGGTCGAGATCGAGAACTACGATCTGTGCCCCCGTTATTCCGCGCTGGTCTTCGAAAACGTCACAGTGCAGCCTTCGCCGTTGTGGCTGCAGTACCGGCTGGAAGCAATCGGGCTGAATCCGATCAACAACATCGTCGACGTCACGAACTTCATTCTGGCGGAGCTGCCGCAGCCAATGCATGCTTTCGATGCCGAGAAGTTGCGCGGCGGCAGGATCATCGTGCGTCCCGCGCGTCCGGGGGAAAGCGTGCACGCCCTGAACGGCGAAACCTACGCGACGGATTCCACTAACCTGCTGATCTGCGATGCCGAAGGCCCGGTCGCGATCGCCGGCGTCATCGGCGGCATGGAAAGCTCCATCAGCGATTCGACCACCTCGATTGTGCTGGAAAGCGCGAACTTCCATGCCGCGTCCATCCGGAGAACTTCGACCAGGCTAAAGCTGCGCACCGATGCATCCATGCGCTTCGAGAAATCGCAGGACCCGCTAAATACGGCGCGAGGATTGGCGCGAGCGATCGAGCTGCTCCAGCAGGTCTCGCCCGGAATCCGTCTGGTGGGAGGGCTGGTGGACAACTTGCGTCCGGCGCCCGCGCCGCCGCTGGTCGAGCTGCCGCTCGACTGGATGGATCGCAAGCTCGGCACGGCGTTGCCCCCGGCGGAAGTGCGCCGCATTCTCGAATCCCTGCATTTCACGGTGGAGGAGAAATCGCAGCGGGTGTTCTCGGTGGGCATTCCCTCCTGGCGCGCCACGCGCGATGTTTCCATCAAGGACGATCTGGTGGAGGAGGTCGGCCGGATGGTCGGTTATGCCTCCATTACGCCGGCGCCGCCCCAGACCCCCGCGGTTGTTCCGCCGGGGAATCCCCAGCGGGTTTTCGAGCACCGCGTCCGCGACCTCGCCTCCGCGCAAGGCTTCACCGAGGTCTACAATTACTCGTTCTTCTCCGACGAGATGCTGAAAGCGTTTCGCCTGGACCCCGCCTCCCTGGTCGAGGTGTCGAATCCCATCGCCAGTGACCAGCGATTTCTCCGGGATTCCCTGGTGCCTGGGTTCTGGAAGAACATCCTGGATAATGTCCGCCATCTCGACCAGTTCCGTTTCTTCGAAATCGGCAAGGAGATCCACAAGCGGCCAAACCTGCCGCCGGAGGAAGGGCCGCGGTTCCTTGCCGCCATTTACACCCGGCAGGACGGCGCCAGCGCGCTGTTCGAGCTGAAGCGGCTGGCCGAGTGTCTGCTGAAAACCGCTCGCGTGGACATGGATGCCGAGCCGCGCGAGTTTGAACACCCGCACCGCGTCGGGCGAGTGCATTCCGGCGGCGACGATGTCGGCCGCTTGTTCGAATTTCACCCCAACCTGGTGGAAACCGGCCGCGCGGCCGTGCTCGAGCTGGATATGCGCCTGCTTCAGGCCCTCCAGCCGCCCGTCAAACCGTATCAGCCGTTGCGCCGCTTCCCGACTTCGGCCTTCGACCTCTCCGTGATCGTACCTGCCCGCTCCAAGGCAGGCGACCTGCAGTCCGTACTGGCGGAATCGGCCGGAGAATACCTGGCCGGGATCGACTTCCTGCGGACCTTTGCCCTGCTCGACGGCGCCACTTCCGTTTCCTACCGCCTGACTCTGGGGGCGTCCGACAAAACGCTTTCCAATGAAGACGTTACCGTGATTCGTGAGCGTGTGATCGCGGCTGTTCAGGCCCGCGGTTGGAGCATTCGGGGATAATCCCCGGGTGGGACATCCGATGGATTCCCAGCTTCATTAAGGCGGAAACCACTGGGACCTTAGTACCAGTGGCTCATGACTAGTACCGGACCATTCCGTATCCTCGTGAACGAGGGTATATCGTTGCGGAATACGATCTTGTGCGCGTCTCTCTTTCTGGTTTCCGGACTTTTCGCTGCTCCCGTGATAACCGGTCCCTTCACGCCCACCAATACCGTGGATTTTGAGGGCCAGCCCACCGACACGCTGTTGACGAACCAGTTCGCCGGAGTGATCATCTCCGGAGGCTTGTACGCCGACGGCATCAACAGCGGCTTGCTGGGCGGAGGCACGGCAGCGTCCAATTTCCGTCCGAGCGCGCCTTCGGTGTTCGGTTACTACACCCTCACGTTCGCCACCACGGTCTATTTTCTGGAACTGCAGGTGATTTCGAACCCAGGCGTCGTGCGCATCGCGAACCCCGCCGGCAGCGTCGATTTCGCCGTCAGCCTGACGCCGACGTGGGCGCGCATCTACGACCCCGCGGGTTTCACCAGGGTGACGCTCAGCCGGCTGGCCATTGGACCATTCACAATTGACGACCTGAGCTGGGGGACGCTGGACATTCCCGAACCCGCCACCTTCGCGATGCTGGGCGCCGGCCTTTTGGGTCTCGCCTGTCTGCGTCGGAAGTTGTAACGGTTTCCTCGCAACTTCGCTCTCGCCGCCGCATCCGATCCAGCATGTTCGAGATCGGCAATCTGTTCGAAACCCACCTTACGGTCAGCGATCTGGATCGCGCGATGGCATTCTATGGCGGCGTGCTCGGCTTGCCGCTGGCGAAGGTGTTTCTGGAGCGGAAGGTCGCGTTTTACTGGATCGGCGGCGCCGGCCAGGCGATGCTGGGGCTGTGGGAGAGCGGGTCCGGTCCGCAGCGCATGAGTCTGCACACCGCGTTCGCAATGAAACTCGAGGATGTGCTGGCGTCCCCGGCGCGCCTCCGCGACGCCGGAATCACACCGCTGGACTTTGACGCTGCCCCCGCCAACGAGCCTGTGGTGCTCGGCTGGATGCCGGCGGCGTCCGTGTACTTCCGCGATCCCGACGGGAATCTGCTGGAATTCCTGGCCATGCTGCCCGGACCGTCCCGTCCGGAGCGGGGGGTAGTGAAGTGGAGCGAATGGAACTCGGATTAGACCTGTGACAATTGCTCGGCGGTGAGAATCCGCTCCGCCATGGCATGCTTCAGTTCCTCAATGCCCGCGCCCGTGGCGGCTGAGATCTTGAAGAATGGCAGCCCGCGCCTCGCGCACAGCGCCTTCAGCGAGGACACACGCTTGGCATCCTGCGCGATGTCCATCTTGGAGGCAACCACGATCATCGGCTTGCGGACCAGTTCCGGAGAGAACGCCTCCAGTTCCTTCATCACGATTTTGAAATCGTCGATCGGCTTGCGCGCGCTGAATTCGCTCACGTCCACCAGATGAACCAGCAGGCGCGTGCGCTCCACATGCCGCAGAAACTGGATACCCAGCCCGTGACCTTCATGCGCGCCCTCGATCAACCCGGGAATATCGGCGACGACAAAGCTGAAGTCGCCGTAAGGAACCACGCCCAGATTGGGCTCCAGCGTAGTGAACGGATAATCCGCGATCTTCGGCCGGGCGGCGGAAATCACCGAGATCAAGGTCGATTTTCCGGCGTTCGGGAAGCCGACGAGGCCGACATCGGCAAGCAGCTTCAATTCCAGCCGCAGGAACTTCTCGTCGCCGGGGCGGCCCGGTTCGTGTTCGGTGGGCGCCTGGTGCGTCGGCGTGGCGAAATGCTGATTGCCGCGACCGCCTCGCCCGCCGCGCGCAATCGTGAACTTCTCGCCGGGAACGGTGAAATCGTGCAGGATCTCCCCGGTCTTGTCGTCGTAAACGACGGTTCCGACGGGCACCGGAACCTCGGCGGAATGCCCGTCCCGCCCGGTGCGCTGGCTGCCTTCGCCGTGCCGTCCGCGTTCGGCTTTGTGCTCCGGGTTGTAGCGCAGGTGGAGGAGGGTGTTGTAGTGGGGATTCGCGACCAGGACGACATCGCCGCCGCGGCCGCCATCGCCTCCGGAAGGTCCGCCGCGAGGCACGAATTTCTCGCGGCGGAAGGCCATGCAGCCGTTGCCGCCGTCGCCGGCTTTTACCCAGATTTTGACTTGATCGATGAACATTTTCTTACGGGGCCCCGGCCCCGGACCCCTGGCCCGACTCGGCTGACGGGCGGTCGCCGCCCCGGCCCCGGACCCCTGGCCCGACTCGGCTGACGGGCGGTTGGCGCCGGGCACCGGACCCCCGGCCCGAGGCGCTGGACGGGGCCGCCGAGGGGGCTTGGCCAAGCGCCAGAAACACGAAGAGCAGGCGGGGTCGCCTGCTCCTCAGACCGTTTTTCGAATGGCGAACGCTACTCGGCGGCGCGGACGTTAACGAACTTGCCCATGCGGCCGCGGTCGCGGAACTCGACCGTGCCGCTGATTTTCGCGAACAGGGTGTCGTCGCCGCCGACGCCGACGTTCACGCCCGGCTTAATCTTGGTGCCGCGCTGGCGGACGATGATGGAACCGCCCGGAACCACTTGACCGCCAAAGACTTTCACGCCGAGACGCTGGGCGTTCGAGTCGCGCCCGTTTCGGGAACTGCCGAGACCTTTTTTATGTGCCATGACGTAACTCCTTAGGCCTGAATGTCTTTCACCGTTACCCGGGTGAAGTTCTGGCGGTGTCCGATGGTCTTCTTGTACTGCTTCTTGCGCTTGAACTTGAAGACGAGGATCTTGTCGCCGCGGTCGTGACCTACGATTTCGGCCGTAACCTTAGCGTTTTCAGCGTCTTTCCCGGTCTTGACGGTCGCGCCGTCGACCACCGCGAGCACCCGCGCGAACTCGACGGCGGAGCCGGCGTCGCCCGCCAGCGTTTCCACTTCCAGGGTATCGCCCGGCGTTACGCGATACTGCTTGCCGCCGGTTTCAATCACTGCGTACATACTCGTTCCTTGATAACGGGTTGAAGGGTACCTACCAGCGGACACACGAAACCACTAGGCGGGACACCAAGCTCTGAGTATACAGCATGGGGC
>CAYOQB010000070.1:0-26051 GCA_964406035.1 uncultured Solibacteraceae bacterium | reverse complement strand
TGGCATGCCGGATGCGCAGCGCCTTGGAAGCTTCAGCCTCCTGCGGGTCGCGACCTTCCTTGTCCGGCGGCACCTTGGCGCGCATCTCGGGATCGATTTCCTGCACGCCCGATCCACCGAAGCTGGCGGTGATGATGCGATCCGGAATTAGCGCCAGCAGCCGCCCCACGATCGCCCCGCCCATCGAATAGCCGTGTACGTGGGCTTTGGCGATCTTCAGGTGATCCATCATCTCGATCACGTCTTCCGCTTTGCCGGGACCGTTGAGCTGCGGCTTGTCGCTGAGCCCGTGGTTGCGGCAGTCGATGGCCACTACCATGTGGTTCTGCGAAAGCGCGTCGGCGATGCCGTTGCGGAACCAGTTGCCGTAGGCGCTCCCGGTGTAGCCATGGATCAGCACCACGGGCGAGCCCTTGCCTTGGATCACGTAGTGGATCTTGATGCCGTCGGACGTCTTGAAGTAACCGTCGCGGGGTTTGGGTGCGGCGCTGAGGCCGCAAATCAGTAGAGACAACGCCAACAGGGTGCGCATGGGCAACCTCCCGATTGGCTGATTACTGTATCACGGGATCCTGCTTACCGCAGCGCGAGCATCCGCTCGATCGGCAGCCTCGCGCGCTCCATCAGGTCCGGCGGCATCTCCACGCTGGGCCGCAGATCGCGCAGGCAGTCGCGGAGCTTCTCGAGCGTATTCATCTTCATGTACGGGCACTCGCTGCAATTGCAGTTCTCGTTGGCGACAAACCAGAACCGCTTGCCCGGCGCGCGGCGCTCCAAAGAATGCGACACGCCGCTCTCCGTCATCACGATGAACTCGTCGTGCGGGGACGCGATGCAATGCTCGATGATCGCGGTCGTGGAGCCGATGAAATCGGCATGCGCCAGCACGTCCGCCGGACATTCCGGATGCGCCACAACCTTCGCCTCAGGGTGCTCCGACTTGGCCCGGATCAACCGGCGCGCCGGGAACGTCGCATGCACGATGCAAGCGCCCTGCCACACGGTCATGTTCTCGCGACCGGTCTGCTTCTTCACGTAATTGCCGAGATTCACGTCCGGCGTGAACAGGATCGGCTTGTCCGCGGGAATGGAGTTCACCACCTGGACCGCGTTGCGCGAGGTGCAAATGATGTCGCTTTCCGCCTTCACCGCGGCCGAGGTGTTGATGTAGCTGACCACCACGTGTTCCGGATTGCGTTCGCGAAATGCCCGCACATCCTCCGCGCGGCAGGAGTCCACCAGGCTGCAGCCCGCGTCCTTGTCCGGAACCACCACGGTGCGCGAGGGGTTCAGGATCTTGGCCGTTTCCGCCATGAACCACACCCCGCAGAAGGCGATCACCTGCCCGTCGAACTCTTTCGCCTTGCGTGCCAGCTCCAGGGAATCGCCGATGGCATCCGCCAGCTCCTGGATCTCGCTTTCCTGATAGTGATGCGCGAGGATCACCGCCTTGCGTTCGCGGCGGAGGTCGTCGATCTCTTCGGCAATGGAGTGAACAACGGGCATGGGGTTATACTTGAATTGTACCCGCGTCCTGGTTTGCGAGAAATTGAGGAGGTGCTGACATGCGGCACTTGCGGGCTTCTCTTCCCGTCTTTTTCATTCTTCTTAGTGCTCCCCTTCTGGCGCAGAACAACCTTCTGAGCTGTCAGGTGAGCGCGGTTCCGCCGATCGTGCGCGGTGAAGGCTTGACCGAGCGCTTCGGCGACGTCAACCTGCGCTGCACCGGCGGCATTCCTAACTCGCTGATTCAGGGCAATTTGGCGGTGTTCGTGAACGCGCCCTTAACCAACCGCATCGGTCCGGGGGACGCGACCAACGTGATCCTGACCGTGGACCGCGGCAACGGTCCGGAGCCGGCCAACGTACCCGGCACGTATCTTACCGCTAACTCGTTAACCTGGAACGGCTTAATCGTAAATCTCTCGCCCCAGGGCGAGGCCAACATTCGCATCGCCAACCTGCGCGGCGCCGTCACCCAAAGCGTTGGGGGGACCATTTTCGCCAGCATCTCCAATACGGGCCTGAACCAAATTGCGATTCAGAATCAACAGGTTGCAATCGCGACGGTGCTTCCATCGCTGCTCGCTTCGACGGTAGGACGGCTGATCTGCGCACCCGCCGGATCGCCCGTTCCGGAGGGGTTCCAGCCGGAATTCGGCGCGTTCCTAAGCGCCGGGACCGCCCGCTCCACCACGCGGCTCTCGGAAGCATTCGCCGACGCGTTCGCCACTCGCTTCGACACCCCGAGCTTTCTCGCCGACTCGGGAACGCGGATTCTGATCCGGTACACGGGATTGCCCTCCGAAGCGAGAATTTTCGTGCCGGTCGGCGTCGCCGGTTATGACGCGATCGAGGCGACCTCGGCCGGGTCGCTGGGCCGTTCGGCCTCCGGGGGCGTGTTCCGCGGCGGCAGCGGAGCGCTGCTGCTGAGCCTGGTATCAGCCGCCGACGCCACTGGCGCGGGCGGGCAGCCGGACCTGAGCGTCCCGGCGGTTCCCGCCGACGATCTCGCGCTGAATCAGGTCCGGGAGCTTGCCGTTGCGAACGGTACCGCGTACGCGGTGTACGAGGTGATCAGCGCTAATTCGTTTTCCCGACAGTCGGTGGAAGTGCCTTCGTTTCTCGGGATTCCGCCCGGCGCAGTGGCGGCGGAGACTCCGGTGAGCCAAACCGTGACCCTGGCCCCGCTGTCCACCCTCGCCGCGCCTTCGCGCACCGCCCCGGTGCCGCGCTTCATCGCCACGCGTCCGGCGCGAGACTGCGAAGGTCTGGGCGATTGCCGGCAGTACTTCCCCACCCTGGACGTGCGGACCACCTCCGTGAACTTCAGTGTTCCGGAAAACGCGCCCCTGCAGGCGCAGATCATCGACGTTCGCAACGCAGGAGGCGGGCAGATGCCCTGGACAGCGTCCCTGACCTATACCAAGGGCGAAGGCTTCCTGCGTGTGGGTCCGCAATCCTGGATCGGCAACGGCGCGGTCCAGGTGGATCTGCTGCCGGGACGGCTTGCACCGGGAACGTATTCGGCGAACTTGCGGATTGACGCGGGCCCGGAGGCGGGTTCGGCGGTGATTCCGGTGAACGTCGAAATCAAGCCGCCGGTTCCCCTCGCGCCGGTGATCACGCTAGTGCGCAACGCGGCAAGCAGGAATGCGAGCGCCGTGGTTCCGGGCTCGCTGGCAACGGTTGAAGGCCAGTATCTGAGCGGAGCGCAGGTGCATGTGACGTTCGGAGGCGCGGCGGCCCAGGTGGTTTCGGCAACAGCGGACCGCCTGGACTTCGTGGTGCCGCCACTGGCGGGAGGATCGAGCGCGGAGATGATCGTCCGCGTGGACGGGCTGAGCAGCGCAGCGCGGACGGTGAACATCCAGCCATTTGTCGCCGCAATTTTCCCGGGCGGCGTGCTGAATGAAGACTGGTCCGTAAACCGCGAGTCGCGGCCCGCGCAGCCGGGGCGTCATCTGCAGATCTTCACATCGGGACTGCCGCAGATCGGCGACGTGACGGTGAAGATCCACGACCGCGAGGGCCTGCGTCCGTCGTTTGCAGGTCCGGCGCCGGGCTCGCCCGGTGTGCAACAGATCAACGTGCAGATCCCGGCGGATCTGCCGTCGATGCAGACCTACGTGTACGTGTGTGTCGGCAGCGGCAACGTGGTCTGCAGCGAGGCGTCGCTGCTATACCTGCAGCGCTGATCCCTTCAAATCGCGGCTCCCGGGCTTCGCGCCGCGGAGCCGCGTTACCCTTCCGGCTGCTATCGTAGCCCTTTGACCGTTCGAACGTACACGCGCCTGCTGCGCGAGAATCACAACTTCCGCCGCCTGTGGATCGCGCAGATCATCAGCGAGCTGGGGGACTGGTTCTACTCCGTCGCCATCTATTCCTTCCTGCTGGAAGCCACCGGTTCGGCGCAGAGCGTGGCGCTTGCATTCGTGATGCAGGTGTTGCCGCAAACGCTGGCCGCGCCGATGGCGGGCGTCCTGAACGACCGCCTGAGCCGCCGCAAGGTGATGCTGTTCGCCGACTTCGCGCGCGCGGTGATCGTGTTCTGCATGCTGCTGGCGCAGACGCGAGAGCTGGCCTGGCTGCTGTACGCGCTCCTGTTCCTGGAAACCGTGATGTGGGCCCTGTTCGAACCGGGGCGCAGCGCGGTGATCGCGAACATCACCTCGGGCGACGACACGGCTGCGGCGAACGCACTGTCGGCGACGACCTGGAGCATCAACTTCGCCCTGGGCACGGCCCTCGGCGGCGTCTCGACGGCGTTTCTCGGGAGAAACGCCGTGTTCACCATCAACTCGCTATCGTTTATCGTTTCGGGGTTGTTGATCCTTCGAATGAAATTTCGCGAGCCGCACCTCGACAACCAGCCGCCACTCCGTTGGAAAGATCTGTTCGACTTCACGCCGGTCGCCGAGGGGCTGGCCTACGTCGCCAAGGATCGCCGGCTGACTGCGACCATGATGGTGAAGGGCGGGCTCGGCTTCCTCGGCGCGAACTGGGTGATCCTGCCCATCTTTGGGGAGCGCATCTTTCCGGTCCGTTCCGAAAACCTGAGCGCGGCCCAGGCGGCGACCCTGGGCATGAGCATCCTGCTCGGATCGCGCGGCGTCGGCTCGATTGTGGGATCGTTTGGAAGCAGCTTTTTTGCTAAAGCCAACCCTGCCCGACTGCGGCTGTCGATCTCCGCCGGCTTTTTTCTGGCGGGGGCGGGATATATTCTGCTGGGATCCGCACCCGGCATCGTGATCGCGGCCTTGACGCTGATTGTGGCCCACACCGGCGGCTCGGCTTTGTGGACCTGCTCGAGCACGCTGCTCATGCAGCAGACCGAGGATCGCTTTCGAGGTCGCGTGTTTTCAGCGGAGTTCGCGTTGATGATGTTCATGCTGTCGCTTTCCAGCTACCTGGCGGGGATGGCTGTTGACGCCGGCATCGGCGCCCGCGAAGTGGCGGTGTGGAGCGGCGTTCTGATGCTTGTTCCGGGCGCCGCGTGGCTGGCGGCGCAACGGCTTTGGGGCAAATCGCCGCTGTAAGCCGTTACATTTCCAACCGTCTGAACGTATATTCACTTCAGCTCTCGGGAGGCTCGACTATGAAGCGTATTCTCTGTTTCATCGCCCTTGCGGCGATCGGCTTGCAAGCACGGGAAGCCAAGCTGGTGCGATATCCCACCTATTCGGGCGGGAAGGTCGCGTTCACCTACCTGGCGGATCTTTGGGTGGCGGATGAGAACGGGCAGAATGTTCGCCGGCTGACGGCGCACCCGGCGCGCGACATGTACCCGTCGTTTTCGCCGGATGGTAAGTGGATCGCCTTTTCGAGCGACCGGAACGGCAACGCGGACGTCTTTGTCGTTGCCGCCGAGGGCGGGCAGCCGAAGCAGCTTACCTATCACTCCGCCGCCGACAACGTCTTGGGCTGGAGTCCGGACGGCAGATCCGTGTTGTTCGCCTCCAACCGCGGCGACGACTTCGCCGGAAAGTTGTACACCGTTCCCGCGGAAGGCGGCATGGAGCGCGCGGTGGGAGTGGACATGGGCCTGTACGGCTCGTTCTCGCCGGACGGCAAGAAGGTCGCTTACAACCAGAAGTCGCAGGCTTACTGGCGCAAATACTACCGCGGCTCCTCGCAGAGCGACGTGATGCTGATGGACGTCGCATCCCGCAAGTTCACGCAATTGACCGATTTCGATGGCATGGACACCTGGCCGATGTACGCGCGCGACGGCTTCATCTACTTCGTCAGCGATCGCGACGGCAACGGGATCACCAACATCTGGCGCGTTTCGGAGAAGGGCGGCAAGGCGGAGAAAGTGACGCAGTTCACCTCCGGCGATGTCCGCTGGCCGTCGCTGTCGGCGGACGGCAAGACGATCGTGTTTGAGAAGGACTTCGGCATCTCCAAGCTGGACCTGGCGACGCGGAGAGTGACGCCGGTGAAGGTGGATATCAGCGCCGACATCCAGGAGAATCTGACGGAAGTCCGAAGCTTCAACTCCCGTCTGGAAGACTGGAGCCTGGCGCCATCCGGTGCGAGGATCGCGTTTTCGACGCACGGCGAGATCTTTTCCGCTCCTGTGGAGGAAGGCGACCTGATTCAGATCACCGACTCCTCGGCGCGCGACCGCGACCCGCTGTATTCGCCGGACGGCAAAATGATCGCTTTCGTGTCCGATCGCAACGGGCGGGAAGAGATCTACGTGGTTGCCGCCTCCGGCGGTGCGCAGCCCGAAAAGATCACCGACTCGGACACGCTGAAGAACAGCATGGTGTGGTCGCCGGATTCCAAGGACCTCGCTTTCACGACGTCGGAGAACAAGCTGTACAAGTACACGCTGGCAACCAAGCAGACTGCCGAACTGACCAGCTCGAAGTACGGCGGAGTGGGTGGCGTCCGCTGGTCGCCGGATGGCAAGTGGCTCACTTACGCCAAGCAGGACATCTCCCGGCAGAGCGACATTTATCTGATTCCTTCGGCGGGCGGACAGGAACGCAAGGTCACCTTCGACTCCTATAACGAAGGCGCGCCGCGCTTCTCACCGGACGGGCAAACGCTGTTCTTTGTTCGCAGCACGGCGGTGGGGCAGGGTTCCCTGGTGAACAACACCGGGTCCTCGCAGTTATACGCGATGATGCTGGAGAAGCAGGACAAGGATCCGGCGGAGCCGGAGGAGAAGGGCAGCGAGCCGGTGAACGCGGAGCCGCGCCGTCCGGAGCGCCCGGCCGCCCCGAAGGTCCTGAACATCGACTGGGATGGGTTGAGGCGGCGCACCTGGCAGGTGACCCGGATGCCGTTCGGCGTGATGACCTATGAGGTCGCGCCCGATTCCAAGACCGTGGTCTTCGTGACCACGGAACCCGGAACAAACCGGCCTTCTCCGGTAATCTACTCGATCCAAAGCGACGGCAAGCGGCTGGCGCGCATCACCGGCGGGGTTGCAGGCGGCGACGAAGGTGGCGACGGCGGCCCGCGCGGCGGCGGCTTTGGGCGCGGCATGCAACTGGCAATCTCGCGCGACGGGCGCACCTTGTTCTTTGAAGAAGGCGGCTCGGTGTGGAACGTGTCCATGCCTGCCGGCGGTCCGGCTGCAGCCCGCGGCCCGGCGCCGGCCGCCCCGGCGAACGCCGCCCGGCGGCGCGTCAACTTCAACGCCCAGGTGAAGATCAACAAGCCCGCCGAATGGGCGGAGATGTTCGACGACGCCTGGCGCTGCATGAAGTACCGCTTCTACGATCCCCAGATGCACGGCACCAACTGGGACGCGATGCGTTCCAAGTATCAGCCGATGGTGGAGTTCGTCGGCGATCGCCAGGAGCTGCTGAACCTGGTGAACGAGATGATCGGCGAGCTGAATGCCTCGCACACCGGCGCGGCGCCCGGACCCGGCGGGGATCGCGGCACGCAGACCTGGAATCTGGGCATCGAGTTTGACGTGGACGAGCAGGCGGGGCGCTACCGCGTCGCTCACGTATATCAGGACGGCCCCGCCGACAAGGACTGGGTCAGCGTCAAGAAGGGCGATTACCTGATCGCCATCGACGGCGTGCCGGTGCTCTCCACCGACAACTACTGGAAGCTGCTGAACCAGAAGCTGAACCGCAAGTTCGCGGTGAGCTTCAATTCCAAGCCCAGCCAGGATGGCGCGTGGGTGGCGCGAATCGAGCCGGTCAGCCAGGGCGCGTACTCCCAGTTGCGCTATGAGAAGTGGGTGAAGGACCGCCGCGAGATGGTCGACAAGCTGTCCAACGGTCAGGTCGGCTACCTGCACATCCAGGGTATGAATCCGCCCTCGCTGGCCAAGTTCGAGAAGGAACTGCGCGAGTTCCGCTACAAGAAGGCCATGATCATCGATCAGCGCTGGAACGGCGGCGGCAACATCGAGCAGGAACTGCTTTCCATCCTGGTGCAGCGTCCGTACCAGGTGTGGCAACCCCGCGGCACCGAAGAAAACCAGCGCCCGTTCGCCGGCTACTTCGGACCCAAGGTGGTGCTGCAGAACTTCCGCTCCGGATCGAATGCGGAAATGTTCCCCGCCGGCTTCAAGGCGCTCGGCTTGGGCAAGACGATCGGCACTCCCACCGCGGGAGCGGTGATCGGCACCGGATCGTACTCGCTAATCGATGGATCCACGGTGCGGACCCCGGGCGTTGGCGTGTATCTGGCCGACGGCAAGCGCACGAACATGGAGAACTACGGCGTCAAGCCCGACATCCTGGTCGACATCACGCCGGAGCAGGCTCTGGCGGGCCAGGACCCGCAGATTGAAACCGCGGTCGCCGAGCTGCTGAAGCAGATCGCCGGGAAGTAAGTCCGTCCAGTACCAAACTCGCCGCCGCTCGTCCAAGATTGCCATGGGGCGAGCGGCGGCGATTGTCGTTTTAGCGGCATTCGTGTGGTGCACCAGCGCCGCCTGCTACGCTCAGCCCTGCCCGCCCAAGCCCACCTGCTCGCGTTCGAAGAAGGGATCCAAGCCTCCGAAGAAAGTCTCAACAGGTTGCGATTACCTGGCCGAGCAGAGGTGGCAGGACGACGTTGATTTCCATCCGGATCTGTTTCCACCTCCGCAAACACCGGCAATCCGCACTTCATCGGCCTGGCCTCCGCCGGAACCGCGGGCTCGCGGCCATGACGCCTCCCGATTGCTGCACTTCATCCAGGTTCTCCGGATCTGATTCGCGCCGCGGATCCCCCGGCTGCTTCCACAGATTCTTCAAAGGAGAACCATTTCTATGTACCGGATATGCTTAACCGGTCTCTGGACGGCGTGCGCCCTGATGGGCCAGAACCCGTATGAGACCGCGCCGAAAAACTATCAACTGGAATTCGAGAACGAGAAGGTCCGCGTGTCGCGAGCCCGCTTCTGGCCCGGCGACAAGCTTCCCGTGCATGAACATCCCGCGTTTCCGACCGTTTACGTGTACCTCACGGACGGGGGCCCGATCATGTTCTGGCACAAGGAGTTCGATCCGAACGGCCGGCCCGCGGTCAAGGCCGGAGCGATCCGATTTCATCGCGGCAGTAAGGAGACGCATGAGGTGGAATACCTCGGCGACACACCAAGCGAGTTTCTCCGTGTCGAACTGAAGCTGGAACCGAAGGAGTTCGCCCGCGGCGAGATCCGGCGCAAGCCGGACGACTTCACGCCCTGGGATCACCCCAAGGTTCGGCTTTCGCGCTGCACGGACTCCTGCTCGCCCGAGTTCCAGGCGGTGGTGGTTTCGTTCGACGAGAAAGCGGCGCGATGGTGGGAGCCGGGGCAGAAGCTGCCATTCGACTCCGGCCATCGTTTCCTCATCGAGGTGAAGTAGCTTAAGAAACCGAGGGGCGGCGGTTACCGCCCCAATTCGTAAGCCGCCAGCGTCTTGCGGTCGCGGATGAACAGCTTTGTCCCCGCAAGGGTCGGCGGAGTCCACGCGAGCTTCGTTAAGGGTTGTGCTTCGCTGATCACCTTGAGTCCCGTCGGGCTCAGCGAAGCCAGCGCGAGGTTGCCGTCCTCATCCAACACGATGACTTTGCCGTCGCAGTAGACGAGGTTCGCCTTGCTGAACTTGCGTTCCTGCCAGGCGATCTTTCCGGTGGGGATATGCACGGCGGTGAGCGGCGCGGGACCGAAGTCGCCGCTGGAGGCATAAACGTGATCGCCGATGCGCAGCAGGTTGCCGTGATGCACCCGCAGACGGCGGTTGAACCAGAGCTCCTTGGGACCTTGCGGCGTCAACTGAATGGCGCGGGCGCCGGACGAGTACGCCGAGGAGATCACCAGCGTCTTGTGCTCCGGATACCATACCGGAGTCGCGGCGTTCACGTCGTAGTCGGTCTTGTGGGGGTGCAGCCATAACTGATCGCCGGTCTTCGGGTCCAGCCCGGCCACGCCGTCCACCATGAACACCACCAACTGATCCTTGCCATCCACCTGGATCAGAATCGGCGAGGACATGGCGTTGGCCAGGTTGGTTTTCTGCCAGGCGACCCCGCCATCGCTCTGCCGCAGCGCGATCACGCCCTTACCCTGCCCGCCGACCGGCGCGATCACCAGGTCCCCGACGGCGATCGGCGAGTTGGAATAGCCCACGTCCCGAAAGGTGCCGCCCAATTCCTTCCACAGTTCCTTGGACCACAACATCTTGCCACTGTTGCGATCGAGAGCCGCGAATTGTCCGGTGAAAGTGGCCACGAACACGCGCGAGCCGGCAATCAGCGGAGTGGAATTGGGTCCCTTGCCGTAATCGAGAAACATGTTGGCGAGCGGCGTTGCGTCCAGCGGCCGCTCCCAAAGCGTCTTCCCATTGGCCGGATCGATGGCCGCCGCGATGTTCTGGTTCCCATCCCCGCGATACATCGTGTACAACGTTTTACCGTCGGTGACCACCGCGGAGAAACCGTCGCCCAGTTGGCGGGACCAGAGTTGCTTCGGGCCGCCCGCCGGCCAGGATTCGGCGAGCTTCGCCGGAGGAGCGTGGAAGTCGCGGCCGGGTCCGCCCCACTGCGACCAGGGACCCGACGACGTGGTATCCGCGAACAGAAACGACAGGATGGCGATGCTGATGCTCATGAGCCTATGGACGCGGCTGGTCCGCGAACGGGTCTATGCGGGGGCAAAACGCCGGATTACCGGGGTCTACGCCTGGGGACGATACGCGATGCAGTCGATTTCGATCTTCATCTCCGGCCGGACGAAGGAAACTCCCACGGTGGTGCGCGCGGGCTTGTGACCTCCGAAGAAAGCCGAGTAGACCTCGTTCATGGCGTTGAAATCACTGGGGTCGCTGAGGAAAACGTTGCAGCGCACGACGTCGGCGGGCGAGGCTCCGCATCCCTCCAGGATGCGGCGGATGTTCTCCAGCACCAGCGTGGTCTGCCGCTCGATTCCGGTGAACTCGAATTCCTGGGTATCCGGGTTGCGCGGGATCTGGCCGGAAACGAAGAGGAAGTCGCCGGCGCGGACGACGTGGGAATAGGGCCCGCCGGGCTTGGGCCCGCCGGGGATCATCATGGCTTCGATCATAGGGATCATGGTAGCGCGGCGGCGGCCATGATCCCGGCTGGTGAATGGGTATGAAGCTAGTCGGTCTTCTTACGGCGGGGCCGCGCGGACTTTGACGCGGCCGGCTTGGATACCCGCTTGCGCGCCGGCGCTTTCTTCGGCTTGGGCGGCGGCGGATTGGGCTCGAAGATCGTCGGCTGCCCTTCCACGTAGGGCTGGGGCTCGTCTTCCTCGAGAATCTCCTCGGGCTGGGCCGGCGGCTCCGGAATGGCCGGCGGATAGAACTCGGCGCCCAGGAACACCGTGACGCCCTTCTCCTCGTCGATCTCGACGCGGGCCACGGTCTTGTCCTGAGCGTAATTCAGGAACTCGCCGAATTCCTGGAAGCCGTAGTGGGTCAAGTCCACGTTCGGCTGCTCTTCCTTGAACCAGGCGGCGAGCTGATCGGCGGGAACGCCGTTCTCGCACTCCAGGCGATGATTCTCCAGCACGTCGCGCAGCGGCGTCAGCGCGTCTTCCGGCTTCAACTGCGGCGCCGACGGATGATCGCCCTTCTTGCGTTCGATCACGTACCGGCCGCCGGTGCCGCTGACGTTGACGAAGTTGCCGTTCTTCAGCTTCTCGACGAATTCGGAAAAGCTGCCCGCTCCATACGCCTTCTCGCTGAAGGCGGAATCGAGCTGCAGCATGGTGGATTTCAACAATCCGAGCTGTGGCTGCACATTGCGCCGCTCCAGCACCTGGAGAGCGCGTTCCACCAGCGGCATGGCGAGTTCGAGGTCCAGCGGCGCGGGACGCTGCCGCTGCTGCTGCGGCGGACGGTCTGGACGGTCGCGGTCGCGCTCCTTGCCGTCGCGGCCGCGGCGGTCGCGTTCCTGGCGCGGCGGCGCTTCCACCTTGTCGCCATCCGGCAGCAGCGATTCGAAGCTGATGAACTCGTGGCAATTCTGCTGGAGAATCGTGGAGGTGAACGCCTTGCCGCCCACCACGAAGACGGTTTTGCCGTACTCCTTCAGCTTGTTCACCAGCGGGATGAAGTCGCTGTCGCCGGAGACGATGGCGAACGCGTTCACATGCTGGTGTGTAAAGGCCATCTCCAGCGCGTCCAGGGCAAGGTTGATGTCCGCTCCGTTCTTGTCGCCGCGCGGGGAGGGGATGCGCTGCACCATCTGCACCGCGTTCTCCGCCATCTGCCGGGTGGCGCCTTCCTGGCGGCCCCAGTTCGCGTACGCGAACTTGGCCACGATGTCGCCCCGTTCCTTAAGCGCGTCCAGCGCCAGGGCGACGTCAAACTCACGCCGCAGAGTCGACTTCAAGCCGATCTCGATGTTGTCGTAATCGACAAACACGGCGATATTCAATCTATCCTGCATTCAGTTCTCTCTATCTCTCATGCAGGAGGTCTTCGAGCGCGATTCCCAGAAAGCGCTTCAGGCCGCCTGCTTGACTGAGGTTCGGATGAAGTTCACGATCTCCTCGAGCGAAGCGCCCGGCTGAAATACGCCTGCCACGCCCAGCTTCTTGAGACTTCCGGCATCGTCATCCGGTACGATGCCCCCCACGATCACCACCACGTCATTCATCTGCTTTTCGTGAAGCAGCTCCATGACGCGCGGAACAATAGCATTGTGCGCTCCGGAAAGAATCGACAGGCCGATCACCTGCACGTCTTCCTGCAGCGCCGCGTTGACAATCATCTCCGGGGTCTGGCGCAATCCGGTATAGATAACCTCCATACCGGCGTCGCGCAGGGCGCGGGCGATTACCTTCGCCCCGCGATCGTGGCCGTCCAGACCGGGTTTGGCCACCAGCACTCGAATTCGATTGTCCATGGACAGAAATGTCTAGGTTGATTATACAAGCCGCGGGCCACCCGGCGCGGGGGGCGCTCAGAAGCGGTAGATGTAAATGGAGTTTCCCGCCCGCGCAACCGGCTCCCGCTCGCGGAACGCCGCGAAGTAGTCGCGATACTCCGGCGCGAACAGATGGCCGGAGAGCAGCGACACGCTCACCGCCCAATATCCGGGTTCCGGCCGCAGTTGGGTTCCCCGCGCATGCTCCGGACCCCAGGGGGGCGCGACGGGAATAAACCGGTCCCTGGGAAGCCGCGCGTGAGGGCTGTCGAAGCCGAAGTAGCAGAGCCGGATCGGCGCCATTTCGGGACGCTCCCGCAGCCAGGAGGCCAGGTTGGGCAGCCCCTGCCCCCAATCCACGTTGCTGTCGGAAAGATAGTGCAGCGCCCGCGAAGGCCCGCCGGAAAGCGAGTTGAAGTAGCTGATGTAGCGCGGATAGCTCCAGCAGGTGCGGCCCGCCAGCCAGAACAGGGCGAGCGTCACCACCACGCGCCCGGTCCGGTAGCCGCGCAGCCAGTGGATGCCGCCCGCGGCCACGATCAGAAAGCACAGCAGCGCGGGCAGCACCAGTCGCACGCCCGCCTGAAACGGGGTGAGCGAAGCCAGCGCCAGGTAAATCAGTCCGGCCAGCGCGATTCCCAGGGTCACGGACCAGCTTCCGTCCTTGCCGCGAAAACGATACAGCATCGCGGCGAAGCCCGACAGAATCAGCACGAGCAGCGACACCGGCACCTTCACCCCTAGCGCCACCAGGAAGTACAGCGGGTGTCCCTTCTCGTAAAGATTGCCTAACAGGTACACCGCGGGGCCGCTTTCCAGGTAGCGGGTGACGGAGTGGACGCCGGCCAGGAACGCGCGCGGCGCGGGTATCCGCTCGGCCAGCCAAACCCAGTCGATCAGGGGCAGGCTGAAGCGGTCGCGCCACTCGGCGGCGAAGGCCGGCGGCAGTTTTACAATCGGACCCGGAAAGAAAACGAGCACGCCGGCATAAACCACCGCCCCCGCCAGGACCGCGTGCCCGAGCGCGTGCTTCGGCCGGAAGTCCCCGCGGAGCAGCCGGGCGGCGATCACCACCGGCCCCGCCCCCAGCAGGATCACCAGCGAAAACTTCGCCATCAGGCCCAGAAGCACCGCCGCGCCCAGCAGGCCCGCCTGGACGGCATCCGGGCGACGCCAGTACCGCCACGCCCGGTAGGCGAAGAAGACGTAGGCGAACGCGGCCGCGACATCGTTCTTGAACAGGTGGCCATGACCGAGAAACGTCGGCGACAGCGCCACGATCACCGCGCAGATCATGCCCGTGGACCGCGAAAAAATCTGCCGCGACCACCACCACGCCAGCAGCACCGAAGCAATCGGGAACAACAGCATCGGCAGGCGCGAGGCGAAGAACAGCAGTTGCAGCTCCCCGTTCCGGAAGCGCGTCATCATTTCCTGAGCGACGGGCCATTCGTGATGTTGCCGCCAGCTCGGATGCGAGGGCTCGGCTAGCGGCAGCCCCAACCAGCGCGGCACCCATCCCCCCACGATCTTGATCAGCGGCGGCATGTCGCCCGGACCCAGATCGTCGTTGCCCGACCAGTAGCGGAACGCGGAAACAATGTGCGCGGGTTCATCCACGGTCACCCCCGTGCGCCATGCCAGGGAGGCCAGTACCGTGAACAGAATTCCCGCCAGGACCGCGAGCGCGATCCACTCCTGCCGCGAAGGCGGCGGAACTTCGGCGTTGCCGGCCTTCTCCGTCCGCTTGCTCTCTTCCGTTATCTGCATCGGCCGCTGCTTTGGATCGTTCGATTATCGGATGCGGCCGGAGGTAATGCAATCCCGGTTCCTGGATCCCTGACACAACACCCTTGACACCGGGCTGAAAGTGAGGTGTTCTATTACGAAGCAAAACCGACCCGCGGGTCGGTTTTCAGGAAGCGGTCTCGCTCATGTCTCAAGGTGCAATCGCGGATGGCGGTCGCGCGGCGCCTGCCCGGCGTCCGGCCAGCCGGCGGATGCTCGACAGCATCTATCGCGCGGCGGCGGATCTGATCGTCGAAAAGGGTTTCGAGGCCACCACCCTGGCCGAGGTGGGGAATGCCGTGGGCCTGGCGAAGTCCGGCGTGTATCACCACATCAAGAGCAAGGAGGACCTGCTGTACGACATCATGCGCCACGGCATGGCGCGCCTGGAACAGGATGTAATCGAACCGGCGCGGGCCGTCAGCGATCCGGCCGAGCGGCTGCGGCTGCTGGCCCAGCGCTACGCGGAGTTCATTCTCGGCGCGGAGGACGGCACCGGCCTGGGGCCGAGGGTAACCACGCTGGTCCACGAATCGCGCGGCCTTTCTCCGGCGCGCAAACGGGAGATCGAGCAGGCGCGCTGGCGCTACTACCGCTTCATCCGGGCGACGATGCAGGAGCTCGCCGACCAGGGCCGCTTCGCGCCGGTGCATCCCACCGTGGCCGCCATGAGCTTCTTCGGCGCCATGGTCTGGCTGGCGCAATGGTACCGGCCGGGCGGCGATCTGACTCGCCAGGAAGTGATCGGCAGCATGGTGGAAATGACCGCGGGCCAGTTGATCCGCCCCAGGCGGACGGCCGCGAAAAGCAAATCGGGGACAAAGAAGAATGGCTGAGAACAACGCATTCTCGCGCAGGCGATGGCTGCAAGCGGCGGGCGGGGCTGCCGTCGCGGGCTGGGTCGGCGGTAACGGCGCGGCGCAGGCTCCGCCCAAGCCCATGAAGCCCGGCCGGATCGACGCTCATATGCACCTGGAGTGGGCGGGCTGGCGCGCCGCCAAGCCCGTACGTCCCCAGCGCACTCGCAAGAGCCGGCCCGGTTGGCTCGAATCCGTGGCGACCGCGCGTCCGGAACGCGCCGCCGAGTACCGGCGCCTGGTGTCTTCGCTGAAATCCTACGACGAGTACGCGGACGCCTTTGTCCGCGAAATGGATGAGGCGGACATCGGCGTTGCCTGCGTGCACGCCATGGATCGCGAGCTGGAGGGTTACTATCGCGTGCCCTACTGGGACATCCTGCGGCAGATCGCGGCCGCGCGGGACCGCTATCCCGATCGCTTCGTGCTCTTCTGCGGCATCGATCCCCGGCGCGGCGCGCGCGGCGTGGACCTGCTGGAACGCGCCGTGAAGGAGCTGGGCTATCGCGGCATGGGAGAGATGCTGCCCCACTATCATCTCTTTTCGCCGGACGACGCCCGCGTCGTTTACCCGCTGTATCGCAAGTGCCTGGAGCTGAACATCCCGGTCTCCACCAACACGTCTTCCATACCAGGCTCGGCAATCGCGAAGGTCTGCGATCCGATGCTGCTGGAACCCGTGAACTACGACTTCCCGGACTTGAACATCTGCCTGTCGAGCGCCGGCCTGCCGTACTGGTTTGAAACGGCGCTGATGTTCGCCACGCAGAAGCCGGGCCTGTACATCGATACCGCGGATTGGCAGGCCGTGGACGAGTACAACATCCGCCTGTACCTGCAGTTGCTAAGGCGGGCGATGGACAGCGCCTGCCGCTACAAGATCATGTACGGCAGCGACAACCCGGTGTATCGCGCCATGTACAACGAGAAGGAATGGATCGACATTGTGGTGAACGATGCTCCCAAGTACGGCTTCAAGTTCACATCGGAAGAGTTGGACCTGTACTTTCGGCGCAACTTCGAGGATTTTCTGAACGGAGTACCCGCATGAGTGAGCTCACGCGCAGGCAAGCTCTGATCCTGGCCTCCGTTGCGGCCGCGCGCGCCACGCCGCCCGATCCGCTGGAGGGACCTCGGCTCTACGCCGATGTGGCGCGCTACTCCGGATTAGGCGAGCATCGCACCGCCACCGAAGTGGATATCCGCACCTCGCGCTGGCTACGCGATGAGCTGCGCGACGCCGGATTCCAAGCCGATCTGCATCCGTTTCGACTGCAGCAGTTCTTCCTCAAGTCCGCTGAACTGCGGGCTGACGGCCAGCGCATCGACTCCTTCCCGCTGTGGTGGCCGCGGCCGACCGGTTCGCGACCCGTGTCCGCGCCGCTGGTTCCGGCGACGGCCGGCGATTTGCGCGGCAAGATCGCGCTGCTGAAATTTCCGGAGATCCGCGGCGCGTCCGTGACCCCGGCTTCTCCGGTCCCAGGCCTGGTGGACAGCTTGGTGAAAGCGGGCGCCATCGGGATCGTTGCGGTAACCAAATCGCTACCGGGCGAGATCGTGGCCCTGAACGCCATGGCGGGTTTGCAGCAGTGGCCGGTGCCAGTCCTGTGCGTGGGACAACGCGACGAAGCGGCTCTGGACCGCGCTGCCTCCGCCGCCTTGCGCATCGAAGGCGAATACAAGACGGACGCCGAAGCGTTCGAGACCGTCGGCAGGCTGCGGCGGAACAAGCCTCTGATCCTGATCTCCACGCCCTCCAGCGGTTGGTTTCGTTGCGCCGGCGAGCGCGGGCCGGGTGTCGCCCTCTGGCTGGGCCTGGCGCGCTGGGCCGCCCGGCGCGAATCCAAGGCCAGTTACCTGTTCGTCGCGTCCTCCGGGCACGAGCTCAGCGGCGTGGGAATCCGCAGCTTCATCGAACACACCGCTCCACCACCGGGCGATGTCGCCTGCTGGCTGCATCTCGGAGCGGGAATCGCGACATACGAATACCGGCGAACGGCGTCAGGCCTGGAGAAACTCGCCACCGCGTCGCGAGCCCGCCGCCTCTACACCCGGCCTCAGTTCGAATCCCTGCTGGCGAAAGCGTTCGCCGGCCAGCCCGATCTCAAGCCCATCGTGACGGAGCAGCCCGGCGGTGAAATGATCGTGATGGCCCAGAAGGGTTACCCCTTCATGGGCTTCGCCGGGGGCAGCGCCTTTCACCACATGCCGGGTGATCTGCCCGAGCGCATCACCGGTCCGGAGCTGCTGGAGCCGGTGGCGCGAAGCCTCGCCGCCGCGCTCGAATCGGTTGAAAACGGTATCGCAGTTTGATGGAGAACAGATCCACATGAACAGAACCTTGCATCTGCTGATCGCCACGGCGGCCCTGGCCGGTTGCGCATTCGCCCAGGCCACCGCCACCCTGCGCGTGGAAGTCGCCGATTCCAGCGGCGGCGTCATCCCCCAGGCCCGCGTCTCGCTCACCGATATCGCGCGCGGCATCGAAAAGATCGCCACCAGCGACACGGGGGGCGTGGCGGTATTTCCTCTGCTCGATCCAGGCAATTACGCGATCACCGTGAAGCTGGACGGCTTCACCACCTTCCGCCAGACCGGCATCGTGCTCGAGGTAGGCCAGGTGGCCACCGTCAACATCGCCCTGACGCCCGGGTCCGTGCAGGAGACCGTGAATGTCTCCGCCAATGTGGCGCAGATCGAAACGAACACGGCGGCCGTGAGCTCCATGATCGACCGCCGCACGGTGGATCAGCTCCCGTTGAACGGGCGCAATCCGTATCAACTGGCGCAGTTGAACGCTTCCGTCACCACGACGCCGGGGTCGCGCGGCGCGAATCCGAATCTTGCGTCCGCTGTGGCCTTCTCGGTTGCCGGAGGACGGGCTCTGACCAACCAGGTTCTGGTGGACGGCGTGGATATTAACGGCAGGGCCGACAACTGGCCCGCCTTCAAACCCTCGCCGGACGCCGTGCAGGAGTTCCGCATCCTGACCAATGCCTACAGCGCGGAGTACGGCCGTTCCGGCGGCGGCACCCTGACCTTCACCACGCGATCCGGCACCAACAACTATCGCGGCACCGTATGGGAGTTCTTCCGCAACGACGCCCTGGACGCCACGGCCTTCTTCAGCAACCGCCAGGGAACCGGCAAGGAGAAGCTCCGCTACAACCAGTTCGGCGGCAACTTCGGCGGCCCCATTCTCCGCAACAAGCTGTTCTTCTTCGCGAATTTCGAGATGCTGAAGACCAGCACCAGCAATCTGCTACAGAGCACAGTGCCGACCTTGCGCCAGCGCCGGGGCGACTTCTCCGAACTGCCCAACCTGATCTATCAGCCGGGCGCCGGAACGCGCGTTCCGTTCGCACAGAACCAGATTCCGGCTCAACTGCAGGATCGTGTGGCCCAGCGCGTGGTCGCATCCTATCCCGAGCCGAACCGCCCGGGCCTGCTCAACAACTACGCCATCAACTCACCCACCACCAGCCTGGACCGGCAGTTTATCGGCCGCATCGACTACGCAATCAACGAACGGCACCAGACCTATTTCCGCATCTCCCGCAACTGGGACGACATTGACGCTTCCGGAACATATCCAGGCAATGTGGCCACCACTACGACGAACGGCCTTCAGAAGAACCGGCCCTGGTCCGTTGTGGCGGATTACGTCTTCACCATTAATCCGCGTACCGTTGCCCACGCGACCGCCGGCGCGTCCCGCAGCGAGTTGAACCGGACCCAGCCCTCGGAAGGTTTTGATCCCACCAGCCTCGGGTTCCCTTCCTATATCGCCACAGCCACCGGCGAAGGCAACGTGTTTCCGTCCTTCTCCGCCACCGGATACTCGCCCTTGGGACCGCTGCTCAACTTCGGAATCACTGAGACCTACCAGAACAACTACAGCGCCGGCGGCGACCTCAGCATGAATCGCGGCAGCCACAACATCAAGCTTGGCGGCTCTTACCGCGTATACCAGGTGAACAACTTCCGCGCCGACGATCCGGCGGGTAACTTCTCCTTCACGCGCAGCTTTACCGCGCGCACCGCGGCGGATACCGCCAGCGGTGACGCCATCGCCTCCATGCTGCTGGGAATTCCCGCGGGCGGACGCATCGGCATCGCGCCCCGGCTCGCCGCCAGCAATCACAACTTCGGCATCTACATCCAGGACGACTGGAACATCACCCGCAAGCTGACCATCAACCTCGGGCTGCGCTACGAAAGCGACCTGCCTACCATCGAACGGTTCAACCGGACCACGAACTTCGCCACGCTCGCGCCTTTCCCGGCAAACCCGGGCGTGATCCTGGCGCCGCAGACCATCGGCGGAGTCAATGTGCCCGGACGCAACGGCCCGCTGACCGGCGCCGTGCAATTCGTTGGTCGCGGAAATAGCGACACCCGCTATCTCAGCGATCCGGACTTGAACAACCTCGCACCCCGCGTGGGCATCGCTTACAAGCTGAACGACAAGACCGTGATCCGCACCGGCGCGGGTATCTTCTACGCGCCGATGGTCGGCGGCGGCATCACCGCCGGAACGCTGGCGATGGTTACCGAGTCGCAGGCGACCACCTATCTGGCTTCGCTCGATAACGGTGTGACCCCCAATCCCGGAGCGTCGCTGAGCAATCCGTTTCCCAACGGCATCCTCCCAGTGCCGGGCGATTCGCTGGGCGCGCTCACCTCTTACGGGCTCGCCACGCTGCCCACGCGCCTGCGCGCGCTGCGCAATCCCAAATCGGCGCAGTGGAACTTCAACGTGCAGCGGCAACTCCCCGGCAGCCTGATTACGGAGATCGCCTACGTGGGGTCTACCGGAATCGGCCTGCTCGGCGGAACCACTGACCTGAACCAGATCAGCGATGAAGTTCGCGCCCTGGGCGCTACAGCTTTGAACACGCGTGTCGCGAATCCGTTTCTCACGCTTCCGGTCGCGCAGCGTCCTCCAGCGGGAGGCGTTCTCGCCACGCCGACGCTGACCGTGGCGCAACTGCTGCGCCCCTATCCCCAGTTCGGCGCGATTCAGAACTTCTTCGCCAACGACGCACATTCCTCCTACCACTCGGCGCAAATCAAGATCGAGCGCCGCTTCTCCAGCGGCTTCAACTTTCAGACCTCCTATTCGTTCTCGAAACTCATCGACGACATCTCGGCAATTCAAGCCGCGGCGACGGTTCAGATTCCCAATTACCAGGACATGAACAACCGCCACCTGGACAAGTCCCTGTCCACTTTCGATTCGCGGCACCGCTTCGTCACCAGCGCGCTATGGGCGCTGCCGTTCGGCAAGGGACGCCCCTTCGCCAACAACAACCGCAAATTGGATTGGATCGCCGGCGGCTGGAATCTCAACGCCATCTTTTCCTTCCAGGGCGGCTTCCCGCTGGCCATCAGCACCGCGGCGACCGTCACCCCCGGCCTGGGCTACCGCGCGTTGCGGCCGAACATCGTCGGCGATCCCACCACCACGGCGGAGACCAAGCAGGATCGCATCGCCCGCTGGTTCAACACCGCCGCCTTCCAGCCGCCCGCCCTGTTCCAAATCGGCAACGCCGGCCGGACCATCCCCAACCTCCGCGGTCCCAACCACGTGAACCTGGACCTCGCGCTTCACAAGAACTTCCAGTTCACCGAAAGAATCCGCACCCAACTGCGGCTGGAGGCGTTCAATTCGCTGAACCGGGCCAACTTCGGATTGCCGGGAACCGTGCTCGGCGGCCAAGGATTCGGAGTCATCGATTCCACGGGCGATCCGCGCAACCTTCAGATCGCGGTGAAAATCTACTTCTGACGCCGCAAGCGAATTGAAGCTTCAGACGACCGGCGCGCCAAGTCCATGCCCGGCGCGCCACGATGTCTGAGTGTGAGCCGCGACGGTTACGGAGCGGCAAACGTTGTTTTGCCTGTGCGTTCACGATTTCGCCGGAAGCGGAGCCCGCGCAAGCGCAAAGTAGAACCGCCTTCAGGCGGTCCGGGGGCTTCAGCCCCCGGCGCGCAACAACCACTCACGAGCAACTCATTGCACGCCGCCCCATATGCAACGCGCGGCGTTCCGCGCCTGTAAAACCGCCTTCAGCGCCCGGCGACCCCAACCGCACTCCGGTTCCGTTCGATCCAGGCGCCCCAGAACGGCGTAATGATCGCGCTCAGGATGAGGAGCGCCGTGGTACGCTCATCCGGGGGCGGCGGCCCAAACGCGCTGCCGAGATACAGGACCAGCAGCAAAGCAATCAACGACCATAAGGCCAGCGTGGCTCGCGGTCCCGTAGGCCTCGTGGCACGCAGGTACAGCCACACTGCCGCGATGCTCATCGCGAATTCCACCAGCAACGTTCCCGGTATGGAGTTCCACAACCCCAGCCCCACCTTCGGACCTCCCGGCCACAACGCCATGTCCGGGGCGTGCGTGATCCAATCCAGTATCCAGTGGCTGAAAACTCCGCCGAACAGCATCGCGGCTCCGGCGGCATGCTTCGACCTGGCGAAGTAGATGCCCGCAAACAAGCCCGACCAGACCAGGCTCATCACCAGGCTGTGTGACCAGGGCATGTGATACAGGTCCAGCGGAGTGAATGCAGTGAACCCCGGCTGGATGCGCATGCGCTCCCAGCCGAGAAGCACGAACGCCGGGAACAGCAGGTCCAGAAGCACGGGCGCGGTGAGCAGCCAGGCGAGGGAAACTCGCGGCGTGGCGCGTTTCGCTGCGAACCCTACGGCGAAGTGTCCGATGAACATGGCGGCTGTAGGAACACTACACCGCCCGCCCGATCCGCCGCAAGCACTTCCGCGGTCCAAACGTTTTCCACCCCAGCGCGTAAAGCAGTTATGCTGCTGAATTTGTGGCGTTCCGCCCTCCGCCAGTTTCGCCATGAAACCCTGGCGACCTTCGCCATCGCCGGGACCCTCGCCCTGGCCGTTGCTGCTGCCTGTACCAGCTTTTCCGCCGTGAAGCTCGCCCTGCTGGACGAGCTTCCGTACCCAGACGGCGGGCGGCTGGTGTCGCTGCTCACGGATGTAGAGGGCCGCCAATCGCCCGTCTCGGCGCACGTGCTCGCGGATCTGGAAAAAAGCGGCGTGCCGCTGACGGATTTTGTGTCCTTCCGCCCCATGGGATTCACCTTCAATGACGGCGAATCGGCCGAGGGCTTGTCCGGAGCCGCAGTATCCGCTTCGTTCTTCCGGGTCCTGTCCGCTCCGGCACTGGGCAGCGGCTGGACAGAAGGCGATCGCGATTCGGTAGTGATCAGCTGGGGCATGTGGCAGCGCCTGTTCGCCGGTTCCTCCAGCATCATCGGAAAGCGCATCCGGCTGGACGGCATCGAGCGGACGGTGACGGGCGTCATGCCTCAGAGCTTCCTGGCGCCGTACTTCATCACCGTGGACGTCTGGGCGCCGCTGGACCGCAATGCGCTGCTCGCGGACCCCGCCCGTGGCCGGCGCACGCTTACGGTAATCGCCCGCCGCGCACCGGACGCGACCTCACAACAACTGCAGGCGTCGCTAGCCGTGTTCTCGCGCCAGCAACGCGAGCTTTACCCCTCAGTTCAGGGCCGCCAGGCCTGGGTGGCGCTGCCGCTGCGGGATGAGCTGGTGGGCCCCACCATGCCGGTCCTGGTGGGCACGGCGATCGCGGCCACACTGCTGCTGCTGATCGTGGGCGCGAACCTGGCGGGCCTCTCCGTCGCTCGCGCGATCGCGCACCGCCAGCAATACGCGATTCGCGCGGCACTCGGCGCCGGGCGATCCCGCCTGCTCGTGGAACGCCTGATCGACAGCCTGGCGATCGCCGGCCTCGGGTCCGCCCTCGGCGTTTGGCTCGCCGGCGGCCTCATCCAGGTGCTGGCATCCTACCAGGGGCAATTTCTGGAACGACTGCAGCCGATCCGCCTCGATTGGACCACGGCTTTATTCGGGGTCGCCGCGGGATTGGCCTTGGGAATCGCGGCCCCGCTGCTTTCGCAAAGCGCCGTGAACACGATCGACGCGGCGGACGCGCTTCGCGCCGGCCGGTCCAGCAGCGGCGGAACCCGCATCACCGTATTGCGTTCCGGTCTGGTGGTGCTGCAAGTGGCGCTCGCCTTCGTGCTGGTGGTCGGAGCCGGCTTGCTGGTGCGGACCGTTCTGCATCTTGCCGACTTGCCGCTCGGCTTCCGCCCCGAGGGACTCACCGCGTTTCACGTCAACCTCACCGGACCCAAGTACCGCGCCCCCGAACAGCACATCCAGTTGGAGCGCGAAGTCCTGGCCGAGCTCCGCCGCATCCCGGGCGTCACGGCGGCGACTTCTTCCGTCGGACTTCCCATCGTTGGCGGGCCCGGCGCCGCGCTTTCCATCTTCGGGCGCTCGGACCACGCCGGACAGGAGGAAGTCGCGTACTTCTCTGTGTCGCCCGGCTTCCTGCAAACAATCGGCGCGCGGCTGATCGCCGGCCGCGAGATCACCGAGACCGACCTCGATTCCGCACCCAAGGTCGCCGTGATCAATGAAATGATGGCGCGGCGCTACTGGCCGGAAGGAAACGCCATCGGCGCGCGCATCCAGTTGGGCCCCGGCGGTCCCACTCGCGATTGGATCACCGTGGTGGGCGTCGTAGCCGACATGCGCCAGCAGGGTCCGGTGCGCCAGATCCGGCCGACCGCGTTCGGGTCCACCTATCAGTATTCCTGGCCCCGCCGCTACTTCACCGTGCAGGCGTCCGGACCCGTTCCCGTTGCCGACCTGCGTGCCGCGTTGCGCAAAGTGGACCCCGCCGTCGCGATGGGACCGGTGATGCCGCTGACGCAAATGGCGGCCGACCAGACGGCACGGCACCGCGTCGCGATGCTCGCGCTCGCGTTTTTCGGAACCACGGCTGTGGTTCTGTGCGCCTTCGGCCTCTTCGCCGTCGTCAGCCTGACCTCGCATCTGCGGCGCCGCGAGTACGCAATTCGCCTGGCAGTGGGAGCCTCGCCCGTGGGGATTCGCTGGATGGTGCTCCGCCAGGGCGTGACCCTCGCTTTGACGGGAGCGCTGGCCGGTGCAGCCATCGCCGCGGCAGGCACCGATGCGCTGAGTGGTTTGCTGCACGGTGTGACTCCGTTGGACACGGCTGCTTTCTGCGCTGCCGCGCTTCTGGTGTTGTCGCTCGCCGGGCTGGCATCCTGGATTCCGGCGAGGCAGGCGTCCCGCGTGGACCCGCTCGACTCGCTGCGGGCGGAATAAGGCAAGCTTTACGTGTGGGCGAGCGAAGTTAAAACGGCCGGTACGAACCCATGCGATCTACGATTCCTCGCGTAGAGGTCCCATGCACATGAGAACGATCTGTAGGGTGGTCTGGCTTGCGGTCTTCCTGCTGTTACCCAGCCTTGCGTTCGCGGAGTATGCGATCGCGCAAAACGGTATTATCGTCACTGTTCCTAAAGGGTGGTACGTTCAAATCAACGAGCCCCGAGACCTCCTGTTGGTCTTTCCACACAGCGGTCGCGTTGTGCAGGGCATCGCCCTTACCGGTACCGCCTTCATCTCTGTCAGGATCTTCAATATGAAGAGCGTCGAAGAGACTCTGCGCGTCCCGCAAGAGTCACTTCGCAGTAAGCGCCATGTCAAAAGAGTGTGCGAACCCGACAGGCTGTGCAGTTTCTACGAAGTCACATCGACAATGCCCGGAACGGCAAAGGGTGATTACATCCTCGTGGAGAGAGGATTCGTTCAGAACGGGAGGATAATTACGCTTCTTTTCGGCACCTATGAGCACGACCCCGATCGGAAAGCCGCCAAGGAGTTCGAACAACTGCAGCGCACCATACGTTTGAAGTGAGCCCAACGGCTTGCTCCGGTGCCGTCACGGCAACTCACGCTCTCCCGACTCGCCCGTACTCCGGCCGTGATGCAGCTTGATTCCAGTTCTGTTCGAACTAAGCCACTGAATGGAACTAGAGTTACTTGGATAGTAGGTTTGTTTTGCGTTATCCTGTGCCCGCCGGGTGCTATGGCGGGAGCCCTGCGATCACGAAGCGCGGGAGGTAGTATAACGAAACAGCGGTATGCCGCGGGTTCCCTCGCATGGGAAAACAGGCCACCTTCCCGAACACAGAATTGTGCCTCGGGTAGACGTTTATGCAACAACTAGCGCGGAACACCTTTCTGCTGGTTCGGTCGGTCTGGCTCGTTCTCTGCCTTTTAACGATCGGCTTCGCTTTGTACTTCAAGGCTGCTGGCAAGGATACAGAGGTCTTCTGTGTTCTAACCATGGAGCTGCTCACTTTTCCTGTTGGTGGGATCGGTTTTCGAGTAGTCGGGGAACTAGCATACGCCTGGGTTCCGGGCACGGGTTCGTTCATGACGAGCGGTCGATTCGGTCCGATCGTTTCTGTATGGTCACTCTACTTTGTATTTGGAATCCTTCAGTGGTTTTGGATCATGCCGCGGTTAGCGGGCTGGTTGAAGCGTTGCTTCGCACGCGGTTCGGCTTCCGGCAGTTCGGTGCCTGGTCCGCCTGCTCCGACTTCGAGATAAAGTGATCTGAGATCCGGGGACGGTCACCTCATGGCCAACGATCGTTTCGGCTTCACGAAGTAGTTGGTC